>CALDVW010000095.1 GCA_937924405.1 uncultured Lysobacterales bacterium
CGCGTGGACAAAGACAGCGTTCGCGTGGAGGCCTTCGGCACCGTCGATGAACTGAACAGCGCAGTCGGCCTGGTCCTGGCCACCGAGTTGCCTGACGATGTGCGATCCTGCCTGACACGCACCCAGCATGAACTGTTCGACCTTGGCGGGGAGTTGTGTATGCCCGGTTATACATTGGTGCCCGATGGTTACGTAGCCGGACTCGAACAGGAACTGGACGCCTTCAACGAAGACCTGCCGCCGCTCAAGGATTTTATCCTGCCCGGAGGCTCGGAAGCCGCCGCCCGCTGCCACCTGGCCCGCACCATTGCACGGCGTGCCGAGCGCCGCGTGATCAGCCTGTCTCATAAAGAGACGGTTAACGAAGCAAGTATTCGCTACCTCAATCGCTTGTCTGACCTGCTGTTCGTGATCGCCCGGGTTCTGGCCCGCCACGATGGAGGCGCCGAGATCATCTGGGTGCACGGCGACCAGCGCTGATTCATTTGTAGGGCAGGATCTTCAGGCTACGTGTTTAGCTTTTATGGCTTTATCCAAATCGTAAGTGGCCTGCAAATTCATCCACAGTTTTGCCGAAGTGCCCAAAGCATCGGCCAAATCGAGTGCTGAAGCCGCTGTAATACCCCTCTTCCCCCTGATAATTTCGTTCAGTCTTACCGTGGTCCACCCCATTTTCTGCGCAAAGGCCACTTGCGTGACTTCCATTGGCCCCAGGAACTCTTCGAGCAGAATCTCGCCGGGGTGAAAAGGATTTTTCGGTTGTCTGGCCATTTCCACTGTCTCAATCAATGATAATCAACAATTTGTACATCAATCGCATTTCCGCTTTCCCAGCGGAACACCACCCTCCACTGGACATTTATGCGTATCGAGTGAAAACCATCTCGCCCGCCTTTGAGGCGCTCGAGTCTGTTTCCAGGCGGTACTCTCAAATCTTTCAATTCACTCGCATCATGCAAGTACAGCAATTTACGCCTGCCCACCCGGCGAAGTTCTGAAGGGAAAGCACGGGTGGTCTTCGTTTGCCTGTCTTCGAACAGGTCTTCCGCCAGTTTATTTCCAAAGCTTTCTATCATATTATCATATTATCGGAATTCGATAATATTTGATGTACGAAATTGACTTGTATACTTGTGGGAGCACGCCATGCCTGCTCCCACGCAAATATTAGTTATTGCTGGGGAAGGTGTACTGGGCCTTTTCTCGCACGCCGCCTTTTGGCCAGCGCTGGGTAATGGTCTTGCGCCGCGTGTAAAAACGGATCGCATCCGGGCCGTAGGCGAACAGGTCGCCGAACAGGGAGCGCTTCCAGCCACCGAAACTGTGGTAGGCCACCGGTACCGGCAGGGGCACGTTCACACCCACCATGCCGACCTTGATGTTGTCGCTGAAGTAGCGCGCTGCTTCACCATCGCGGGTGAAGATACAGGTGCCATTGCCATATTCATGATTGTCGATCAAGTCCATGGCTTCCTGCATGTTGTGGGCGCGAACCACGCACAGTACCGGCCCGAAGATCTCATCATTGTAGATTTTCATTTCCGGCGTGACGCGATCGAACAGTGTGCCTCCCAGGAAGAAGCCGTCTTCGTGGCCATCCACTTTGAGCCCGCGCCCATCGACCGCCAATTCAGCGCCTTCTTCAACGCCCAGGTCGATGTAGCCGCGCACCTTGTCGCGATGCGGGCCGGTAATCAACGGCCCCATGTCATTGGAATTGTCACAGCCGTTGCCCACTTTCAGGTCAGTCAACTCGTGCTTCAGCTTGTCGACCAGTGTATCGGCCGTGTCATCGCCAACCGCTACGGCCACTGAGATCGCCATGCAACGCTCGCCGCATGAACCGTAGGCTGCGCCCATCAGGGCAGAAACCGTGTTGTCCATATCAGCATCCGGCATCACGATGGCGTGGTTCTTGGCGCCGCCCAAAGCCTGCACCCGTTTGCCGTTGGCGGTGCCGGTGCTGTAGATGTACTCGGCGATCGGGGTGGAGCCGACAAAAGAAACGGCCTGGACCCGCGGGTCGTGCAGCAAGGTATCAACCGCTTCCTTGTCGCCGTTGACGACATTGAACACACCGTCCGGCAGGCCGGCTTGCTTAAGCAGCGTTGCGATAAACATCGGCGCCGATGGATCACGCTCCGATGGTTTTAACACGAACGTATTACCGCAAATGAGCGCCATGGGATACATCCACATCGGCACCATGGCAGGAAAGTTGAACGGCGTTATGCCGGCCACCACGCCGAGCGGCTGGAATTCACTCCAGCTGTCGATGGCGGGGCCGACATTTTTGCTGTGCTCACCTTTCAGAAGCTCGGGCGCACCACAGGCGTATTCCACATTTTCAACGCCGCGCATGAACTCGCCATGAGCATCATTCAATACCTTGCCGTGCTCCTCGGTAATCAGCGCCACGACCTGGTCGGCGTTCTGCTCCAGCAGTTCCTTGAAGCGGAACATGATCCGGGCGCGCTTGATCGGCGGCGTGTCTCGCCACGCCGGATAAGCGGCTTCAGCTGCCGCTATCGCTTCTTCGACCGTTGACTTGCCGGCCAGCGCCACCTGCCGCACCGCGTGGCCGGTGGCCGGGTTGAAAACGTCCTGGGTGCGGCCATTGTCCGCGACCATTTGCCCGTTGATGAAATGGCCCACCGTTTCGGTGGTTTCGATCGTTGCCAGTGCTTCGGTATTCATTCGGTATTCCTCTCAAATTTGGCAGGGCAAGGGTGGGGTCAGAGTAAAGTGCCAGAGTCGCGGCTCTGACACTTTACTCTGACCCCATTATTATTCAGTCTAGCGTATCCAGTACTCTGCGCACTTTTTCAACCGTCATGTCGATGTCTTCGGGCCGCGAATTCAGGAACGGCGAGAACTGCAGGATGTCCCCGCCGTTTCGCACGATTATGTCTTCGTCCCAGAAGCACTTCTTGTGCACCTCCAGGCCGCGGGCGCCGATTGCGCCCGGCCGCGCCTGCAGGTCGACGCCACCCATCAGGCCATAGTTGCGCACGTCGGTCACCAGGTGATGGTCAGCGAGTGAATGAAGCGCCTCTTCAAAGTGGCCTTCAAGGGCGCGGGACTGCTCGAACGTGCCTTCGTCAACATAGGCATCCAGCGCCGCAATTCCCGCAGCGGCCGCCACCGGGTGGCCTGAATAGGTATAACCGTGGAACAGTTCGATGGCCTCGGCGGGGCCCTGCATGAAGGCGTCGTAAATCTCGTCACGCACCATCACCGCACCCATCGGTATCACACCGTTGGTCAGGCCCTTGGCCATGTTGATGATATCCGGCATGACTCCGAACCTCTGCGCGCCGAACCCTTCGCCAATGCGGCCAAACGCGGTAATCACCTCGTCGAAAATCAGCAGGATGCCGTATTTGTCACAAATCTCGCGCAAGCGTTCCAGATAACCCACCGGCGGAGGCAGGATGCCGGCCGAACCGGCCACCGGTTCCACGATCACCGCTGCGATATTGCCGCCATCATGGAGTGCCGCCAGACGTTCCAGGTCATCCGCCAGGTGGCCCCCCCATTCGGGCTGGCCGCGCTGGAAGGAGTTGTGTTCCGGATCCCAGGTATGCGGTAGGTGATCGACACAGGGCAGCAGGCTGGAACCGAATACTTTCCGGTTGGGTGTCATACCGCCCACCGACATGCCGCCAAAGTTCACGCCGTGATAGCCTTTCTCGCGGCCGATCAGCCGCGTGCGGTGGCCCTCGCCCCTGGCGCGGTGATAACCCAGCGCAATTTTCAGGGAAGTATCGGCAGATTCAGATCCCGAATTGGTAAAAAAGACTTTCGAGTAGCCTTCCGGCGCCAGCGACGTGACTTTTTCCGCGAGTTCGAACACCTTGTCGGAGCCCGCCTGGAAACCCAGGGAGTAATCCAGTGTCGCGACCTGCTTCTGAACCGCCTCCACGATCCCGGGATGGCAATGTCCGAGGCCACTGGTCCACAGCCCGGAAAAGGCGTCGTACACCTTGCGCCCGTCCTCGGTAAGGTAGTAATGGCCGTCGGCGCCAACGATGATGCGGGGATTCTCCTTGAAATCCCGGTTGGCCGTGAACGGCATCCAATAGGAATCGACTGCTGCCGGATTGGTACTCATCTGATTCGTCTCACTGCTGAACTGAATAATCAATGTTGATTATAATTAACGCATGATCACGATTCCAGCAGTTTTTGGCTCAGTTTGATACATACCCGTTAATTATTTTGCTTGTGTCTTATCCCGTAAACTACTGCAGAAACCCTTCGGAACCAGCCTCGTATAAAAAAGAAACCTGTTGTGCACGGTTTTGATGCAGCCGCCCCTGTTCACGCTCACTGCTGATGCACAAGGATGCGGGCAGCGACCGGGATAAATCTCCTATATTCCTGTTTTTCATACCAATTCATCCACTGGCACAGATCGTGCATCTCAAGGTCTTGAAACGATCACCTCTGGAGATGTAACCATGTTGAACAAAAATGTCCTTTTCGCCTCGCTTGCATTTGCTTCCCTGGCCGGTATCGCCATCGAAGCTCAAGCCGACATCAGTGCCAATGCGGCTGTGGTGAGTGAATATCGATTCCGCGGTATCTCGCAGTCCAATGAGAACCCCGCGGTACAGGCTGGCTTCGACTATGCCTTTGAAAACGGTTTCTACCTTGGCACCTGGGGATCCACCGTCGACTTCGACAGTATCAGCGATTTCAACGGCAGCCTCGAACTGGACGTCTATGGCGGCTGGGGAAGGGATCTGGGCGAAAACTCCAGCATCGACCTCGGCTATATTTACTATGCCTACCCCGGAGACGACAGTGGTGTGGAAGGTGATTACCAGGAAATCTACTTTAACTACGGCTGGCGTGATCTCAGCCTGGGTATAGCCTATTCGGATGACTACTATGGAAGTTCGAGTGATTTCTGGTACCTGCAGGCTAACTACGACTGGGGCTTTGCGGAAAACTGGAACCTATCGCTTCACGTCGGTTACAACACTTTTGACGAGGACATTTTCCTCTCCTCGGACAAGGGTCATTACACGGATTACTCCGTCGGTGTGACCTGGTCCGTGGTGGGCGTGGACCTCGGTCTGGCCTGGGTAGGCACCAACCTCGATGAAGAAGACGTGTTTGGAACAAGCTGGGGTGACGACACCGCAGTGTTCTCGCTTTCCAAGAGCTTCTGAAACCGGGACGGACGCGAACCGCGACGCTGCCGCAACAACAGCCGAAATCGCGGCTGCACAGAAAGAATATAGCCTCTCTCCGCCTGCCCTGCGGAAAGGGAAGGCGCCCCGCGAGTCGGGGCGCCTTTTATACGCCCGCCCCCTACTGCCAGATTGCACAAGACCTTCACGTGCGTGCTCGTATAGACTAGAGCTGAAAAATTGAATTAAAGCAGGATGTTTAC
>CALDVW010000096.1 GCA_937924405.1 uncultured Lysobacterales bacterium
GATTGCGTTTCCTGAACTTTTCCGTCAGTGCTTTGAGTACGATTTCAGAGTCCAGGAAGGGCTCCGTTGCGGTCAGGGTTCCGAGCAGAACGGCGTTGGGCCGGGACAGTTCCTCGATCGCGATATTGGTGGCGTCGATCCTGATAATTTTGGCACCCGCCGGAACGCTTTCCAGTATTTTGGGAATATCGCCCTCTACGCCGTTGAAGATGAGTGCCCCGGTATTCTTCATACCGGCGAGCGTGATGTCCTGCTCCATCAGGGCGCTGTGGAAAACAACAATGGCATCCGGAGAATCAATGGGAGCACTGGTTCGGATCGGTTTATCGGCCGCCCCCAGGCGCACATAGGAACGAACCGGCGAACCTTTCTTCTCAGAACCATAAGAGGAGAAATGAGAACCGTTAAAGTTCATTTTGAGGACGGCGGCACGGGCGAGGATTTGCCCCGCGGCGTGCGCGCCCAGACCACCGATAGACTCGAACCGGATTTCGAAAAATCCGGATGGATCAGGTAATACACCAGAGTTCATCAACCTGTTCCCAATTTTAAGGGGTTTGTGTCACGCTGAAGGTATCACCCGATTTCTGCTGCTGAAATGCGATAGGTCAAGTCACTCATATATGGCCTGTGCCAATGTCTCATTACTTGATGATCGGCATTTATGATGAAGATTGACCGGATTGAACTGTTTCACGTCTCCATTCCACTGAAGAAGCCATTTCACCCGGCCTGGATTCCGGGCTACCCACAAACCGCAAACCGCTTCACGCTGGCCAGGCTGACAACCGACGATGGCGCGCAGGGGCTGGCCGCGGGTGTTGCATTCGAGCGTGAGCGCGAAGGCCTGGGCAGCTTGCTCGGCCCCTACCTGATCGGCCTTGACCCAACCGATATCGCAACCGGACGCCAGCGCATCAGGGAAGCCGGCTACCTGGGCTGGCACAATTTCTGGCTGGAGGCGGCATTCTGGGACATCCTGGGCAAGGTGAAAGAAAAGCCGGTCTGGAAACTGCTTGGAGGAGAATCGCCCGGTCACGCCCAAAGCACCCGTATTCCCGTTTATGCCTCAACCGGTGAAGTTCACCCGCCCGCGCAACGCGCAAACGAGGTCCTGGGCCTGCGCGAGCAAGGCTTCAAAACCGTCAAACTCAGGGTTCACAGCTTTGATCCGGCCGACGACATTGCACAGATCGAGGCTGTGCGAAAAGCGCTGGGCGACAGCATGGAGATTGGCGTTGACGCCAACCAGGGCTGGCGGGTGGCGCTGATCGACGATGCGCCGCTATGGGATCTGCAACGGGCGACGGAATTCGCGGCGGCCTGCGCTGCTAACGACATCGCATGGTTGGAAGAGCCGCTGGACATGTATGGCTGGGACGACCTGGCCGAATTGCGCCGCCGCTCGGAAGTTCCCATAGCCGGTGGTGAATTAAACGGCGGCTGGCATGAATTTGCGGTCATGCTGGAAAAAGGCTGTTTCGATATTTATCAACCTGACGCCACGTTCGGAGGCGGTATCAGTGACGCCAGGCGGGTCATGGACGCCTGCATCAAAGGAGGATTGCGCTTTGCGCCCCATACCTGGACCAATGGGCTGGGCCTGCTGGTCAACCTGCAACTGTATGCTGCCGGAGCGAGGGACCACCCGCTGGAGTACCCGATCGAACCCCCGGGCTGGACACCCGAGTCGCGTGACGGACTACTGGCGGAGCCGATTCTGGCAGATAGCGATGGAACCATCGCCCTGCCCGATAGGCCCGGCATGGGCATCGAACTGGACGAAGAAAAGCTGGCCCGCTACGGGGAAAAATTCTTCGACATCACCAAACGCGGCATCGCAGTGAAAACCATCCGTGAAAAAGGCTTTTTTACCGCCTTACGTCTGGCGCGGAAGAAACGCCGGCACTGAGCGTTCGAGCGGGCCCTAAGCGCGATTGTCAAGACCGTGCCACGGGAGGTATCGGGTACCTGTCTGCAGGACACGTTCAAGACATCCCTGTTCACTCTGCGGCTGTTCCCGACAGCCGAAGGTCCTGCAGACAGGTACCCGACACCTCCCAGGAAACTTTGCGTCGCTCACGTTGCGATGGTGATGAAAGAGAGGTATCCGTTCCTACAAGTTAATTTTCGGAATATTTCAGACGTTCAGAAGCAGGTATTCGCGCTCCCATGAACTGATGACCTTGTTGAACGCTTCGAATTCTTCCAGTTTCACGGCGCAATAAGCCTTGACGAAGCGGGCGCCGAGAACGTCAGTCAGATCGCTGTCTTCCTCCAGCAACCGCAGGGCCTGTTCCAGGCTCCGAGCCACGGCGATCGGCTCCTGGAACGCATCACCCTGGTGAGGCTCCGTGGCTTCAATCCCTTGCTTCATTCCGAGGTATCCGCAAGCCAGGGAAACGGCAATAGCCAGGTAAGGGTTGGCGTCGGAACCCGGGAAGCGATTTTCCACACGCCTGGCTTGCGCATTGCTGTCCGGGATGCGGATACCGGTCGTGCGGTTGTCGTAACCCCAGTGAAGATTGATGGGCGCGGCAATATCGGGGGCAAACCTCCTGTAGGAATTCACGCTGGGCGCGAAGAAAGCGATTCCCCCAGGGGTATAGGTCTGCAGTCCGCCGATAAAATGGCGGAATCTCCGGTGTTCGCTGCCGTCGTCATTGGAAAAGATGTTCTGTCCGGTTTCCGAGTCGAGGATGCTCTGGTGAATGTGCAGCGCACTGCCCGGTTCGTGCTCCATCGGCTTGGCCATGAAGGTAGCGTAGATACCGTGCCGCAGGGCGGTCTCACGCATGGTGCGCTTGAATACGAAAGCCTGGTCGGCGAGGTCCAGGGCTTCGCCATGCAGGAAATTGATTTCCATTTGAGCCAGCCCTGATTCATGGATCAGGGTGTCCACATCGAGTTTCTGGGCCTCGCAAAAATCGTACATCTCCTCGACGATGGGCTCGAACTCGTTGACCGCGTCGATGCTGTACGACTGCCTGCCCGCCTCGCGCCGGCCGGAACGGCCTACGGGCGGTTGGAGTTCGCTGTCCGGATCGATATTTTTCTGCACCAGGTAATACTCGACCTCCGGCGCCACGACGGGTTTCCAGCCTTCAGCCTCGTACAACTCGAGAACCCGCCTGAGCACACTGCGCGTGGCCAGTGGATGCAATTCCCCTTCCCGCGTAAAACAATCGTGGATAATCATCGCGGTCGGATCTTCCGCCCAGGGCACCAGCCGCATCGTTTCCGGGTCGGGTTCCAACATCACGTCGCCGTCGGTGGGCCCCACGAGTTGATCGTGAGTCACGGTGTAATCCCCGGTAACGGTTTGCACCAGGATCGATTCCGGCAGCCTGCTGTCTTCCTTGATGAACTTGTCCGCGGGAATGAATTTTCCGCGGGCGTTGCCGGTCATATCCGGCACCAGGCATTCCACTTCGGTAATGCGGTTTTCCCTTAGCCAGTCTCTGATGTAGTCCATTGACATGGTGCACCTGATTTTCGCGCCCTGACCGGGCACTGTGTATTGGATCTGTCGATTTTACATGGCTTATGGGTATTATGGCCAAATGGAGACCAAATCCCGCACCGTGACCTTTGACGGCGCGCCCGCACCGGGCGTGATCAATTTCGGTATCGGCCAGCCCTCTGCAGACCTTTTGCCGGTTGAACTGATGCGCGAAGCCACTGCCGATTTTCTGGCGCAGGCACACCCATTGGAGCTGAACTACGGAGAACGCCAGGGTGATGCGGCCTTTCGGTCAGCGCTGGCTGGATTTCTCTCGCCGGAATACGCACATCCGGTCACTGCGGAGTCGCTTTTCGTCACGGCCGGAAACTCGCAGGCACTGGATTTCATTTGTGGCCAGTTTGCCCGGCAGGGCGATACGGTGTTCATCGAGGAGCCCAGCTATTTTCTCGCCCATCAGATATTCGCCGACCACGGATTGAATTGCGTCGGTATCCCGGTCGATGAAGATGGGCTGAAGATCGACGGGCTGGAGGAAATGCTCGAAAGTCACCGCCCCGCTCTCCTCTATACCATTCCCAGCTTTCACAACCCGGGCGGGCAAACCCTGAGCACAGAGCGCCGCCGGCACCTGGCTCGCCTGAGCCGTGAGCACGACTTCCTGGTGGTCGCTGACGAGGTCTACCAGTTACTGCATTACTTCGGCACGCCGCCGCCGGCAATGGGCACGATGACACAGAGCGGCAACATCCTGTCACTGGGATCCTTTTCCAAGATCATGGCACCCGGGCTCCGGCTCGGGTGGATTCAGACTTCCCCTGACCTGATGGGGCGAATGCTGGATACAGGGGTGGTCAACAGCGGTGGATCCTTCAATCATTTCACCTCTCACGTGATGCGTCATGCGATCGAGCTGGGATTGCAGCAATCTCTGCTCGACACACTTCGGGCAACTTACCGGCAACGTGTCGAAACCATGGACCGTGCGCTGCACGAACACCTCGGCGGACTCGCCACCTGGCGGCGCCCCGGCGGCGGGTATTTTTTCTGGCTGGAATTGGGTGAAAATTTAGACACGGGCAAACTCAAAACCCGTGCAGGTGAATTTCGAACCGGGTTCCAGCCGGGAGAGCTTTTCTCGTGCAGCGGCGGACTGAAGAACTGTCTGCGGCTGAGCTTCGCTCACTATGGCGATGACGACATTGAAGAAGGGATTTCCCGCCTCGGCGCGCTATTGAATTCCTGTTCAGCGCCCTGATTCGTGAATTTTCTTGACCTGCCTCACACGGTGACCATTAAAAGCGGCTAAACTGCCAATTGTTGTGGAATTACGCATCTAATATTGCCGATCCAGCCTTATCATTACTCTTAACATTGAGTCCCGGGAAATCTTACGCTTATGTCTTCCGTCCGTACCGACATCACTCTACCCCCTGATCTGAGAAAGACCACCGGCACTGGTCCCGTCCGGCTGCAACAACCCGTTTTCACAGATTCAATCCCGCCCTGTAACCACGCCTGCCCCGCGGGTGAAAATATCCAGGGCTGGCTGGACAAAGCGCAGGCGGGAGACTTTGAAGGGGCATGGCGAACCCTGGTCCGGGATAACCCGATGCCGTCCATTCACGGCCGTGTCTGTTATCACCCCTGCGAGTCATCCTGTAACCGTCAGCACGTTGATGATGCGGTCAGCATTCACGCGGTAGAGCGCTTCCTTGGCGACCTCGCACTGGAAAAAGGCTGGGTGCCGGAAATCACGGCTGAGGCCAGTGGTAAAAACGTATTGGTGGTTGGGGCCGGGCCATCGGGCCTTTCCGCTGCCTGGCACCTGGCCATGCTGGGTCACCAGGTCGAGATTCGCGAAGCCGGACCCATGGCCGGTGGAATGATGCGTTTTGGCATACCCGCTTACCGCATGCCACGTGACGTGCTGGACGGTGAAGTAGACCGGATTCGCCAGCTGGGTGTGAAAATCACGCTGGATTGCAAAGTCGAGGACGTGGTGGCTGCCATGGAACAGGAAGGATTCGACGCCGTGTTCATGGCCATCGGTGCACACCTGGGCAAACACGTGGATATCCCGGCGCGCGATTCGGGCCGGATCCTGGACGCGGTGACCTACCTGGCTTCCGTCGAAAAGGGCGAGGCACCCAAGCTCGGGCGCCGGGTCGCCATATACGGCGGCGGCAATACCGCGATGGACGCGGCGCGCACCGCCAAGCGCATGGGCGCCGAAGAAGCCATGATCATTTACCGCCGTGATCGCGAACACATGCCGGCCCATGAATTCGAGGCCATCGAAGCGGAAGCCGAAGGCATCAAGATCAACTGGCTCAGGACCATTCGCCAGATCGACAGCACCGAGTTCCAGGTGGAGGTAATGGAAGTCGATGAGAACGGTCGCCCGCAACCCACCGGTGAAGTTGAAACCCTGGAGGCGGACAGCCTGGTGCTGGCGCTGGGTCAGAACGTCGACACCAGTGTGCTCGAAGGCATCCCGGGTGTCTCCCTGGCCTGGGACGGTGTGGTCGAAGTGAATGAAAACATGATGACCGGGGCTGAAGGTGTGTTTGCCGGTGGCGACATGGTTCCATCGGAGCGGACCGTGACGATCGCTACCGGTCATGGCAAGAAAGCCGCGCATCATATTGACGCCTGGCTCAAAGGTACCACCTGGCAGAAAGAAACAAGGACGCCATCCGTGGATTTTGACGCACTCCACCTGCACTATTACACCGATGCGCAACAACGCCAGCAGGATTCCATAGCCCCCGAAGCCCGTACCGGCGATTTCCGCGAAGTCACATCCGGTCTCAGCGAAAAGGAGGCCCGCTTCGAAGCGGCAAGGTGTTACTCCTGCGGCAACTGTTTCGAGTGCGACGGCTGCTACGGCGCCTGCCCGGAAAGCGCCATCATCAAACTTGGCAAGGGTTTGCGCTACAGCATCAATTACGACCAATGTACCGGCTGTCAGGCCTGCTTTCTGCAGTGCCCCTGCCATGCCATCGAAATGGTCAAAGTGGAGGCAGTGGCATGAGGGCATCAAACACGGGTTCGCGTGAACTGGAAGACACCATCATGAATAAAAATATGGTGAGTTTCGATGGTAATGAAGCCGCTGCTTATGTTGCTTACCGGCTGAGTGAAGTCTGCGCAATTTATCCGATCACGCCGTCGTCGACCATGGCCGAGCTGGCTGATGAATGGTCGTCAAAAGAAATACCCAATATCTGGGGGAATGTGCCAACGGTGGTTGAAATGCAGCATGAAGGCGGTGCGGCCGGTGCTGTCCATGGCGCTTTGCAGGCCGGGTCTCTGTCCACGACGTTCACCGCGTCGCAGGGGCTGATGTTGATGCTGCCGAATATGTACAAGATCGCCGGGGAACTGACGCCGACCGTTTTTCACGTCGCCGCACGCTCACTTGCCGCACAGGGACTGTCGATTTTCGGCGACCACCAGGACGTGATGGCCGCACGCACCACCGGCTTCGCCCAGCTTGCCTCGGCCTCTGTTCAGGAAGCACATGACCTGGCGCTGGTAGCCCATGCAACCACGCTGCAATCACGTGTGCCTTTCATACATTTCTTTGACGGTTTTCGCACCTCGCACGAAGTCAACAAGATCGTGCGGCTGGAAGACGACACGATTCGAGCATTGATCGATGATGAAATGGTGCTGGCCCACCTGCAACGTTCGCTGAACCCGGATGCACCGGTGATGCGGGGCACCGCTCAAAACCCGGATACCTATTTCCAGGCCAGGGAGAGTGTCAATTCCTATTACCAGGCCGTGCCCGGAATCGTGCAGGAAAAGATGGACCAACTGGCGGCGGAAACCGGCCGGCAATATCACCTGGTGGATTACCACGGCCACCCCGAGGCGGAATCCGTGATCGTGGCGATGGGCTCAGGCTCATCGACCATACGTGAGACGGTAGACTGGCTCAACACCAACCGGGACGGCCGCTTCGGCATGCTGGTCGTGCGCCTGTACCGTCCCTTCCCGGCTGAAGCGCTGCTCGATGCGTTGCCCGGCACAACCAACCGGATAGCCGTGCTGGACCGGACCAAGGAGCCCGGTGCAAACGGCGAACCCCTTTACCAGGATGTCATCACTGCGCTGGCCCAGGGGTTTGCGGACGGCAAATTCACCTCGATGCCGCTGGTGGCCGGAGGCCGCTACGGCCTGTCTTCCAAGGAATTCACACCGGCCATGGTCAAGGCCGTGTTCGATGATCTGCAGGGCGAGACACCCAAACGGCATTTCACCGTTGGCATCCAGGACGACATCACCCACCTGAGCCTGGAAGTTGAAGACGCCTTCGAAATTGAAAAGGAAAACGTGGTTCGCGCCATGTTCTACGGTCTCGGCGCCGACGGCACTGTGGGCGCCAACAAGAACAGCATCAAGATTATCGGCGGCGACCCGGACCGCTACGGGCAGGCATACTTCGTCTACGACTCCAAGAAGTCCGGGGCGCAGACGGTATCCCACCTGCGTTTCGGGCCGGAGCCTATAGATTCTCCCTACCTGGTTCAATCTGCAAATTTCATCGGCTGCCACCAGTTCGATTTTGTCTTCAGCAGCGATATCCTCGGCTCCGCGGCCGATGGAGCGATCCTGTTGCTGAACAGCCCTTATAAGCCGGATGAGTTGTGGAGCAAACTGCCGCAACGGCTGCAGCAGCAGATCGTGGAAAAGAACATCAGGCTGCACACCATCGATGCCTATTCGGTGGCGCGGGAAACCGGCATGGGCCGGCGCATCAACACCATCATGCAGGTCTGTTTCTTCAAGCTGGCCGGTGTGATGGACACGGATACAGCCATCTCCAAAATCAAGAAGGCTATTGCCAAAACTTATAGCAAGAAAGGCGAAAAAGTCATCGAGATGAATTACGCAGCGGTCGATGCTTCACTTTCACAGCTGTTTGAAGTTACCGTGGATGAAGAAAAACGCAGCGGCATCGGCCAGCGGCCCACGGTGCCTGAAATCGCACCGATATTTGTTCGAGACGTCACGGCCGAAATGATGGCCGGGCGCGGCGACCAGCTTCCCGTTTCCAAACTGCCGGTGGACGGGACCTATCCCACCGCCACCAGCCAGTGGGAAAAGCGCAGCATCGCGCAGTTCATCCCGGAATGGCTGGAGGACAACTGTATCGAGTGCGGCAATTGCTCATTCGTATGTCCGCATGCGGCGATCCGGGCCAAGTTCTGCCATGAAAAAGAGCTCGAGGCTGCTCCGGAAGGCTTTCAGTCCTCCCCGATCAGCGCCCGCGGCTTTCCCGAGATGCGCTACGTGCTGCAGGTTTACCCGGACGACTGCACCGGCTGCAACCTCTGCGTAGACGCCTGCCCGGTGAGGGAGGTGGACCAGAACGGCGAGGAAGTCCGGGCCCTCAGGCTGGTGGAAAAAGACCCCATCCTGGAGCAACAGCGCGCAAATCTCGACTGGTTCGAAAAGCTGGAATGGAACAAGCGCTCGGAAATCGACTTTTCCAACGTGCGCGGCATTCAATTTCTGCAACCGCTGTTCGAGTTTTCCGGCGCCTGTTCGGGCTGCGGCGAAACACCCTACCTCAAAGTCATTACCCAGTTATTTGGCGGCCGCATGATGGTAGCCAACGCGACCGGATGCTCTTCCATCTATGGCGGCAACCTGCCGACGACCCCCTGGGCCAAGAACGCCGCGGGGCGCGGGCCGGCCTGGTCCAACTCCCTGTTCGAGGACAATGCCGAGTTCGGCATGGGATTCCGGCTTTCGGCCGATCACCACATGAAACAGGCCAAAAGAGCGCTGGGCATATTGCGTGAGGAACTGGATGACGAACTGGTGGACGCAATCCTGGATTGCCCCCAGCACACCGAGTCCGAAATCCAGGCACAGCGTGAGCGGGTGGCCGATCTGAAATACCGGCTGACGCTGATCGACACGCAGGCATCGCGGCAACTCCAGTCGATTGCCGATCACCTGGTGCGACGTTCCATCTGGATCGTCGGCGGAGATGGTTGGGCCTACGACATCGGCTCCAGTGGCCTCGACCACGCACTGGCTTCCGGCCTGGACATCAACATCCTGATCATGGATACCGAGGTCTATTCCAATACCGGCGGGCAAATGTCGAAATCGACACCGCTGGGCGCGGTGGCCAAGTTCGCCGCCGGCGGCAAGACCATCGGCAAGAAAGACGTCGCACAACAGGCGATCGCCTATGGAAATGTTTACGTCGCCCGTATCGCGATGGGCGCCAACCCGCAGCAGACGCTGCAGGCGCTGCGCGAGGCGGAAGCCTATCCCGGTCCCTCCCTGATCATCGCCTATTCCCACTGCATTGCCCATGGCATCGACATGGAACAGGGCATGCAACAGCAGAAAAGGGCGGTCGACAGCGGCCACTGGCCGTTGATCCGCTTCAACCCGGTGGTGCGTGACGAGGGCGGTATTCCCTTCACGCTGGACAGCCTGCGGCCCAGTCTGCCGCTGGTGGACTATCGCAAGCACGAAGGCCGTTACAAGCTGCTGGCGCGGGAGAACCCCGAGGAAGCAGACCGCCTGGCTGAAATCGCCCAGCAGGCAGTGCACCTGCGCTGGGATGTCTACGAGAAGATGGCCGGGCGCAGAGCCACGGACTTCCACGCGGATCCGAGACGCGACTAGAATATCGGCTTCGGGATAAACATCACCCCGGTTGGTAAAACCCGGTCAAAAAAAAACGCCGCCCGGTTGGGCGGCGTATTTTTTACTAAGGTGCTGTATTTATCCCAGCACTTCGTTTCTTTATTACTTGGCAGCTGCCATCGCGGCTGACATTTCATTGTTGACGAAAGTCGGGCATGAAATGCCGGATTCCAGCGTCCGCGTGATGTCATAGGCCAGATTGGTGAAGCCCATGTCTATCATTGCCTGGTTCGGCATGACATTGAAGCTGCCACCGCTGCAGGTCGGGAACGTAAACGTACCGGTACCCCACGCAGTTGCAGTTACATCGGCCGGATCAAAGGCGTCGCCCCACTGTCCACCCGTGGGCATGAACACGTTGACATTGGCGGTCGTGCCGTCCTGAGAGCTCATCTGAGCGGTCAGCCAGACCTGTTCACCGTCGGTTCCATAGGTGTAGAAGGATGCGAACATGAACAACGAACCATTGATGTAACCCACTTCGAGCAGGATGCCTTCGCCGGAGCGTGAAGCATTCCACCAGGTGCCGGTCAGGCCGGGATCCAGGCCGATGTCTTCAAGGCTCTTGTTCTCGCTGTGGAAATCTTCAGCATACAGCGCCAGTTGGTCCAGTGAAGCTGTTTCGTGGCAGCGCTGGCAGGCGAAGTCCATGGTGACTTTTGCCTTGCCGTTGTCATCCAGGACGACGAATCCGCCGTCTTCGGTGAACATGTTGGCTTCCGGATCGGTGTCGATATAGAAGATGTGCGTCTGCAGGTCGCCCTGGTGGGGGCCGAGCGCTTTCGCTGACTTGGTGGCATAGGGCATATGGCAGTCTTTGCATTCCACGCCATAGTCAAACATCGAAGTCTTGGAATAGGATTCCATCGTGCTGGAGTGGCAGCTGACGCCACATTCTGCGTCTTCCTTGATGGAAAATTCACCCTTCTTATGCGGGTCGTGGCACCTGACGCAGTCGAA
>CALDVW010000097.1 GCA_937924405.1 uncultured Lysobacterales bacterium
ATCACCAGGACGATCAGGAATCCCAGCAGTGTCAATCCGTTTTGATTGCGAATTTTCATTTCGATCACCTTCTTCCTTGTTAAGTGAAACCTCGGGCTTAGATACTTGAATATTATAGTGTTTCAGAATGCTCTGCAAAAAAGCCAGACTGCGGTTAGTGGATTTTGCTGCCTATCCTTGAAAGGTCGCCACAGCCTTTTGTGTAGTCAAAATTCAACCAGATGCCAATGGCCCGTCCCATCATGTTCTCCTCCGGAACAAAACCCCACTCGCGGCTGTCATTGCTGCGGTCACGGTTGTCTCCCATGACGAAATAGTGCCCTTCAGGCACCGTCCACTGGCCATTCCGGCTTCCGGAATTCTCATGAATCAATATATCGTGACTGACCGTACCCAGTGTCTCCCGCCGGCGTATAGCGTCGGACCGGGGTGTTGAGCACTTGACTTCGGTGCTGCTGTAGTGCCCTTGCGTTTCAGCAGGAACCAGCTCACCGTTGACGTAAAGTTGCTTGCCACGATAGCTAATCGTGTCACCGGGCACACCGACCAGCCGCTTGATGAAATTGATATTCGGGTCAACCGGGAAGCGAAATACCACGACATCACCGCGTTGAGGATCACCAATGGGAAGAATTTTTGTATGTAAAACCGGCAAGCGAAGCCCATAAGCGTATTTGTTGACGACGATAAAATCTCCGATCAGCAGCGTGGGAATCATCGAGCCGGAGGGGATTTTGAACGGCTCAAACAAAAATGACCGAAATAACAGCACAATCAGCAGCACGGGGAAAAGCGAACGCGAGTACTCGATGAGAACGGGATCCCTGGGCTTTTCGATCTTTTTTTGAACCGCCCGGTCCATTCTTTGCCTGCGCAGAAAGGCGCTGTCAATCAACCAGATCAACCCGGTTAACGTAGTCAAAATTACCAGGAGCAGCGAAAAGTCGGGCTTCATCAGCTCTTATTACCTCTTGTTATCCGGTTGCAGAACGGCCAGGAAAGCTTCCTGTGGAATTTCCACCCGGCCTACTTGTTTCATGCGTTTCTTGCCGGCTTTCTGCTTTTCCAGCAGCTTGCGTTTTCGCGTGACATCACCGCCGTAACATTTGGCCGTTACATTCTTGCGCAATGCCTTCACCGTCGTGCGGGCAATCACCTGAGAGCCAATTGCTGACTGGATCGCAACATCGAACATTTGCCGGGGAATCAATTCTTTCATTTTTACCGCGAGTTCCCGACCCCGCCTTTGCGAGTGCTCACGATGCATGATCAGAGAAAGTGCATCTACTCTTTCCCCGTTAATTAATACGTCTATGCGTACGAACGGCCCGGCCTGGAAGCGCAGAAAATGATAATCGAATGATGCGTAGCCTCTGCTGACCGACTTCAGACGGTCGAAAAAATCCAACACGACTTCAGACAACGGCAACTCGTATTGAATCGAAACCTGGCTACCCATGTAATGCAGGGTTTTTTGTACCCCCCGCTTTTCTTCACACAAACCAATCACCGCCCCGACATAATCCTGCGGCACCAGGACATTCGCCTGGATAATCGGTTCACGAATTTCTGCAATTTTGTTCGTTTCGGGCAGCTTGGCCGGATTCTCCAGGCTGACCACTTGTCCGTCGTTCAATTCAATTTCGTAAATGACTGTCGGTGCGGTCGTTACGAGTTCGACGTTGTATTCACGTTCGAGCCGTTCCTGCACGATATCCATGTGAAGCAGTCCGAGAAACCCGCAGCGGAACCCAAAGCCCAGTGCTTCTGAAGTTTCGGGCTCGAACTGCAAGGCCGCGTCATTCAATTGCAGGCGGTCCAGCGCTTCTCTCAGATCGGGATAATTTTCCGCATCCGTGGGGAAAAGCCCCGCAAACACACGCGGCTGCATTTTCTTGAAGCCCGGCAATGCATCCGTCGCGCCATCTTTGGCCAACGTGATCGTGTCTCCGACCGGGGCGCCATGCACCTCCTTGATGCCAGCTACAAAAAAGCCGACCTCACCGGCGCAAATTCGGTCTCTTATTTCACGTTTGGGGGTAAACACACCCACCTGCTCAACCTGGTGCTGATTGCCCGTTGACATCAACTTGATCTTTTGTCCTTTTCCAACAGAACCATCGACTACCCGCACCAATGAAACAATCCCCAGGTAATTGTCGAACCAGGAGTCAATGATCAGGGCCTTTAGCGGCCCGGAGGGGTCTCCTTTCGGGCAGGGAATTCCGTGCACCAGTGATTCAAGAATATCGATAACACCTTCACCTGTCTTGGCGCTGACACAAAGAGCCTCCGTGGCTTCGATGCCAATAATATCTTCGATCTCCTGCTTAACCCGGTCGGATTCTGCTGAAGGCAGGTCTATTTTATTGAGCACCGGAATGACTTCCAGGCCCAGTTCGACCGCTGTGTAGCAATTAGCCACACTTTGTGCTTCGACTCCCTGGGCTGCATCTACTACGAGCAATGCGCCTTCACAGGCTGCAAGTGAACGCGAAACCTCGTAAGAAAAGTCAACATGCCCGGGCGTGTCAATGAAATTCAACTTGTAAATCTCACCACCCCGCGACTGGTAATCAAGCGTCACACTCTGCGCCTTGATGGTGATTCCGCGTTCCCGCTCAAGCTCCATCGAGTCGAGCACCTGATCTCCCATTTCACGCTCAGTCAAGCCGCCACAAATCTGGATAAACCGGTCAGCCAGCGTCGATTTGCCATGATCTACATGAGCGATAATAGAAAAATTTCGAATGTGGTCCTGGTTCACTGCCCAACCGCCTGATTCCTTAGGGACAATATCAAAGGGCCATTCGCTTCCTGTGAAACGAATGGCCCTGTTTCTCAATCGCCAATTATAACGTAACTGGCATTAATTATTCTTCTACAGTTGGCGTGAAAGCAATATAGCGGGTAATTCCCTCTCGCATGACGCGCAGGGCCACGGCTTTTCCTTCGGGAAGCGACTCGACGATCTCGTTGAAGGACGCGGTATCTTCCACACTCTGATTGTTGATCGTCAGGATCACGTCGCCGTTTCTGAGCCCGGCCCTGAAAGCGGCATCGTTTTCAACTGATGAAATCAACACGCCACCTTCCGGATCGCCCAATGCACGGCGCCGATTCTCATTGATCGATTCAACCGCAATGCCGAGCTTGTTGCTCTGTATCGCTTCACCGCCTGCACCCAGCGGATTACCTTCATCATCCGAAGACAGGGAATCCAGTGTGACGGTAAAAGTCTTGTTTTTTCCATTACGGCTGACCACAACCTCCGCTTCCGTACCCGGCGGATTGGCCCCGACAATGGGGGGCAGGTCACCGGAAGCTTCAATTTTTTCATCGTTGAACGCCAGGATGACATCACCCGGCAGGATGCCGGCCTTTTCCGCCGCACTGCCTTCGGTCACATCGTTTACCAGCGCGCCCACCGGACGCTCGAGGTCCAGCGCCTCTGCCATTTCGCGGGTGACAGCGCCTACCTGCACGCCGAGCAGGCCGCGAGACACCTTGCCGTGTTCACGAAGCTGTACAACGGCGCTTTTTGCCGTTTCAATCGGAATTGAAAATGACAGCCCGATATAACCACCGCTGGAACTGAGAATCCACGAGTTGATACCCACGACTTCCCCATCCATATTCAACAATGGCCCGCCGGAGTTACCACGATTGATTGCAACATCTGACTGGATGAAGGGCACGTACTGCTGTTGATTGGTGCTTCTGCCCTTGGCGCTGACGATACCTGCGGTCACGGATTGGTCGAAATTGAATGGCGATCCGATCGCAACCACCCATTCTCCGGGACGCAACGACTTGCTGTCGCCGAATTTCAGTGTCGGCAGGCCATCAGCTTCCACTTTAAGCAGCGCTATGTCGCTTTGTGGATCTGACCCGACTACTTCGGCCTCGAATTCCCGCCGGTCGGCCATGCGTACGATGATCTGGTCAGCGCCGTCAATCACATGGTGATTCGTGATGATGTAGCCATCGGATTCAAAAATAAATCCCGAGCCACTGCCTCTGCGATCCGGCCGGCCCATTCCGGGATTCCCAGGCTCGCCAAAAAACCGCCGGAAGAATTCAGGCATCTGTTCCTGTCCTTGAGGACCCTGCATTTCATCATCACGCCTCCGGGCACGTTCACCAAACTGAGTTACCTGAATGTTGACGACCGCGGGGCCGGTATCTTCCACGAGCTCGGTAAAATCGGGCAAGCCGGTGACACGGGCAAATACGGGATTGACGGTGAGCAGCAACAGGGCTGCAAAAATACTGATGATAAATCTTCTGGTCACTGCATATACCTCTTTCTTCACTTTCCTGTTTTTTGAATTTCAACCACTCGCAGAAGGTGGACAATGAATGCCGGCGGAAATTCCCTGGAATGCTTCCTGTTCCGGAAAACCGCCGCTGCTCCCCCTGCGACCGCGCATAATAACGTGATTACGTCTGAGGCCGCTGCTCCCATTTTCATTACCAGGGAAAAGTAATAGCCCAAAACTGCCCCCGCCAGTCCCGCCAGCAAAGGCAGCAGGTAAAGAAGGGAAACCATTCTGACAAAAAGCGTTTCTGGAATGCCAACCATCACGGGTTGCCCCGCTGCAGCGTTCACTTCGTTATCCAGCTCGAGTACGACCGGATTCCTCTTCAATAAGCGGCCAAATACTCCGGCCCCACATCCTTTGCCTGCATCACAACTTGGGCATCCGCTGCTGCCCCCGAGCTGAACACGAGCCTGGCCGTCAGAAACTGCGACGACTTTACCCTGTTGCTCAATCATGCCTGCTGGTACCGTGATCAGGGTGATACGGGAACGACAGTATCGGCGACCGATTGCACAGTAATGGCCGGCACATCACCCACGACGGTAATCAATACATCATCCGTTATTCTCAAGAATGCGTGAGTGGTTCCACGGCGCTTGAGACCGGTCTCATTGCGGCCCTGGCCATCATTGCTTTCAACATAAACCGAAACTGCCGCCAGTCCGTCGCTGTAAACAAGGTGCTCATAGATTCCCTGGTCCTGCCGGCCAAAATACCGGTGGGCCGTCAAGCTGAATCCGGGCGGAAGTTCGGCGGGTTGCCAGCGCGGCTTGGCCTGCGAAATACCACGCCCGGAAGGAAGGGATGACTCGACCGTTTTGAATTTCTTCAGCTGATTGCTCGATTTCAGTTCTTTGACATCGACCTCAGAACCCAGCCGCACGTCGGTGAACATGAGCTTTGCCAACGGTTGGCTATTGCTGTCGATCATGATCCACTTGAGCAACAAACCGGAATGTTCCTCCAGCCATAACGAGTATCCATAACGATACTTGTCCCTGGGTAATACCTTTAGATTTCGGGCCTTGTGCCCGGCTATCCTCGCCCTGGCGCCGAGTGATAGCGAATACGATTCAGCTGTCTGGTCGTCCTCATCGAGTGGCAGCGCCGGGAAAAACCGTCGCTTGAAGCCGGAATCCGCAAATACAGACTGGTCATCGGCAAGCACCCATCTAACGCCGTTGGAATCCCTGAGCACTTCACGCGGCGCGCCGGATACCGATACCAGGCGTTCACGCACACCGTCCTCATCGGATACATGAGTAATTCTCATGGTGTCAACATTGTCGCCCTGAACGTATACAAATGTGCCCTGGTAGCTCATCTGGCTCATGGCGGTAGACATTCGCTCGAGCCATTCACGCGGTTCATCAACTCCCGCTGCAAGTACGGACCCGCTTGAACCGGACAGGGCAGCCGCCAGGATCACTGTGGCAGCCAGGATATTCATCATTGCTGACTGGGTTCTTCGTTCCTGTCGGCGGTGTTTTCAGCTTCCTTGTCCTGCAAGCTGCTTTCACTGCTGGATTCACCTCCGGTGATGACGATGGGAACAAATCTCACAAAACCCTTGCCGCCGGTTGAGTCGGCCGCCTGGTAATGCCGCACGAAGTATGAATCCATTTTTGTCGCCCCGCTCAAACTGACCTGGCTGGAAAATGGCGCGGCGGATTGCCCCAGGCTTTGCGGACTGGTAAATGGTTCAGCTGCAGCCTTCCCTGCCAGGTCTCCGCCAGTCTCTGGCGTGCCCGGAACTCCGGGACCAACCGTCACGATAGCCATCAAAGCGACCGAAGCCGCAATAGCCAGGCCTGCGGCCGGTTTCAGCCAACTGGTGCCCAGCCGCCGGGAGGGTGTCAATGGTGTTTGGTTTTCCAGAGCCAGATTGACCCGGGCACATAAATCCTCTTCGGCGATGCCACCGTCCTGGTGGCGAAGACAGTCCCGTACCAGGTGATAGCGCGTCCAGGTGGCGCGCAGTTCTTCATCAGTGCCCAGGCGCCTGATAAGAAACCGGCCGGTTTCCCGGTTGATTTCACCATCAACCAGACATGATAGGTGTTCGCGTGTCTCTTTGCTCATATTCATTCCGTATTACGTATTCTCAGTTCCTTTACAAAAGGGGCTTCAATTTTTCGTCGATGGCTTCTCTGGCCCGAAAAATTCTTGAACGAACGGTTCCGATCGGGCAATCCATCGTGATCGCTATGTCTTCGTAGCTCATTCCTTCCATCTCGCGCAGCATGATGGCCGTTCTCAGGTCGTCCGGAAGCTCTGCAATCGTGTCGTAAATGGTGCGCTTGATTTCTTCACGCATCAGTTCGCTTTCCGGCGTCCCCTGTTCCTTGAGACGGCTTTCCAGGTCATATTGTTCCGCATCGGCCGCATCAATGTCCGTTGAGGGCGGTCTCCTCTTGCGCGCGACCAGCCAATTTTTCGCCGTATTGATGGCAATCCGGTACAACCAGGTATAAAACGCACTGTCACCGCGGAAACGATCTATCGCCCGGTAGGCCTTGATGAAAGCCTCCTGAGCCACATCCTGTGCTTCCGCCTGGTCAGAAACGTAACGTGCGACCAGGCTTACTATCCGGTGCTGGTACTTGCCGATCAGCAGGTCGAAGGCCTGCTTATCGCCCTTCTGCACCCGCTCCACCAGCAATTGATCGACCTGTGCTTCGCTCATGCGCGCACGCTCCGCCTCTGCCTTTACAGCCGACAGCACGGGTGACTGAATGCGGGTTTCCGCTTCAGGTACCGTCTGTACGGCATGTAATTTGTATACGGCCGTCATTCCTATCGGCTCCCTGCGCTGAGCATATCATGGTCGTTGTTCCCACTGAGCGATATGACACGGTCCCGGCAGCGGAGTTCCCTGACATTGCCTTTTTTTTCACCCATTTCTCCGGATGCAAGTTTTCAGGGGCGGTGCGATAATAAGGGGCTTGATCCCGGTATTTTTTTCAATCAATAAAAAGGCGGTTAGATAAACCATGGAATTTTTGAAAACCTTAGGAATTAAAGACGTCAATCCCGGAGCATATTTCGGCAACGGTGAATGGTCCTCCACGCAAGACGCAGGAATGATCGAATCGATCAATCCGGACAACGGAGAAGTGATCGCCAGTGTTTACGGCGCATCGGCAGCTGACTATGAACGTGTCATCGAAACCGCCCAATCAGTATTTGAAGACTGGCGTAATATTCCGGCGCCACAACGCGGTGAGGCCGTTCGCCTGTGCACCGATGCACTGCGTAAACACAAAGACGCGCTGGGTAGCCTGGTCAGCCTCGAAATGGGCAAAATCAAGGCTGAAGGTGACGGCGAAGTGCAGGAAATGATCGATATCGGGGATTTCGCACTGGGTCAGTCACGCATGTTGTACGGCCTCTCAATGCACTCGGAAAGGCCACGGCACCGCATGTATGAACAGTGGCATCCCTTTGGTATCGTAGGCGTTATTACATCTTTCAATTTCCCGGTCGCGGTCTGGTCCTGGAACGCGTTGCTGGCCGCCATATGCGGTAATGTCACGGTCTGGAAACCGTCCTCGAAATGTCCGCTGTGCTGTGTCGCTGTGCAAAATATCTGCAACCAGGCGCTTGAGGAAGGGGGTTTTCCTCCCATTTTCCTGAGTTTCATGGGCAGCGGACATGATCTGGCGAACCGGTTTGTCGAGGACGATCGCGTAAAACTCGTGTCCTTCACCGGTTCCACCTGGGTGGGCAGAAACGTTGGCAAACGGGTTGCTGAACGGTTTGGCCGCTGCCTGCTGGAACTGGGCGGTAACAACGCCATTATCCTGGATGAAACCGCCGACCTGCAGATGGCTATCCCCGGGATCGTGTTCGGCGCCGTCGGAACCGCCGGACAACGGTGCACCTCGACACGGCGCCTGTTCGTTCATGAATCCATCCACGAACAGGTTGCAGAAATGCTCGTCAACGCCTACCAACAGGTTCGCATCGGAAATTCGCTGGATCCGGATACGTTGATGGGGCCAATGGCAGACGCGGGCGCGGTAGAGGATTTCGAGGCTGCGATTGTGGCAGCCCGCGAGGCCGGGGGGGAAGTGCTGACCGGTGGTTCCCGCATCGACCGTCCGGGCTTTTTCGTGGAACCTACCATCATCAAGGCTGAAAATGACTGGGAAATTGTTCAGACCGAGACTTTCGCTCCCATTCTGTACCTGATTCCGTTTACCAGCATCGAAGACGCCATTCGTATGAACAACGGCGTTCCTCAGGGCCTTTCATCGGCGATCTTTACCAATGATGTGAGGAACTCGGAACTATTTCTGTCCGCTTCCGGTTCAGATTGCGGTATAGCCAACGTCAATATTGGAACTTCCGGCGCCGAAATCGGTGGAGCATTTGGCGGTGAAAAGGAAACGGGAGGAGGCCGTGAGTCAGGCTCAGACGCATGGAAAACATACATGAGGAGGCAGACCAATACCATTAACTGGGGTAAGGACCTGCCACTGGCACAGGGCATCAAGTTCGACCTCTGAACGCGGCTGGAAAAACAATATGTTTTATGAACTGGTCCGCAAGGCCCTGTTTGCAACCGACCCGGAGACGGCTCACGAATTGACGCTGGAAAGCCTGCGAATGGGTTACCGGGTCGGCGCAACCCGCCTGTGGTGCAAGGAGCAGTCACAGCCCGTTCATTGCATGGGCCTCGAGTTTCCAAATCCCGTCGGAGTGGCGCCGGGACTGGACAAGAACGGCGACTATTTCGAGGCGCTCGGCAGCCTGGGTTTCGGTTTTGTGGAAATCGGTACCATCACACCCAGGCCGCAACCGGGAAATCCAAAACCGAGGGTGTTCCGGCTGACTGAAGCCCAGGCAATGATTAACCGCCTGGGCTTCAATAACAAGGGCGTGGACCACCTGGTCAGGCGCGTGAGACGCCACAACTTCAAGGGTGTGCTGGGGATCAATATCGGAAAGAATTTCGATACTGCGATCGAGAATGCAGCCGACGATTACCTGCACTGCCTGGAAAAGGTTTATCCCCATGCAGATTACGTCACGGTGAATATTTCCTCACCCAATACCCGGAATCTGCGGGACCTGCAAGGGGAGGACGAACTCGACGCCCTGCTGGGCAAGATTACAGAGCGCCGCGATCAACTGGCCGACGAATATGGCCGTCGCGTGCCGTTGGCGGTCAAGATTGCACCTGATCTGGATGATGAAGCCATTCCCGCCATCGCCGGGGTCATTGCCCACCATCGCATGGATGCCGTCATTGCCACCAATACCACGGTCAGCCGGGATGGGGTCGAGGGAATGGAACACGCTGATGAGCCGGGCGGTTTATCCGGAGCGCCCCTTAAACCAAAGGCCGACAAAATACTCGCGTCCCTGCGCGTGGCACTTCCCCGGAAAATCGCCCTGATCGGTGTCGGCGGCATCGTTACCGGACAGGATGCGGTGGACAAAATTGAACTCGGGGCCGACCTCGTTCAGTTTTATACAGGCATGGTGTACCGCGGCCCGGACCTCGTTAACGAGTGTCTGCAGGCCATAGCTGAACGCAACACTTGATGAAAGTCACCGAACGCCCCTCCCTCAAGGCATTCAACACGTTTAGAGTCGATGCCCGGGCCGGGCTTCTCCTCACCATTGAAACCGAAGAAGAGCTTCTTTCGCTGTCACCCTTTTGTGCCAAACGCGACCTCGTTCTCGGCGAAGGGAGTAATACCCTGTTCGCCGGCGATGTTCCGGGCACTGTTTTCCTCAACCGCATTGCGGGAAAAGAAATACTTGAAGTGAAAGACAAGCAGGTCCTGGTCGAGGTCGGCGCGGGTGAAAACTGGCATCAACTGGTTCTATGGTCGCTGAAACATAATCTGTACGGTCTCGAAAATCTTTCCCTGATTCCAGGCTCAACTGGCGCGGCGCCCATTCAGAACATCGGCGCCTACGGAATGGAATTATCCTCGGTTCTGGAAAGCGTCACCGCCTGGGATTGGCAAAAGTCTGCGTGGGTCACGCTGAGGCAGGATGAATGTGAACTGGGTTACCGCGACAGCCGCTTCAAGTCCAGGGAAAGGGATCGCTACCTGATCACTTCGGTTCGCCTGCAACTGGATCAGGAATTCCGGCCCCGGCTTGACTATTCCGGTCTGCGGCAGGAGCTTGCCATGGAAGGGTCATCCCGGCCGACCGGCCGGGCAGTCAGTGACGCCGTCATCCGCTTGCGCCGCGCGCGACTGCCTGACCCGGCAGTCGCTGGAAACGCCGGTAGTTTTTTCAAAAACCCGGTAGTCAGCCGGTCGGACGGCTCGGCTCTTCTGGCAGACAACCCGGATCTGCCATACCGGCTGACCGGCGATTCGATGCTCAAGATTTCTGCTGCCTGGATGATTGAGCAATGCGGTTTGAAGGGATTCCGCAACGGGGATGCAGGGATATCAGACCAACACGCTCTCGTTCTCGTGAATTACGCTTCGGCAACCGGTGCTGAGATTCAAAAACTGGCCGAACATGTGCAGTCGGTGGTTTATGCGCAATTCGGAATTCGGCTGGAGCCGGAGCCGAGGATTATCGATTTCAGCGCGTGATGCTGAAACGCTTTTGCTCGGCCACTGCCTCACTAAAAAGCGTTGATACCGGTTAGTTCCCTGCCGACCACCAGTTGATGGACGGTTTCCGTTCCCTCGTAGGTAATTACACTTTCCAGGTTGAGCATGTGGCGGATCGCCTTGTACTCGGTGGTGATGCCGCTACCACCCAGGATGTCCCTGCAGTCCCGCGCGATATCCAGCGCCATGCGAACGTTATTCCATTTCGCGATACTGACCTGCGTTGGCTGCATTTGACCGGCATCTTTCATCCGACCAAGCTGCAGCGCCAGGAGTTGGGCGGTGGTGATACGGCGCGCCATTTCAGCCAGCCGGATCTGGATCGCCTGATTGGCTGCCAGAGGCCGGCCGAAAAGCACTCGATCAGCCGTGTACCCGATCACTTCGGCCAGGCAATCAATCGCACATCCAATCGGACCCCAGCTGATCCCGTAACGCGCCTGTGTCAGGCAACCCAGCGGTCCTTTGAGGCCGGTCACATTGGGCAAACGATTGCCTTCCGGCACCCGGACGTTATCGAAGTACAGTTCTGAGGTTACCGAAGCTCGCAAAGACATCTTGGACTTGATCGTGCGGGATTCGAACCCCGGCATACCTTTCTCAAGCACAAATCCCATGATTCCTTCATCGGTTGTGGCCCAAACCACTGCAATATCGGCAATACTGCCATTGGTGATCCACATCTTGGATCCGTTGATTATCCAATCATCACCTTTGCGCCGGGCATGGGTTTTCATGCTTGCCGGGTCCGAACCTCCGTGTGATTCAGTCAGCCCAAAGCACCCAATAATTTCTCCCGCCGCCATCCCGGGCAGCCAGCGCTGCTTATGTTCTTCAGTGCCATAAGCGTGTATGGGATACATGCACAAGCTGGATTGCACCGACACGAAGCTCCGCAAACCCGAATCACAACGTTCGAGTTCCTGGCAGATCAGGCCGTAGGAAACGGCGTTGAGACCGGCGCAGCCATAGCCTTCCAGGCTGGATCCCAACAGGCCCAATTCGGCAATCTCCGGCACCAATTCGGAAGGGAATTCAGCCTTGTCGAAATGACTTGCGATCAGCGGCATGGCGCGCTCGTCAACAAAGCGTGCGACGCTCTCCTTGATCATGATTTCTTCTTCGCTGAGCAGCGACTCGACATCGAACAGGTCGAAAGGATTCAGCTTGGCCATCCGGTGCTCCAGATCAGGTTTATATAGGGGGAAGTATTCTACTCGTTGGTGACACCGCTGGGTACATGCGCGGTGGCAACGTGTGCCTGCGCCGATTCGACGTGTACCTGCTGGTCATCGAAAAAGATATCTGCCCCGAATGTCTTTAAAAATTCGCCCTTCGAGCGTCCACCAAGAAAAAGCGCCTCGTCGATCCGGATACCCCATTCCCGGAGAGTCAATACCACCCGCTTATGCGCTGGCGCTGAGCGCGCTGTCACCAGGGCAGTGCGAATCGGGTTGTCATCGATCGGATAGGCTGACTGGATCTTATGCAGCGCCTCAAGCACGGGTTTGAAAGGCCCCCCGGACAACGGCCGTTTGGCAGCTTCCCGCTCACTATCGGAAAAAGCTTCCAGCCCCCTCTCCTGGTAGACGCGTTCCGCTTCGTCGCTGAATATCACGGCGTCGCCGTCGAAGGCTATTCTCAGTTGTCCGCTGTGTTCGCCGCTGGCGCTGCCCGGCAGGATGGTGGCCGCCGCATAGCCTTTTTCAAGCGCCTTGCGCACGTCACCGGCGTTGGTTGACAGCAGCAAACCGGCACCATAGGCCTCCATGTAGCGGTAAGGGCTTTCGCCCCCGGTAAAGGCCGCCCGCTCAATCTTCATGCCGAAATGTTCGATCGTATTGAAGATTCGCAATCCCGTATCTGCGCTGTTCCTGGAAAGCAGGATCACTTCGACACCGGGATGATCAATATCATCGTCATTCAGCGCGAGCAACTTTTTCACCAGCGGAAAGGCTACCCCGGGTTTAAGGTGTACATCTTCACGTCGAACCTGGTAGTCGGAATAGGCGGTCAGCCCTTCAGATTCGTAAACCTGGTGGCTGTCCCGAAGATCGAATAGCGCACGGGAAGAAATTCCGATGACCAATACATCATCACTGGAAGCCTGGCCCGAATTAGCTGGCTCAGGATGATTCATATGCGGCGATCAGTTCTCTGCACAGGCGCTGCAATACCCGTGTTTTAGCAGCATGGGAAACACTGTCCGGCTCTATATACTCCATTTGAGCGCCCCATCGATAAAGTTGCCACGCGGGTAATAACCGGTTCGCCAGTTCGAAGGATTCCTCCAGTCGGGAAGAAGGTTCAAATTCTGCAAATGCCGAAAACCAGGCATTTCGCAAATCTTTTTCCTGTTCGCCCTGTGCGCCAAGCGATTGCAAAAATACCGAGGCGCTGAAAAATGGATGGGAAACCATGACATCCGACCAGTTCAGCACTTTCAAACTGCCGTCTTCACGAATCACGTTGGTGGCACCAAACCCGGGGTGAACCAGGGTGGCTGGTAAAGCGTATTCCGACAACTGCCGGCACAGGCCCTGGGAATCTGATATCCGGGGTAGCAAACGTTCCAACTCGGCAGCGGACAAGCTGTTTTCCCCTGACTGCAATACCGGGTGCAGTTTATCGAATTCACCAAGAAACAGGTCAAGTGACGCAATGCCTCTGTCAGGCACTTCCAGCTTTTTCCACTCAACCGCGTGCCTGCTGCTTTCCAGTTGAAAATTCGCAAACTTGCGGGCGATGGAAAACGCATCTTCATCACCTGTCTGCAGGCCGCCGTTTTCATGATAGGCATCCATCAACAACCAGTTGTTTGGGACATCGGAAGCAAGCGGTTGCGGCACCAGATCAGGAAAGCGCCCGGCCAATGCCAGGGTAACAGCCGCTTCATTAGGTGGCGCGGGGTAAGAGGCTTTGAATAAAACAACACCCCGGGCCGTGTTGACCTGTAAAAAAGTGTGTGCAGGCCAGCAAACGAATTTCTGCTGTACAGAGCCGGTGACCTGGATATGCAACCGGTCCAGTTCATGCTGAATCCAGCTTTCTGCCTTCTTGAACCAGCGCTTGCGCTCCCAGGCCGGCCGTAGCGGAGAGACCCACCCCTTTTCTGCATCTCTAAGCCAGTCAGCCAACGGGTCGGGTTGGCCCGCTTTCCTGTTACGGAACTCCTTATACTCTTTGCTGCCAACCCAGACCGACTTGAGATTCTTCAGGTTGTGTCCGGATTGTTGTTCCAGTTCTATGTAATGCCTGTTCGCTGTTTCCACCAAATGGCGCAATACTGTGACTTTCAGTCCGTATTTGTTCAAGATCCCGGCGGCGATCATCTGGGCCCTGTTGCCGACAAACCCGGCTGCCGGGAACCGGACGGTGGGTGGCATCCAGCCGGTCGAGTGCTTGACGACCATGAACTTTGGTTTGGATGGGTGTGAAATGATGCAATGGCAAGTTGCCAGTTGTACTTCGTTCATCTGTTATTCCCATGATTGAATCGTGCGCCTTTTAGCTGCACCATGAGCATTACAAAACCTGGTGTACTGAGACTTCAGATTTTATGTTGCGTGATTGTACGCCAAAGCATGAATGAGGTGATAAATGCGTTTCGTTCCGGCCCTTGTTTTTTCATTTCTGATTTCGCCTTTGGCAGCCCAGGAACCTGACGCCCAGGAACTCGTGAGGCTCGCCATGGAACACTGGCGCGGCTTGACGTCTTACTCCAATATGACCATGACGATTCACCGGCCGGACTGGGAACGCTCCATGACCATGCGCTCCTGGAGCAAGGGCGATAAACAGTCGCTGGTGCGTGTCGTCGAGCCAAAAAAGGACGCAGGCAACGGTACCCTGCTCAACGACAACAATATGTGGACCTACACACCCAAGATCAACCGGATCATAAAGGTGCCGTCGTCAATGATGTCACAGAGCTGGATGGGTAGTGACTTCTCCAACAAGGACATCAGCAAATCCACCGACATCATAGACCAGTACGACCATGAGCTGACCTCGCGGGAGGAACACAATGGCCATGTTTTCTACACCATCACATCCATTCCGCACGAGGATGCGGCAGTGGTCTGGGGCAAGGAGGTCCTCACGGTCAGGGATGATTACGTCTTGATGGAGCAACAGTTCTGGGACCAGGACGGCGAAATGGTCAAAAGCCTTGAAACCCTCGAAGTTGAGAAAATGGGCGGCAGGGCAGTCGCGAAAGTCATGCGCATGGGCAAGGTAAATACGCCCGGGGAGTGGACACAACTCACCGCGAACACGATCGAATTTGACCTGGAGCTACCGGAAAACCTGTTCACCCTCTCGAACCTGAGGAATCCTCGGCAGTGACACTTAATTTGCGGATGGCCTGGCGCAACCTTTGGCGGCACAAACGCCGTACCTGGTTGACCGCAACCGCGATGATTTTCTCAAATGTCCTGTTGGTATTCATGATCTCCCTGCAACTGGGTTCCTACGACATGATGATCAACAACACATTGCAGGCATTCAGTGGCCACCTGCAGGTGCAGAGAACGGGCTACAACGAAAACCCGAAACTCAGGACAAGCATGGAATCCATCCGGCCACTCGCAAACCGGTTGCGCCAGGCTCTGCCGCAAGCGCGCGTCACGGCGCGCGCCGAGGGTTTCGTATTGGCCTCGAGTGAACAGCGTTCGTTCGGCATACAGGTGATTGGAGTTCAGCCTGAATATGAAGCCGGTGTATCCACCATTCCCGGCCTGGTGAGACGGGGCCGGTACCTGCAGAATTCCAATGTCCCCGAGATTGTCATCGGTGCGGTGATGGCGAAGAACCTCAAGATCGATACCGGTGATGAACTGACCTTGTTGGGCAGTGGACGTGACGGGTCTTTTGCGGCCGGCGTACTGACCGTGGTGGGTGTTTTTGAAAGTGGCAATCAGGCTATGGATCGCAGTTTCGCGGAGATTCCCCTTGGGTATTTCCAGGACATGTTTACGATGGACGGCCATGGCCACAGTATCGCAATCGCACTGGACAGCCTCGACCAGATCGGTGTGGCTCATGCAACGGCTGAATCGGTCATTGCAGGAAGCGGCCAACTCGCTGTACTCGACTGGAATGCCCTGCATCCTGGACTGCAGCAGGCAATCCAGGCTGATTTTTCCAGCGCCTGGTTCATGTACGGCGTTTTGATCATCCTGGTGGCTTTCAGCGTATTGAACACCCAACTGATGTCGGTACTGGAGCGAACTCGTGAATTCGGTGTGATTACGGCGCTGGGCATCAAACCCCGCAAACTGGCTTCGCTGGTGATGTTGGAAACGACGCTGATGGCGCTGATCGGCCTGATCATTGGGGTATTCCTCGGCTGGCTGGTGGCTTTGTACTTTAATACCGCGGGATTCAGCTACCCGGGGATGGAAGAGATGACTGAACGGTTCAACCTGCCGGGCGCCATGTATCCAGCAGTCAGCGTCTTTTCCATGATGCTCGGTCCGAGCGTGGTTTTTCTCTTCTGCATGCTGGCGTCGATATATCCTGCCCTGCGCCTGTTGCGCTTGCAGCCTGTCGAAGCAATGAGGACAGTTTGATGGCGGGCACCAGTATTTTGCCTTTTGGTGCAATGACCCGGCTGGCCTGGCGCAACCTGTGGCGGAATCACCGGCGCACTTTGATCATGCTGCTGGCTATCTCCGTTGGCGTATGGGCGATGATTTTCATGACCGCCATGATGCGCGGAATGGTCGATCAGATGGTGGAGGATGGTATCGACGCCCTGCCCGGCCAGGTGCAGGTGCACCACCCGAACTACCGGGACGACCCGAGCATCGAGAACAGCATGCCGGAACCTCTCAGGCAGTTTTTCCAGGAACTTGAGCAATCAGCGGCTACCGGCTGGACCCGGCGGGTCCGAGTTCCTGCGATGATATCGAGTGAGCGGGACAGCCGGGGCGTCACCCTGTTGGGGGTTGAGCCGGCAGGTGAAATTGCGCTGGGTTTCGACCCGGGAAGCATCGTGCAGGGCCGTTTCCTGGAGTCAGAGACTGATAAAGGCCTGGTCATTGGCGAAAAACTGCTGGACCGGCTCGAGACGGACCTCGGGAAACGCGTGGTCATCATGAGTCAGGATCCGGAAAACAACATCGCCGACCGTGGTTTCCGAATTGTTGGCGTCTACAAGGCGAAGCTCAGCAGCCTCGAAGAAACCTATGTCTATGCCGGGCTCGGCACCACGCAATCCCTGCTGAGCCTGGATGGCATGATTTCAGAAATTGCGATCACCGGCAGGGATTACCGCAACGTAGATGACCTTCTGGAACAGGTGTCCACCGCCGCTGGAAATTCCCTGGAAACCCTGCCCTGGATGGAGCTTGATTCCTATCTCGGCCTGATGCTTGGCGTTATGGATGGTTTTGTGTTGGTGTGGATTATCGTGATTTTCCTGGCATTGAGTTTCGGCCTGGTCAACACGCTGATGATGGCCGTTTTTGAACGAGTCCGGGAAATCGGCCTGATGCAGGCCCTGGGCATGAAACCTTCCGCAATCCTGTACCAGATTCTGCTGGAGTCACTCCTGCTGCTGCTGCTCGGCCTGATCCTTGGTAATACGCTCGCCATCGCCAGCATTCTGCCAATCCAGGACGGCATTGACATTTCAATGGTTGCCGAGGGTATGGAGATGATGGGGGCATCCAGCATGCTTTACCCGGCACTGAAGACAAAGGACCTGTTGCTCGCAAACGTCGTTGTCATTGTTCTGGGAATCATAACCAGCCTGTTGCCTGCCTGGCGGGCTTCTCAATACCGTCCCGTCGAAGCAATCGCGAAAACCTGAAGGAACCGCCATGGCTGAAATTAAATGTATTGATCTGTGCAAGAATTATCAACAGGGAGACGCAGTCATCAAGGCGCTCGACCAGGTCACGCTCGATATCGAGCAGGGTTCCTTTGTTTGTCTCTCAGGCCCATCCGGGTCAGGTAAAACCACTCTGCTGAACATGATCGGGGGACTGGATCAACTCGATAGCGGTGAGATAAGCATCGACGGTGAGCGGGTCGATTTGCTGGCCAAGGGCCCGCTGGCGGATTTGCGTCTGCACCACATCGGTTTCGTTTTCCAGGCATACAATCTGATACCCGTGCTTTCGGCGCAGGAGAACGTTGAATTCGTCATGCAGGTCCAGGGCGTTTCAGGCGCAAAGCGGAAAGAGAAATCCCTGGCCATTCTCAGGGAGGTCGGATTGGAGGGAATGGAAAACCGCCGCCCGGCACAGCTTTCAGGTGGACAGCAGCAGCGGGTTGCCGTCGCCCGAGCCATTGTCAGTCAACCAAAACTGGTGCTGGCCGACGAGCCAACCGCCAACCTCGATTCGCATTCGGCAAAACACCTGATGGAACTGTTCCGCGTGTTGAATGAAAAACATCGCGTAACATTTCTGATTTCAACCCATGACGAGCGCGTTATGCGTTACGCCAAACGGCTGATAAAGATGCAGGATGGCCGCATTGTCGAAGACAGGGAGCAGGTACCTGCCTGAATGTATCCAGCCTTTTCATGCTCAACTCCGCCGGGATTCCGACTGCCCTCGTTATTCCTGGCTTTTGTCCTGGCGGCAGGCCCGGCGCCCCTGCTGGCCGATTGGACATTCGGCGGCCATAGCAAGCTGCAACTGCTGTACATTGACTACCCGGGCAACAGCATCTTCAAAGAAGTGATCGGCTCGAATGCAATCGATAACAATTTCGAAACGCGCATCAAGCTAGCCAGCCGCGAAGACCGCTGGGACTTCAATCTCGATTACCAGTTCATTGGCTTGCACGGTGACACCCTCAAACTGATCAACACCCTCCCCGGCACTTCCCTGCCCGGGAATAATGTGATCAGCGACGACCGCCGCTGGTGGGATCTGACCTATTCATTCGGCGACGAAGAAAAAACAGTTTTCATCCATCGCCTGGACCGTTTGAGCATAGGTTATACAACCGAACACACGGCCTGGCGATTTGGCCGGCAGGCCATCAGCTGGGGGAACGGCCTGGTATTTACCCCCATGGATGTATTCAACCCGTTCGACCCGGCCGCAGTGGACAAGGAATACAAATCCGGTGACGACATGCTCTACGGCCAGTACCTGTTCAATAACGGCAGCGACTTCCAGGGGGTTGCCATAGTGCGCCGTAATCCGCTCACTGGCGAAGTGGAGCAGGACCAATCGTCACTCGCCTTCAAGTATCATGGCTTCCTGGGCATGAATGAATACGACCTGCTGGCTGCAGAACACTATGGCGACCAGATACTGGGCGCAGGCGGAATCGTCGGGATCGGGGGCGCGGTTCTGCGCGGTGACCTGACCTGGACGAGAACCGGGCGGGACGATATTTTTTCGGCGGTGGCCAGCCTGAGTTATGCATGGAACTGGGGCGGCAAGAATATTAGCGGGATTCTTGAATATTATTACAGCGGCTTTGGGCAGAAAAACGGCGCATATTCCGGCGCCGATCTTCTGCACAACCCGGATTTACTGCGCCGCCTGGAACGCGGGGAACTGTTCACCCTGGCACGGCATTACGTGGCAGCCTCCGCGACCGTTGAGGTGAACCCCCTGTTCCTGTTGATCCCCAATTTTTTCATCAACCTGGAAGATCCATCCACGCTAGCTCAATTGGTCGCCCAGTATGACTGGAAGCAGAACCTGCAGGTTCTGGCCGCCCTGAATTTTCCCATTGGTCCGGACGGCTCTGAGTACGGCGGCATTGAAGCCCCGGTGGAAGGACTCTATTTTTCGACCGGCCCCAGCCTGTTTGCACAACTGGCCTGGTATTTCTGAACAGAGGTAGATCGCAATGAACGAACTGACATCCATCCAGACAAGGGTCCTGGGGTGCCTGATAGAAAAAAAGGAGACCACGCCGGATCAATATCCCCTGACGTTGAATGCCTTACGCAATGCCTGTAACCAGAAAACAGCCCGAAATCCGGTCACTTCTTACACTGAGGGCGAAGTCGGTCACACCCTGAGAGAACTGGAGTCACTTGGACTGGTTCGGGAAGTATGGGGCGCGAGAGTGGCTAAATATGAACACCAGGCCGGGAAAATCCTGCAATTGCAAAGCAAGGGGCTGGCCCTGCTCTGCCCGCTGATGCTGCGCGGGCCTCAAACCCTGGGTGAACTTAAAACCAATTCCCATCGACTGTACCCATTCGACGATCTCGAAGATGTCCAATATATGCTGCAGCGCCTGGCCGAACACGAACCGGCGCTGGTTATGTCCCTGCCCCGGCAACCGGGGCAGAAAGAAGACCGCTTTGCCCATCTGCTGTGTGGCGAACCGGACATTCCCGAACCAATCACACGGCCGGGCGGAACGCCTGTGAACGACAACCTGGTTGAACGAATCGAATATCTGGAGTCGCAACTTGAGTCACTGTCAATTGAGGTGGGGCGGTTGCGGTCGCTTCTGGATTCCGAGAGAGGTTAAATGCCAGGATGAGCCAGGTCGCGAAACAATTTAACAGGGTACAGCGTGCTTTCCTGAAGGTTTTGGACAACCACAATCGCAAACTCGTGGATTACGAAGACGATGTATGGAATTTCTTTCTTAACTGCTGGCACCTGACAGACTGGATTAAAAACGACACACAAGGCGTGGCAAAGGCAACCCGGGGGAAAATCGAAGTTGAAGTGAAATCCTATCCGACCCTGGTGATAATTGGTGAGCTGACCAGCAAAAGCAAAAATTTCGAAGTCACCAGTAACGTGACGGAAGAGGACGGAAAAGAACACGGGGAAATATTGCTGACAGTTATCGATAAAAAGGGCGATGAGTTTCCAGTGAAAAAACTGTCAACTGATGCGATGAAAAACTGGATGGCGATCATTAAAAAATACCGGATATAGAAAGAATTGAGATGCCATGCTCTGCCCCGAATTCTAATCCACGTATTTCTGTAAAATCTGCCTGCTGTGTTCGTAGTAACCCGCGCCGAAAATATTCAAGTGATTCAGCACATGGTATAGCTGGTAAATGGGCAGGCGCTCTTCATGGCCGGCAGCCAGCGGCTGCGCCTCATCGTATGCCTGGTAAAACGAAGCATCAAAACCTCCGAATAGCCGGGTCATGGCCAGGTCGGCTTCGCGATGTCCGAAATAGACCGCGGGATCGATCAGACAAGCCTCACCCTGATCGTCGACAATAAAGTTTCCGCCCCACAGATCACCATGCAGCAGGACCGGCGGCTCGAGCGCAGAGCCGATTAATTCAATAATCCGGTTTTCGGCGAGATCCAGCAGCCGCTCGAGCTCTGATCCATGACCCTTCTCCCTGGCCAGCCGCACCTGGAATCGAAGACGGCGTTGCAGGAAAAACCCCGGCCAGTCTGAACCGGTTTCATCCAAACTGTCTTCCCATGAGCCGTTGATGGGAACATTGTGCTGCGCAGTTGCCCCAATGAAGTTGTCCTGGTGAAACCCGCAGGCTTTGCCCCTGTGCCGATGCAGGCTTGAAAACCGCTGGCCAAAGTCTGCAAAAAAACCTTTCTTTCTCGGAGCCGGCCGGATCATCTCGAGGACCAGTGAGTCCTTCCCTACGGCAAGCACTTCGGGAATGCGAATGGCGCCTGATGCGGCGAGTGTGCGAAGCCCTTCCGCTTCCCGGGCAAACATTTCCGCCTGCCCGGCGGCGCACTTGAAGAACACCTCACTGCCATCGCTGAAGGTCGCAATGCGGGCGTCTGCTATACACCCTCCACCCACGCTGACCAGCCCGGTGGGATGACCCAGTCCGAGTTCGTCGAGAATAGGAGGATATGAGCCAGGCACCATGTGCTGAATAACTAAAGCTGATGCAGCAGATTTGCACAGGCGTCTTCGAGAATATCAATCACCTTGAAGAATCCCGCCTCGCCCCCGTAGTAAGGATCCGGTACTTCCGTCTCCGAATGGATTTCACAATAGTCGCACATCCGCACCACGCGTGCTGTGGAGCCGGGATCCAGTAAGCTGACTTCGTTAAAATTTGCGTCATCCATCGTCACGATCCAGTCGAAACGGTGAAAATCTGATGTCTTGATCTGGCGGGCCCGGCTGTCGAGTTGGTAGCCCCGGCCTTCCGCCGCTGACCGCATCCGCCGGTCGGCCGGTTCACCCGTGTGGTAACCGATCGTTCCCGCCGAATCGATTTCGAATTCGGAAGAGCGGCCGGCATTGATCACCATTTTGCGGAATACGCCTTCCGCGGTTGGTGAGCGGCAGATATTGCCCATACAGACGAAAAGTACAGATATCATTGTCTACCCTACAAAAATTGTTCGTCGAGGATGCGTTGTTCCAGGGAATGATCGGGGTCGAACATCAGTTTCAGCGTGACATTCTTTTCCTCGAAAACGTCAACGCTGATGACATTACGGATTTCCTGCGCATCAGCCGTAGCGCTGACCGGGCGCTTGTAATAATCGAGGATCTCAAAACGGACACGAACGCTGGAAGGCAGCACCGCTCCGCGCCAGCGCCTGGGGCGGAAAGGCGAAATCGGAGTCAGGGCCAGTGCCTCCGAACCGAGAGGCAAGATGGGTCCCTGGGCTGAAAGGTTATAAGCTGAGCTGCCGGCTGCAGTAGATACCAGCACGCCATCACATACCAGGTCTTCCACCTTCACAGAGCCGTTCACAAGAATCCGGATATGGGCGGCCTGGTTCAGTTGCCGTAACAGTGATACCTCGTTAATGGCCAGCGCGGTGGCTTCGTTGCCCGCCTCGGTGACTGCGAGCATGCACAAGGGATTCAGTTCCACGATACTGGCCTGTTGCAGCCGGTTTTGCAGGCTGTCTTCATGGAAGCGGTTCATCAGGAAGCCGACGTTTCCCAGTTTCATGCCGTAAACCGGAAGGTCCGCGGGAAGAAAACGATGCAAGGTCCGCAACATAAAACCATCGCCACCGAGCGCCACGATCACGTCTGCATCATCCAGTTCATGCTGCCCGTACTGCGACTGCAGTTTGGCCATGGCCGCATCTGCATGATCGATCTGGCTCGCTACAAAATGAATTTTCCATGATTTGCTCATGGCCCGGTGTCCTCAACCAGTTGCTCCAGTGCGCGCACGGCCACTGAAATGGTTGCGTAGTCCATATGCGAGTGGTTTCTCATATGAGTCAGCATCTCCCTTACCGGCTGCACCGCATCCTCATTATCCGCCAACCAGAGCGCAACAGGGTCCTTTTTCCGGCCTGCATTGTGCATCACCCGCTCGACCAGGTGATTATGGGCGCTGAACAGCTCATCCCTGAGGTTGGCGCGCGACATTGCATGCCATTTACCCTGCACTTTCAGTGATTCCACATGCCGGCGCAACCACTTCAGATCCAATTCCTCGCCGAGGCCAAAGAATACTCTTGCGACACGCTCCACGTTGGTCTTGCGCCTGGCTGCCGTTTCGACCAGGTCCAGCGCCGGGAAAAGTCGATCCAGCATCACCGTATGTGCCGCCAATTCGCGGGTGAAGCCGCCTTCGATGTAGGGCAACATCTGCTTTTCCATATCTCCGAGTTCCCCGGCTGACATGAGGCCCTGTATGGTTTTACCGACTGACTTCAATCCCGGCGCAAGCCGGGCAACCATGTGGCTGACGTCCAGCGCCTGGCCTTTGAGATTCAAAACCCAGCGGGTAGCCTGGCGTAACAGATTCCACATGCTCAGCAAGGCGGAAATCTGCAATTCACTACTTACCTTGTTGTCCAGTGCCTCGACCTTGGCCCAGAATACCCGGGCGTAGAACACCTCGCGGGCAATCGTATAGGCACGGGCCACCTGGGACGGAGTCGCCCCGGTATCCTCACACATACGCAATGAAAACGAAGCACCCATCCGGTTGACCAGGCTATTGGTCACCTGGGTTGCGATAATTTCCCGCTTCAGCCGGTGCTGCGGCATCAAGGAGGCAAACCGTTTTCTCAACGGTTCCGGAAAATAGGCGATCAGCTCGCGGGAAAGGTAATCATCTTCGGGAACATCCGAAGCAAGCAGTTGCTGGTAAAGCGTAATCTTGCTGTAGGAAAGCAGCACCGACAATTCGGGCCTGACCATTCCTTCGCCCCTGTCCCTCCGTTCGGACAACTCCTCATCGGATGGTAAAAACTCGAGCTCGCGGTCAAGCAGCCCCTCATGCTCCAGTACATTGATGAAATGCTGTTTGGCGCCCAGCCGGGGCCCGGAAAATCTGACCATCATTGAGATAGCCTGGGTCTGCAAATAATTGCTTCGCAAAACCAGGGAAGCCACTTCGTCTGTCATTTTCGTCAGCAGGCGGATGCGTCCCTTGGCATCGATTTCTCCCGCCCGCAATGCCTGGTTCAACAGTATCTTGATATTTACTTCGTGATCAGAGGTGTCGACACCAGCCGAATTGTCGATAAAATCGGTGTTGATGAAACCACCCGCCTGCGCAAATTCGATACGCCCTCGCTGCGTAACTCCCAGGTTACCGCCCTCGCCAACGACTTTGCAGCCCAGATCGCGGCCATTCACCCGGAGTGCATTGTTGGCGAGATCGCCCACTTCTGCATCAGTCTCAAATGACGCTTTGACATAGGTGCCGATTCCGCCATTCCACAGCAAGTCCACCTTTGCCTTCAATAATTCCCGGATCAGCGCATTGGGCGCTATCTGATCATCATCTAGCCCCAACCACTGCTTGACTTCCGGGCTCAGCGGGATGATCTTGTCCAGTCGGGAGTAAACCCCGCCCCCCTTGGAAATCAGTTTTTCTTTGTAATCTGTCCAGTTCGACCGTCCTTTTGCGAACAAGCGGCGGCGTTCGTAAAAACTCGCTTTCTCGTCCGGGTCCGGGTCAAGAAAGATATGCAGGTGGTTGAAAGCGGCTTTTAACCTGATATGGCGTGACAGCAGCATGCCATTGCCGAACACATCTCCGCTCATATCACCGATTCCAATGACCGTGAAAGCCTCCCGCTGAATATCCTTTCCCAGCTCACGGAAATGGCGCTTGACACCCTCCCAGGCGCCTTTTGCCGTGATTCCCATACCCTTGTGGTCATAGCCGACTGAACCGCCGGATGCAAATGCGTCACCCAGCCAGAAACCCTGTTCCTGGGCGATGCCATTGGCTGTGTCGGAAAACGTGGCGGTCCCTTTATCCGCTGCGACCACCAGGTAAGGGTCGTCTCCGTCCTGCCGGATGACATCCGTGGGTGGAACGATTTTATTTATATCTAAATTATCAGTAATATCCAATAAACCATTAATAAATAGGGAATAACAATTCAACACTTCGGTCATAACTGCTTCCCGACCACCTTCGGCCGGGGTGCGCTTGACGACGAATCCCCCCTTGGCTCCAACCGGCACAATCATCGTATTCTTCACATTCTGGGCTTTCATCAGGCCGAGGACTTCGGTTCTGAAATCTTCCCGGCGGTCAGACCAGCGCAGACCACCGCGCGCAATTTTGCCGCCACGCAGGTGAATACCCTCGACACGGGGAGAGTAAACCCAGATTTCCCTATAGGGTCTGGGCAGGGGTAATTCAGGCAAGGCCTGTGAATCCAGTTTGAAGCTGATGTACTCTTTCGGCTCGCCGTTTTCTCTGGTTTGGAAGTAATTGGTGCGCAAAGTTGCTTTGATGACTTCATAAAATGCAAACAGAATCCGGTCTTCGTCAAGGCTGGCGACCGATTCGAGCGACCGTTTGAATGCTTTTCGGACCGCCTCGACCTGGCACTCACGGCCGGCGGACCTGGCAGTCACCAGTTCAGCCACATATTCACTGAAAACCCGGTCGCTGGCCTGGTCTTCGTTCATCAGCACATCAAAACGCTGTTCCAGCTTTTTGCTGGCGAGTTCTTTCCGGTAATCCGATTCCTCCCCCCTGAAGGGGTCGAAAGTGGCCTCGAAAAATTCGACCAGCAAACGCGCAATTGCCGGGTGATTCGCCAGAGTTTCGGCCATGTAGTTCAAGGAAAAAGGCACGCCGGTTTGCAACAGGTACTTGCAATAGGCTCTGAGCACCTTAACCTGCCGCCAGCTCATCTGAGAGGCAATGACAAGCCGGTTGAAACCATCGCTTTCCGATTCACCACTCAAGGTCTTTTCAAATGCCTGCTGGAACAGGTCCCTGATGATGTCCAGGTTCAACTCCCGGCTAACCGAAGGAATCATATCGAAGTCCTGGATCCACAGGCTTTGCTCTTCCGGCATCTGGATCTCATAGGGGCGCTCGTTTACGATTCGCAGACCCAGATTTTCCAGCATGGGCAAGACATCGGAAAGCGGTATTGGAGAGTCTTTACAAAAAACCTTGAAGCGGATGATTCCGCCCCGCCGTTTACGCGGACGATACAGGCTCATCCTGATCCTGTTCTCTTTGTCAACAGCGACCAGGTTTTCCACGTCGAAGGCGGCAACCCACGGCGAAATGTCCTCTTTGTAGGCCTCTGGAAACGCCCTGGCAAACCGCTCCGTCGCTCTGAGTCCAGTTTCCTCGCCATGTTTTTCGATCAGGATGGATCTGAGTTCGTCTGTCCAGGATCTGACCGCTTCGACAATTTTCTGTTCGAGCGCCCGGACATCAAATTTAATTTTCGCATCTGTGCGGGGACGAACGATGACCTGTAAGCGCGCCAGCCTCGATTCAGACACGTGGACACCATAATCCAGGTGAGCCCCTTTCAGGGCTCGATTGAGGATGTTCTGGATTTCCTCGCGGTTCTCGGTATTGAATCGTTCCCTGGGAAGGTATACCAGGCAGGAATAAAAACGGCCATAGCGCTCCCGGCGGATCAGCAGCCTGACCCGCTGGCGCTCCTGCAGATTCAGAACGCTAAGCGCGGTGTTCTGTAACTCCCTGGAACTAGCCTGGTACAACTCGTCTCGCGGCAGGGTCTCCAGTGTGTGGATCATTGATTTCCAGGCATGGCTGCCCTTCACCAGACCTGAATTCACCAGGACATTTTGTGCCCTGACCCGGACAACGGGCGTATCCATTGCGTTATGAGTGTAGGCGGTGGATGTAAATAACCCGAGGAACCGCCGTTCGCCAATCGTTTTGCCCTGCTTGTCAAGCCGCAACACGCCAATGTAATCCATGTAGCCGCTGCGGTGAACCGTGGAACGGGCATTGGTTTTGGTGATGATGAGGGGGGTATGGTGATTGCGCTTACGTGCTGCATCGGCCAGGCTGGTCAGCGGGCGCGTGGAAACTGTTTGCGGTGTTTCCCGCAATATCCCCAGTCCGCTACCTGCATCGACCCTTAGTTCGTGCCTTCCCTTGCCCCTGACCACTTCGTAGTCGCGCACTCCCAGAAAAATAAAATGATCGTCTATCAGCCAATTCAGAAATTCCTGGCATTCCTCAACCCACTCCGCATCAACACCATGCGCCCATTCGGGCAGGCTGCGGCTCGCCTCCGCAACACGCTCATCCATGCTTTTCCAGTCTTCGACGGCCTTGCGCACATCCTGGAATGCCATCACCAAACGCAATTGGATTGCCTCGAGGTGCTCCTCTGCAGTACGCCGGTCCACCTGCACCTGAATGACCGACTCTAGGTTTCCCCGCTTGCTCTTTTTTGAGTAAATTGAGGTCAGGCCGCCCTCTGCGTCGCGTCCGATACGGACCACGGGATGGATGACCAAATGCACTCCCAGATCCATTTCGGACAAAGTCAGAGTTGCCGTATCTACAAGGAACGGCATGTCGTCATTGACCAACTCAATTATGGTGTGCGGCGATTGCCAGCCATCGGTTTCTTCAGTGGGATTGAACACGCGTATCAGCAACTCACCGGGCGTGCGGCACTGCATGAATTCGAGCTGGCGGATGATGACCGTCGCCCATGTCGAAGGGGCTTCGGCTACCATTTCTTCCGTCGGAACACGCCGAAAAAACTGTTGCAGAAACTGTGTGGCCAGTTTGGCATTCACCGCTCCCAGTCTTTGTTTCAAGTTGGAGACGACCTGATCGGTCAATGCTTTTCTTTGCTTGTCTGTTTCAGGGTTCATCGTTCGCTTTCATCCCGATGCGCGGCCAGATGCCTTACAGGCACGGAATTATAGCCTTCATAACGCAGTAAATCTCTAGGTCACAACGTATTGACCTTTCAGCCTGCAGTCGATAACCTGACACATATCTCTAAATCAAGATAGAAAGATATATGGGTATTGACAGCAAAAACGTCATGGATTTGCAGCTGGCGTCACATCATTGCCGGTTATTGGCTGATGCGACACGTCTCCGGCTATTGCTCCTGCTCGACCGTGAAGAGCTGAGTGTTGCTGAACTGTCGGGAATCACCCAGCTGGCCCAACCCAGGGTATCCACTCACCTGGCGAAGTTAAAAGAAGCCGGCCTGGTCACTGACCGCAGGGCTGGTGTCTTTGTCTACTACCGGATCACATCCGGCATTTCGGATTCCAGTCTCGATGGACTCTGGCAGTTTCTGAAAGGAAACACGACCGATCCTTTATTGCAACAGGACCTCGAGAGAATCCCTCAGGTAATGAACAAACGCAACTCCGAAAATACCTGGGCAGACAGCGTTGCCGGAGATATGGAGCGCCACTACTCTCCCGGCCGGACCTGGGAAGCGACAGCTCGCGGGCTGGTTCACTTGCTTGAACCCGGCGATGTGCTCGATATTGCTTCAGGGGACGGCGTGCTGGCTGAACTTCTGGCGCCCCGTGCCAGCAGTATTTTGTGCCTCGATATCAGCACACGCGTCGTCGAGGCAGGGCGGCGCCGGGTGAAGTCATTCAGCCATGTCGGCTTCGAGATCGGGGACATGCATTCCCTTCCGGTCGAGGATCTGTCTTTCGATACAGTGCTGCTGATGCATGCTCTCACATACACCAAGAAACCCGGCCAGGTATTCAAAGAAGCTGCCCGGGTGCTACGGCCCGGTGGAAAGTTGCTGGCCGTCACTCTGCAAAAACACAATCACGAGAAGGCGGTGGAGCCGTACAACCATGTCAACCTGGGCTTTACGAAAAATCAGCTGGAAAATTTCTGTAAGAAGGCCGGACTGCAAGTTGAAAACTGCACAGTCTCCGCCATTGAAAAGCGAATGCCCAATTTTTCGGTTCTATCCCTTTCCGCTGCCAAATCCTGATACAAGCCCGTTTGAGGCGATGAGCCACCCATGATTAATACCATTCCATTCAAAGAGCCTTATAAAGTACAACGCCTCGAGTCGCTGCTGGCGGAGCGAATTCTTCTATTTGATGGCGCCATGGGTACGATGATCCAGGCCAGAAACCTTGATGAAGAGGACTTCAGGGGACAAAGGCTGGCAGGCCACGAGCAGTCTCTCAAGGGGAATAATGACATTCTCAGCCTGACCCGGCCGGATGTAATTCGCAAAATCCATCTCGACTTTCTCGAAGCCGGCGCTGACTTCATCGGCACCAACACGTTCAACGCGACCTCCATTTCACAGGCGGATTACGGTACCGAACCCCTGGTCAGGGAAATGAACCGGGAAAGCGCCCGCCTCGCCCGGGAAGCAGTTGACCAGTTCGTGCAAAAACAACCGGACAGTGAACGATTTGTCCTGGGGGCGCTGGGACCGACCAATCGCACCGCTTCACTCTCGCCAGATGTCATGCGCCCGGAGTATCGAAACATTAATTTTGAACAGCTCAGGGATGCCTACGCAGAGGCCGCTGCCGGGTTAATTGAAGGCGGCGCAGACCTTTTAGTGGTCGAAACGGTGTTCGACACACTCAACTGTAAGGCCGCCTTGTTTGGAATCAACCAGACTTTTGATGATATTGGGTTCAGACTCCCGATTATCGTGTCGGGCACCATCGTTGACGCCAGTGGCCGAACCCTGTCGGGCCAGACCGTTGAGGCATTCTGGCATTCCATCAGGCACGTGCAACCCTTTGCCGTTGGGCTCAACTGCGCCCTGGGGGCAGACGAGATCAGACCTTGGATCCAGGAACTCGCCCGCGTGGCGGATTGCCCTGTCAGTCTCTATCCCAATGCAGGCCTGCCCAACGAACTCGGCGAATATGACGACAGTCCCGGGCACATGTCGAAAGTTCTGCGTGATTTTGCACAGGAAGGCCTGTTGAACATTGTCGGGGGTTGCTGTGGCACCAGACCTGACCACATCGCCGCCATTGCAGCCGCTGTAAGTGATGAGCTTCCGCGTCAGGCTCCACAAAATCGGGCATTTTGCAGCCTGTCCGGCCTGGAGCCGCTGATCATTACTCCGGAACTCAATTTCGTCAATATTGGCGAGCGCACCAATGTGACGGGGTCCGCAGTTTTCCGCCGGCTGATTCAAAATGACGACTACCAGGCAGCTTTGGAAGTCGCTCGCCAACAGGTAGAAAACGGCGCCCAGATCATTGATGTCAACATGGACGAGGGGTTGCTGGATGGCCCCCGGGCCATGCGCCAATTCATCAACCTGATCGCATCCGAGCCGGATATTGCGCGGGTCCCGGTAATGATTGACTCTTCACGCTGGGACGTCATCGAAGCAGGACTGCAGTGCCTGCAAGGCAAGGGGGTGGTCAACTCGATCAGCATGAAGGAAGGGGAAGAGACTTTCATCGAGCAAGCCAGGGCTGTGCGGCGTTACGGCGCGGCGGTCATCGTCATGGCCTTCGATGAGAAAGGCCAGGCGGACTCGCTGGAAAGCCGGGTCTCCATCTGTGTCCGTGCCTGGAAAATACTGACCGAGGAAGTGGGATTTCCACCCGAAGACATTATTTTTGATCCGAACATATTTGCCATTGCCACCGGTATTCCGGAGCACAACAGCTACGGCGTGGATTTCATCGAAGCAACCCGCCAGATCAAGGCGGCCTGCCCCGGAGCCCTGATATCCGGTGGCCTCAGCAATATTTCATTTTCATTTCGCGGGCAGGACCGCATCAGGGAGGCGATCCATTCCGTCTTTCTTTACCATGCAATCCACGCCGGCCTCGACATGGCCATCGTCAATGCCGGGCAGCTGGAAATTTACGATGAAATTGACCCGAGGCTACGCACGGCTGTTGAAAATGTAGTTCTGAACCGAACCGAAGACGCAACGGAGCATTTACTGGAATTGGCGCAGGAATTCCAGGGCGGCGGGCAGAAAGAGGTCTCTGACGAACAGTGGCGATCACTGCCGGTTCATGATCGCCTGGTGCATGCCCTGGTCAAAGGAATCAACCAGCACATCGAGCAGGACACGGAGGAAGCGCGGCGCGAGTCTGCGCGCGCATTGGATGTTATCGAAGGCCCGCTGATGGACGGGATGAATGTCGTGGGAGACCTCTTCGGCGATGGAAAAATGTTCCTTCCCCAGGTGGTGAAGAGCGCCCGCGTGATGAAGCAGGCTGTCGCCGTTCTGGTGCCTCACATCGAGGAGGAAAAACGGCGTAGCGGGGACAAAGCCAGCAGCCAGGGCCACATCGTCATGGCAACCGTAAAGGGGGATGTCCACGATATTGGGAAAAACATCGTAGGGGTGGTGTTGAGTTGCAATAACTTCCAGGTAACCGACCTGGGTGTCATGGTGCCAGGTGAAACCATCATTTCAACCGCCATCAAGGAAAAAGCGGACATTATCGGCTTATCCGGGCTCATTACGCCTTCGCTCGAGGAAATGCGCGTGGTGGCATCAGAATTGAAGCGCCAGGGCCTGGATCAACCGCTGATGATCGGCGGCGCCACCACGTCTCCGCTGCATACGGCACTCAAAATCGAGCCGGAATACGACAACGGTGTGTTCTGGGTCAAGGATGCTTCCAGGGCCGTGGGAGTCGCACGGCAGCTCATCACAGCGGAAAGCCGCGAGGCTTTGCAACTGAAAACGGCAACCGAGTATCGCGCGATGCGCGAGCGCCGCGCGCGCGGCAGCAAAAGAAAGCCGCCCATTCCACTCGAAGCCGCACGTGCAAACCGCCTGGCGATCGATTGGCAAAACACAGACCTCAAGCGCCCTGAACAACCCGGCTTGCACGTGTTGGAGAATTACCCGCTGGAAACGCTGGTTGAGTATATCGACTGGACACCGTTCTTCCAGACCTGGGAACTGGCGGGACGTTTCCCGGCTATCCTGGAAGACCCGGTGGTGGGCGAGGCCGCTTCGAGTCTGTATGGTGACGCGCGTGAAATGCTCCAATCAATCGTTGCGGACAAGTGGCTGACCGCCCGCGCAGTCTTCGGTTTGTACCCGGCCGCGTCCAGCGGCGATGATGTGCTCCTCTACGCCGGGGAGGGACGCGATGAGGTTATTGAAAAAATGCTGTTTCTCAGACAACAAAGACCGAAAGCGGAAGGACGTCCCAATCGTTGTCTCGCGGATTATGTGGCGCCGCTGGAAAGTGGGGCCAATGACTATGCCGGACTGTTCGCGGTAACCACCGGTCTGGGAATTGAAAACAAGCTTGAAGAATTCGAGGCGGCACACGACGACTACCGCTCCATCATGCTCAAGGCCCTGGCTGACCGCCTGGCTGAAGCTTTCGCCGAACACCTGCATCAGCGTGTCCGCAGGGAATTCTGGGGCTACGCGACCGATGAATCACTGGATAACGCAGAGCTGATCGGCGAGCGGTACACCGGAATCCGGCCAGCACCTGGTTATCCCGCCTGCCCTGACCACAGTGAAAAAGAAAAAATATTTCAACTACTGGACGCGCCCGGGCAGGCTGGCATGGAACTGACCAGCGGATTTGCAATGCTCCCTGCAGCCTCGGTTTGCGGCTACTACTTTGCCAATCCGAAAGCTGAATATTTCGTGCTCGGGCCCGTGCTGGGAGACCAGCTGGAGGATTACGCCCGCAGGAGGGACTGCAACGTGGAGGAGGTCATGCGTCTGCTGCCGGCTAACGTTCAGGATTGAGAAACGCCGGTTGCGTCGTGATTTACCAGACCAGATCATCCGGTACAGGATAATCCCCGTCTTCATCTGAACCAACGCTGAGATCCGGCACGTGCTGCGCTGACAACTGGCGAACGGATTCAACCTGCTCGGCCGGCAACAGGTGGTAACCGCCTGAAAGATACACAATACCCAGATCTCCGGAGTTGAGTGCTTTCAGCTGCTCTGCTGTTACGTAGATCTTCCTGATCCGGCCCTTGAACATGAAATTCCGGCCAATATCAGCATCCTGCCGGTTCACGCGGTGCTGATTGACCAACTTTCTTATCTCGTTGTTGATTTCCCTGCGCTGGCGGTCTTCAGCCTGTTTTCTCTTACGCGCCTGGTCTGCCTGCCGTTGTTCTTCGCGCTCCTTCAGGGCGTAGGCCTTGCGCAGCGACAGCGATTGATTCTCCTTTTCACCCACCGGTTGTCTGCGGGGCCTGTGACGCGCCTTTTTCGGCTTGTCTTTGGCCAGACCGAGGGCTTTAAGCTGATCCTGAAGTGAACTGCTCATATCCGCAACTCCTTCCCGCCGTCACTCGGCGACAAGCTCATCCCAATGTTCAACCATCCACGAATCTGTTTGCCTTATGCCCTGCTCCAGCGTGATAGCTGCCTTCCAGCCCATGGACTCCAGGCGGCTGACGTCCAGCAGCTTGCGCGGCGTGCCGTCGGGCAGGTCAGGGTCAAATTCAATGCTGCCGCTGAAGCCAGTGACGGTTGCAATCAGTTCGGCCAGTTCCGCAATACTGACGTCGCTTCCACAGCCGACGTTGACGTGTGAACAGCGCTCACTCACCGCCGACCAGTAACGTTCTTCCGAAAGACCCATAAGGTGGCAACTCGCCGCCGCCATGTCATCGACATGAAGAAATTCACGCCGGGGCCTGCCACTGCCCCATACCCGGACCAGCGGATCACTATTGATCGTTGCCTGGTGGAATTTTCTCAATAACGCCGGCAAGACATGGCTGGTTTCCAGATCAAAATTGTCGTCGGGTCCGTACAGGTTGGTTGGCATGGCGCTTCTGAAATCACAACCATGCTGACGCCGGTATGATTCGCACATTTTGATGCCAGCGATTTTGGCGACCGCATAGGCCTCATTGGTGCCCTCCAACGGGCCGGTCATCAATGCGTCTTCACGCATTGGCTGATCAGCCAGACGGGGGTATATACAGGAACTGCCGAGGAACAATAAACGGGAAACACCCGCTTGAAAGGCGGACTCGATCACGTTGGTCTGAATCTGGAGGTTCTGCCGGATAAAATCGGCGGGATACTCATTGTTCGCCTTGATGCCCCCTACCCTTGCTGCCGCCAGGTAGACCGTATTGATTTTTTCATCAACAAAGAAGGATTCCACTTCCTGCTGGCGGGTCAGGTCGAGCTGAGAGCGGGTTCTGGTCAGCAACTGTCCCTCGCCGGCCTGCTCCAGACAACGGACCAGCGCCGAGCCGACCATACCCCGGTGTCCCGCCACGAAGATTTTACCCGGCTCTTTGAATTCCTCCTTCGCCATGGCCGTCCCGTCAGGTTCCGGAGCGGTGCTGATCGATCAGCGACTCTTCCCGGGCCAACCGCAAATCTGTACTGACCATTTCATCGACCATATCCTTGAAAGACGTCCTGGGAGTCCATCCGAGCTTCTCGCGGGCTTGTGTCGCATCACCCAGCAGGGTCTCAACTTCAGCCGGCCGGTAGTATCGGGGGTCAACCTGGACTACGACATCGCCGGCCCGGAAACCCAGTTCGTCATTTTCAGACCAGGCAACCACACCGCATTCCTCCGGCCCGCTCCCGGTCCACTCCAGTTGTAACCCCATGCTTTCGGCGGCCGTATTGACAAAATCCCGCACAGAATACTGCTTGCCGGTGGCGATCACGAAGTCCACCGGCTGATCGTGCTGCAGCATCAGCCACTGAGCCTCCACGTAATCCCGGGCATGCCCCCAGTCCCGCCTTGCTTCCAGATTTCCGAGGTAAACACACTCATCCAGCCCCCAGCCAATTCGGGCCAGACCACGAGTGATTTTCCGGGTGACGAATGTTTCGCCCCTGAGCGGCGATTCGTGATTGAACAGAATACCGTTACAGGCGAACAATCCATAAGACTCGCGGTAATTTACGACGATCCAGTAAGCGTAGAGCTTCGCCACACCGTACGGCGAGCGCGGGTAAAAAGGAGTAGTTTCGGTCTGCGGGGTTTCCACTACTTTGCCAAAGAGTTCCGAGGTTGAAGCCTGGTAAAATCGGCACTTGTTTTCCAGGCCGAGATTACGGATGGCTTCAAGCACTCTCAGGGTGCCGACGGCATCGGATTCTGCCGTATATTCGGGCTCTTCAAACGATACAGCTACGTGACTTTGTGCCGCCAGGTTGTATATTTCGTCCGGCTGCACCTGCTGAATGGTTCGCTGCAGGCTCGAGCTGTCCGTCATGTCTCCGTAATGCAGAATAAGCCGTGCATTTTCCTCGTGTGGATCGGTATAGAGGTGATCAATGCGGGCCGTGTTGATCGAAGACGCGCGGCGCTTGATGCCGTGAACTTCATAACCCTTCTCGAGCAGAAACTCCGCCAGGTAAGCGCCATCCTGGCCGGTGATACCGGTTATCAAAGCTTTTTTGTCCATTGCCATCCTTTCAGGGCCTGCCTATTGAATAGTAAATTATACCCCGCCGGCGCACGACATCCGGTGACCAGATGTTCCGTCCGTCAATGATCACCGCCTGATTCATCTCCCGTCCAAGGCGGTCAAAATCGGGGGCCCAGTAAAGCTTCCACTCCGTAATCAACACCAGTGCGTCGGCGCCTTTGGCTGCTTTATACGGGTCTTTATAGATCTTGATTCCATCTCTGCCCTTGAAAAGCTTCTTGGCCTCTCCCGCGGCCTCAGGATCGTGTGCACGTACTTTTCCGCCCGCT
>CALDVW010000098.1 GCA_937924405.1 uncultured Lysobacterales bacterium
CCACCCTTCATAGCCAACACCTCGTTGCAACCGTCGGCAATCAGGCAGGCACGGGAATCGCGCAAAAGTTTTTCCATCGGGTATTCCCTGGTCAAGCCGTTACCACCGAAGATCTGCAACGCGTCGCTGGCCACTTCGAAAGCGGTCTGGGTAGCGGTCACTTTGGAAGCAATCGACCCCTGCAAAGCAGGCCTCGCCGCTGTCGCGTTGTAATCTGATGCTCTGCGCACCAGTGCCCTGGCCGCCTCGACCTTACGGAACATGTGGAACAAGCGGTATTTCACGCTCTGATGACGAATGATGGACTGGCCACCCTGTTTGCGCTGATGCGCATATTCCAATGCATGTTCGTAAGCGGCACGGGCCAGCCCAACCGCCAGGTTGGCGACGTGAACATTGGCTTCAGCCAGGGTGTGATAGACCATGTCGACGTAGTTGTCAGGTCCGGCCAACAGGTGGGAAATTGGAACTTCGACATTGTCGAAATAAAGCTCGCCCTGGTTGAGGGGCCGCAAACCCATCTTTTCGAGCGGCTGGCCGCGAGTTACACCGGGCAGGTCCAGCGGTACGATCGCCACGACGCCCGGCCGGGTCGTTCCGTCTTCCTCCAGGTGACAATACAAAGCACAGACCTGGGCGGTGATTCCGCCCGATACCCAGGCGGATTTCTGCCCGTTGAAAATGATTTTGTCACCCTCTATTCGAGCAACGCAATCCGGCCGGCCGTAAGTACCGCCAGTGGCCTGCAGGCTGCCATCAGCATCCAGCGTATCGCTGCCGTGGCCGGGTTCGGTAATGCCCCAGCAGCCCAGTTTGCCATCGCAGTAGTCGACCATATCCATGTTACCGGCCAGTGCCGAATACAGCGCCGGCATCTGGTTGACCAGGATCATGCCCGCCAGCCCGCCATCACCCCAGGCCAGTTCTTCAGCAGCGATCAGCAGGAGCCGGGATCTTTCCTGTGGCTCCAGGTCCAGCAGGGCCTTTACGCTGAGGCCGAGTTCACCGGCCTGTTCCAATACCCGCCAAAGCGGAGAATCGGGTGCGACGGTTTGCGCCGCTGACAGTTCGTCCATCACCGGGCCTGCCGGGCGCAACACTTCCTCCGCAAAGCGATGACAATTGTCCTGGACCATCTGTTCCATTTCAGAAAGCGGCGCTTCGAGTCCGCTCAGGGGTAAATCAATGTATGAAGTCATGATATTTTCCTGGTGAATACATTTTTGGCCTCGACGTTGAATGCCTCGGCCAGGAAACGTTCCTGGGGTTTTTCAGAGGCGGTCTTGGGGATTTTGTGCACAAGTTGCAAGAAGTCGGGCACGCTGTTGGCGTCCAGCTTCTGGCTGCAAGCAGAAAAAACAGCGGCGGCGTCGAAAGAATCGGGATCAGCCGGCACCACGGCCGCTATCACGTCTTTTTCGCCTGGCGCCCGCCCTGCAGATACTTCAAAGCCATAGACATAAACATCCGATACCGACTCGATCTCGGAAAGAGCTTTTTCAACGAACGCGGTGTTGACGAAATCGCCATTCTTGCGAATTCCACCGCCCATCCGGTAATGAAAGAACAACCAACCGCTTTCGTCTACATGGCCGACATCGCCCATGTGAAGCCAGCCGCCTTCAGTCTTTTTCGCCGTTGCTTCCGGGTTTTTGTAATAAGACAGATCCGGGCAACTGCCATCGGCTTCACGAAAACAGATTTCGCCCGCCTGGCCCGCCTCGCAATGCTCGCCATTTTCGTCCAGGATCGCCAGTTGCATGGATGGTGGTGCCTGGCCACAACTCCCGACGGGTCCGATACCTGTCGGATTGAACGTGAGGCCGCCTTCGGCTGCGCCGTAAAACTCGAAAAGCCGGACCCCGAAGCGGCGTGAAAAATCATTCCAAATGGCCGCCGGCATCCCGGCGCTGAGAATCAACCGGACCGGATTATCGGCGTCATCTTCACGCGGCGGCTCAGCGTAAATCGCCGTGGTCATACCGCCCAACAGGTTATAAAAGGTGCAACCGTAGTGCCGAGTGATATCCCAAAGGCGCGATTTGGTGAATTTGCGGCTGATAACACCCCGAATTCCGGCATGCAGGATCATGCCCAGGCTTACAACCTGGGCATTGGCGTGGGTGAGCGAAAGCCCGGTGTAGATACAGTCATCCTCATCCAGGCCGAATACCGCCGGCAGCGTGGCCGATATGGCATAACGTTTATGGCTTGAAAGAATAGCCTTGGGGTCACCGGTCGTGCCGGAGGTATAAAGAATCTGCATGGGTGAATCCGGATCGTCGCTTTCGATATCCAGTTCGGGCGACGGCAAAGGCGCAGCCAGCATATCCTCGATGCGGGCATGGCTCGCGCCCGTGGCTTCAAGCGTGGCAATCCAGTGCTTCTCTTTCGTACCCCAGACCGATTCGACTTCTGCCAGCGCATACGCAGCAACCACGGCGCCTTTACACTCGGCAAATTCCAGCATGTATTTCAGCTTGTCGCCGCGGGTGCGCGGATCGATGGGCACAAACACCGTACCCAGGATCGAAGACGCCACCATCAGGTCGACGAACTCGGGATGGTTTTGCATGATAATGGCGAACTTGTCGCCCTTTTTCATGCCCTTTGAGCGCATCCAGGCCGCCAGCCGCTGGCCATTTTCCCACAACTCTTTATAGGTTCGGGTGACATCCTGGAAGTTGCCGTTTTTATCGATCTGAACGAAGGTCAGAATCTCTTTGTCGGCCGACCGCTGACACCAGGCGCGAATGAGGCCGGCAAGAATTACGGGATTTTCTTGTGTCACGATCAGTCCTCCCTGCCCAGGATGCTAACGACTGTTGCTGCTGCATCCGTGCCAATCAGCCCGCCACCGTTGTGAGCCAGACCGATACGGGCATTTTCGACCTGCCGCTGGTTCGACCGGCCCTGCAATTGTTCGGTGATTTCGACGATCTGCGCCGCGCCGGTTGCGCCGATGGGGTGCCCTTTGCGTAATAGCCCGCCGGAAACATTGACCGGAATGCGCCCGCCAAGACGTGTACTGCCGTCTTCGATCAGGCGACCTCCCTGCCCTTTTTCACAAATACCGAGATAGTCATATGCAATGATTTCTGATGGCGCAGAGGCGTCATGCAATTCGGCCAGGCTGATGTCATCGGGCCCGACACCTGCCACCTCATATGCCTTGTGAGCGGCGTATTCACCAACAGACATGTCACCTTCAGCGTGGTCCCAGCCTGAAACCAGTACGGATGAAAGTACGCGCACGGGATTTTTCAGTCCCAGTTCGCGGGCTTTGCGTTCGCTGACCAGCACCAGCGCAGCCGCACCGTCACCGATGGGTGAACACATCGGCAGGGTCAGCGGATCGATGATTTCACGAGAACCCAGAACTTCGTCAAGCGTCATGGCCTGCTGAAACTGGGCGCGCGGATTAAGGCTCCCGTGAAAGGAATTCTTGACGGTCACGCCTGCTAACTGCTCGCGCGTGGTGCCATACTTTTTCATGTGCGACTTCGCCAGCAGGGAATAGATATCCATGAAGACGGAGCGGGTGACGCCCGCATTCTCCACGTCCACTTCCTCACCTGCCTTTTCGGCCAGGATTTGTAGCGTGCCGGACAGGCCTGCCGGATTTTCCGTATCGACTGCGCCGTCAAAAGCGGCGAAAGTCCGGCGCTTGTCTTCATGAAACAGTTTTTCAAAACCACAAACCAGGGCGATATCATAAACACCCAGGCTGACCATGGCGGCGGCCTGATTGAACGCCGTCGAAGAACTTGCGCAGGCATTCTCCAGGTTGATTACCGGAATTCTGCCAATGCCCATCTCACGTAATGCGACCTGCCCACTAATCATTTCCTGGCCCTGAACCACTCCACCGGCAGCGTTGGCCATGTAAGCCGCTTCAATCGCACCCGCTACAATCCCGGCATCACTGATTGCTTCGCCAATGGCTTCGCAGGCCAGGCCTTTGAGGGTGGTGTCCATATGTTTGCCAAAGCGGGTCATTCCCACACCGGCAATATAAGCTTTCATTTTCATGATCGAATTCCTTATTCCGGGAGGTTGCAAAACTCGCGGGAATGAAACGCCTCGAGTAGTTCCCGATGCCCGAAAGCCTGCGCCGCTGATTGAAAGCCGGCTTTTTTCAACTGACCTTTCATCAGGCGCTGAGCCGCCTCGGCACAAACCTCCCCCGTCCAGGTATATGGCGCGGACAGGTTCATAACAAACCGGGTGTTCACCCGGCGCCCCTGGCCATTGCAGACAATCACACTGCGCTGTACATCCAGGTCATCTTTGGGTGGCTCGCCGGAATCCATCTGTTCACCCACCGCGTTGGTCCAGGCCTCCTTCTGTTCCTGCGGTAAATCCCTGGCCTGTTCATTGAATGCGGCGATGGCCTGCGCCACGCCGTCCACAATGTGCTCACCAATGGCAGTCAGCACAGAGCAATTCACGACACGGGGGTCATCGAGGAACCACACGGGCTCACAGGCTCCGCCCCAGGGCAGCGCCCGCAATACGCGGTTACGATGCGGGACCGCGACTTGTGCAATCAGGTCATGCGGCCAGGGCTTCAACTCATTCTGTTCGAGGTAGAACTGATCGTTGCAAACCATCCGCAAAAAGGACTTGGTGGAGGCTTCCGATGGCAAGCCGTTATCAATCTGGTAGACCAGGTCGAGGCTATCCACACCGTCGGTTTCCAATACCACTTCCGCTGCAATGGCTCCGGCGGCCCACATGTAGGAGTTTGCGGGATTGAGCAACAGGCCCTTGTCTTCGAATGCGCGACCATATTTCTCCCTGATGGCCAGCACCCAATCCTGTTCACCCGTGGTGTCCAGGTAATGGCAGTTGGCCTGAAGGGAAGCTTCAACAACCGGCCAGGCCAATTGCATGAAGGGCCCCACCACGTTGATCACTACATCGATGTTCTGCAACAGCGGAAGCAGGTCATCGACCGAGTTTCCTGCGACAGCGACTTCTGCTTCAAATGGTCTGCCGAGACGTTCCTCGACAATGCCCAGCGCCGCTTCCAGGCGTTCACGATTACGCCCTGCGGCGACGAAGGGGATATTCCGGCTAGCCAGGGATTCGGCTACCAATTTTCCGGTGTAGCCGCTGGCACCGTAGACAAAAACTTTTGCTGAGATGGACATCAGAACCTCCTGAGTCAATTCGATTCAATCATGATGAAGAAAGGATAAGGCAGGAAATGTCTGATTCGAATGTGGCGGCGGGACAATTACTTGTGAATTACGGCCAGAGCAATTAAACTGACATCGGAAAATGATTCAGGCCCGCCATGTGCCCACCCACATACCACCACAGCATGCCGCCAAGTCTCTTGAGCCTCCGCTCGAAGTTCTGGAAGGCATGGGGTTCGACCGGCGCAGCTGCCTCAGGGGCACGGGAATCCTGTTGTCCCAACTGGACAATCCACAATCCCGCCTGACCTTTCAACAGGAACTGGCTTTTTATCGAAATGTGCTGAGGCTGACCGGTGATCCGGCTATCGGCCTGAAACTCGGCGAGCCATTCATACCTCAACGTTATGGCCTTTTTGGGTATGCGCTGTTAAGCGCCTCCACCCTGCGAAGAGCCATGACCCATGCTGTAAATTTTGGCCAACTGACCTTCAGTTTTTTTACTTTTCAGGTCCAGGAATCAACCACCAGGGCGTCATTCGAGATGAAAAATCCGCCGCCGGTAGAGAAGTCCCTTCACGACGTATATCTGGATCGTGACATGTCAGCCGCCGTGGTCGGGTTCGGTTCGGTCATGGCCAAGCCCTTGCCGCTGCTCCAGGTTCACCTGGCGCATGATGGTCACGGACTGAAGCAGGTCTACCGGGACCATTTCGGCTGTGAAGTCCGGTTCAACAGCTACCCAAGCAAGCTTCTTTTCAGCCCGGATGTGCTGGACATGCCTTTGCCGCAACGAGATCCGGACACGTCCCAATATTTCCGCCAGCAATGCCGGATGCTGATCGCCAAATTGAAGCACCAGAGTCTCTTCACTGATGATGTGCGCATGTTGCTACTGGCCCAACCCGGCCAGTTTCCCAATATAGAGCAAGTGGCTGACCAACTGCATGTCTCGGTTCGAACTCTCCGGCGCAGACTCAACGAGGAAGGCAGCAGCTTCCGTCAGCAGTTGGAGGAAGTGCGTTTTCAGCTGGCCAAGGAATACCTGCTGGACACCAGGTTGCCACTGGCCGAAATTTCAGATTTACTGGGTTACACAGAGCCGGGAAATTTCAGCCATGCGTTCCGGCGCTGGAGCAGGCTTTCTCCCCGTGACTACCGTAAACACCATGATGCTGCCTGATTCCGGGCTTGTTAAATCCGGGATCAGGGTGCTGTGGGTATTCCTTCTGATACTGCTCCCGCGCCAGACTTTGACTGATGAAATCCGGGTTGCCACGGCCAGTAATTTCAGGACGGCAATGACAGCGCTGGCCAATGAATTCGAGGTGGAAACCGGGCACCAGGCCACAGTGATCACCGGCTCTACCGGCAAGCATTTCGCTCAGATCATTCACGGAGCACCGTTTGATGTGTTTTTCGCTGCTGACCGGGAGCGGCCGGAAAAGCTGGAAAGCGAAGGCCTGACTGTTCCGGGAAGCCGCTTCACCTACGCCTTCGGCAAATTGATATTGTGGAGCCCGCAAGCGGATTACGTGGATGTGGGCGGCAGAGTCCTGAAACAGGGGAATTTTTATCACCTGGCCGTAGCCAATCCGCAACTCGCACCTTATGGCAGGGCAGCCCGTGAGGTGCTGGAGAATGCCGGATTGTGGGAGAGCCTCAGCAAGCGCCTGGTACGCGGTGAAAACGTTGCCCAGGCTTTCCAGTTTGTCCACAGCGGCAATGCGGAACTCGGTTTCGTAGCTCTTTCACAATTGAAAGATGGTGATCACCTTTCCACCGGTTCACACTGGCCGGTGCCGCCGGAAATGTACGGGGCGATAGAGCAACAAGCCGTTGTTTTGCGGGACAACAGGGCGGCGCGTGAATTCATGTCATTTGTGCAGAGCGCCCGGGCCGCTAGAATTATCCGTACCCACGGCTACGAAACTCCGGAACACGACCATCAATAATGTTTAATGAAGCCGACCTGACAGCGCTTGCGATCACGCTGAAACTGGCGCTGATCAGCACGCTGGTGCTCCTGCTGATCGGCACTCCGCTGGCCTGGTGGCTGGCACGCACACGGTGGCGGTTCAAATTCATTCCCGAAGCCGTTGTTGCGCTGCCCCTGGTCTTGCCTCCCACCGTACTCGGCTTTTATCTTCTGCTGATGCTGGGCCCGCACGGCGCACTCGGCGGCGCGGCCGTTGCGTTGGGCGGGAGACCTCTGGCATTTACCTTCACCGGCCTGGTGATCGGCTCGGTGATCTATTCCATGCCCTTCGTCGTCCAGCCTTTGCAGGATGCGTTTACCGCCATCGGGCGCAGACCACTCGAAGTTGCCGCCACCCTGGGCGCTTCACCAGTCGATCGATTTTTCTCAGTGGCAGTGCCGCTGGCACGGCCCGGCTTCCTGACTGCCGCTGTATTGGGTTTTGCACACACCATTGGTGAATTTGGTGTTGTGCTGATGATCGGCGGGAATATTCCCGGAGAAACCCGCGTGGCTTCTATCGCGATATACGATCACGTCGAGGGACTGCAGTATGCACATGCGCACTGGCTGTCCGGGGGCCTGCTGCTACTGTCCTTCCTGTTGCTGGTGATGGTCTACGCACTGAACCGCAGGTTTCGGCTGGTGAAATTGTGAGTATCGACATCCGCTTTCGAATCCCGCAGGGCGCCTTCTGTCTTGACGTCGATCTGAGTGTCCCTTCACAAGGGGTAACTTCTCTTTTTGGCCCTTCAGGCTGCGGTAAGACCACTTTATTGCGAGCCATTGCAGGCCTTGAGCACCACGCAGAAGGCTTCCTCAGAGTCGGTGATATCACCTGGCAGGACGAAAACATCTTCGTGGCGCCGCACCGCCGTTCCCTGGGCTACGTCTTCCAGGAGGCAAGCCTGTTCGAGCACCTCAACGTAAAAGGTAACCTGGAATACGGCTTCAGGCGAATTCCCCGGAATTTGCGCAGGGTTTCGCTGGACAGAGCCATCGATCTGCTGGAAATCGGACAATTACTCGACCGGTCGCCGCTCACTTTATCGGGTGGCGAGAGACAACGGGTTTCAATTGCCAGGGCCCTGGCCGTCAGTCCCGAGTTGCTGCTGATGGATGAGCCGCTCGCCGCAGTGGATTACGATCGCAAACAGGAAATCCTGCCTTATATCGAGTCGTTGCACAGGGAACTGGATATTCCGGTCATTCACGTTAGCCATCTTCCGGAAGAGGTGGGGCGTCTTGCGGACCACCTGGTGTTATTACAAAACGGCCGGGTGACGGCTGCGGGGGATGTTCACGAGATTTTTACCCGGCTCGATCTTCCCCTCGCCCATGGCAGCGATGCAGCCACGATCATCGAAGCCGAGGTATCTGCCCACGACGAAAAATATAAGCTCACCTGTCTGAGCTTCAAGGGAGGGACAATCACCGTCACCCGCAGAGACATACCCGTCGGAAGTCCCGTCCGCTTACGCTTGGCCGCCAGGGACGTCAGCCTCACTCTCGAACGCCAATCCGGAACCAGTATCCTGAATATCATTCCGGCTGTGGTTGAGTCCATGACCGAAGATGAACATGCCCAGCTAACCGTTCGGCTGCTGGCAGAGGAAGTACCGCTGCTGGCACGCATCACGCGAAAATCAGCGGATGATCTCGGATTGGCGCCCGGTAAACCGGTTTATGCACAGATCAAGAGTATCGCTCTACTGGTGTGATGCTGCTGGCGCCCTGATATCTCAGGCAATGAAGATTTTGATTATTCTGTTCGGGGGCATTCTGTTTTATGCTGTAGCCTGCAGCCAGGGAAATGCCCGATGACCGAACAGAATCTGAAACAACTATTGAATAGCCTGCACGACGCGTTGGAAGACACCGATAAAGTCGACTCCGACACCCTGAAACTGGTTCAGGATCTCGATGAGGACATCAATCGCCTTCTGGAAGCCGGCTCCGACGATGACGTTGACAATGTCATGGACAGGGCGAAATCCGTCGAAACCAGATTTGCGGTCGATCACCCGGTGGCGGAGCGCTTTCTGCGTGAGATCATCGACGCTCTCTCAAAAGTCGGAATCTGATATTACAATCGATCCGAGTATCCGCCTGAAGTCCTGGCTGAGAAAACACTTCCACGCGGGCCGAGGGTATGAACGAGCATCTGGAAATGCCCTTAACCCACGTGTTCATGATGCGCGACAAGGATGTAGCCGCACAGGTAATTCACTACCTGCAGTATGGATTTTTTTTGCAAGAAACGGTTAATTGAGTACCGCGTAACCGCGATGACGCAGACAGTTTTTAGTGACTTTGGCTTTTTCGTTATCCGATTTAAGGATGCCACCGGATCCGCCAGCGACGGCACCGGTAGCAGCCGATTGACCGACGTCACCACTGATTGCGCCATAGGCTGCTCCTACACCCGCACCGAATGCCGCTGAAGAGGCAGTTATTTTCCCGGCTTCCACCTGCTCCGCTATTTCCTCGCAGTCGGCCAGGTCTTTTTCATACTGAACCATGTCAACATTGTAGCTGTCGATAATGGGCTTGGAGGCACACCCCGACAATACGGTCACCGCGAATAAAATGACCAAACGATAAACCTGCTTCCGATCCATTCTTCTCCTTCTCTGGGGCATATCCACCAGCAGCAATATGGCATACTCAGGAGGATAGCAATACATTGTGGACAAAAGGTGAATTTTCCCCAATGAACGCACTGGGTAAATTGTTTCTGAAAGGATTGGCCGTTGTGATCCCGGTCACGCTGACTCTGGCCATTCTCTGGTGGATGGCGCGGGGCGCGGAGCAGGTGCTTGGCGGTATGTTAATGAAATTTCTGCCCCTGGGCTGGTACATTCCCGGCATGGGCGTGGTATCCGCGGTCGCCATGACCATCCTGGTCGGCTTGCTCACCCACGTGATTATTTTTCAAAAACTGTTTGCAGTTGGTGATGCCATCCTTAACCGGCTGCCCCTGGTCAAAACCATCTACTCGGCACTGAAGGACTTCATCGGCTACCTCAGCCCGGAAAGCAAGGTCGCCATGAGCAAAGTCGTCCTGGTCAAGGTTCCGGGCCAGGATTTTGAGCAATTGGGCTTTGTGACCCGCGAGGACTTCAGCCGCCTGCCGCTGAAACTCACGGTAGAAGAACCCATCGCTGTTTACCTGCCAATGAGCTACCAGATTGGCGGCTACACCCTGTTTCTGCCCCGTTCCTGCCTGACGCCGGTGGACATGTCTTTCGAGGAAGGCATGAAACTGGTGCTCACCGGAGCAGTTTCGCGGGATAAATCGGCGCAGAAAACAGAATTGATCGATGAGAAGGATCAACCATGAAAACCCGGACCTGTATATTACCTCCTTTGCTTCTGCTGATACTGGCGGCCTGTAACCAGAAGGATTCCCCTGCCTTGAACTCTGTTAATGAAGAGTCCGGCCCGGCTGAGGCAATGGCACAGATCACGGGTACTGTTGCGTACCGCGAACGCATTGCCTTGTCGCCCGGGGCCGTGCTTGAAATCAGCCTGGAGGATGTTTCCAGGGCAGATGTCAAAGCCACCCTCATTGCCAGACAGAAAATCACCAGCCCGGGCCAGGTCCCAATCCGCTTTGAGCTGGAATACGAGCCCGGGGAAATCGATGAACGCATGTCTTATTCGATCCGGGCCAGGATAAGTGATGGCGGGCGCCTGATGTTCATTAACGATACCCACACACCGGTCCTGACCCGTGGCGCCGGCAACCACGTCGATATGACACTGGTGCGGGTTAAAGAACCTGAAAATGACCCGGTCGGCATTGAGCTTGAGGGTATGTTCAGTTACCTGGCCGACGCGGCCGTATTCCGGGACTGCCGGACCGGAAAGACGTTCCCGGTATCCATGGAAGGCTCCTATATGGAACTGGAAAACGCGTATCTAAACTCAGGAATCGATCCTGGGCACGAAATATTTATCGAATTGAATGGACGATTTCTTGAACGCCCTGCAATGGAAGGAAATCATAATAAAGTCAAATTGATAGTAGATAAACTTAATAATATGGAACATGAAAAAACATGCGCCCCGACGGTTCATGCCGAATTAGCGGACACCTACTGGAAAGTTATCGAGATCGGAGGCGGCACAGTGGTGACCCCCGAAGGCATGAAGGAAGCCCACATCATCCTCGCTTCTGCCGAATCAAGAGCGCACGGCAATGCGGGCTGCAATAACTTCTTCGGCCAATTCCAGTCAGAAGGCGATACGCTGAGCTTTTCAGCCGTTGGCTCCACCATGATGCTCTGTCCGCAGGGAATGGACACCGAACGCGCCTTTCTCGAAGCGCTCGGTAGCACCACCCGCTACACGATCAGCGGATTGTTCATGGAACTGTACGCAGGCGACAAACTGCTGGCCAGGCTGGAGGCCGTTTACCTTTAGCCGACAAATATCACCGGAGGCTTGAGGACCCACTGCCTCCTCTCAATCTGTATTTCCAAAACCTGGCCACGCCCGCAATTTGAAATGATCGCAGGAGAGGTCTCCGTTAACCCTTTCCAGGGCACGCTCGAGACTTCCCTGTTCGCTAAGCAACTGTTCCCGACAGTTGATTGTCCTGGAAAGGGTTAACGGAAACCTCTTAGTCATCACCATCGCAACGTGAGCGACCCAAAGCTTCCAAAGAGGTGTTGGGTGCCTCTTCCGCGGCAGCCCTTAATTGCGGGCATGGCCAGTTTTCGTGGTAAAAACCGCCTCTACACATTCGGATCAAAATACTGTATATATTTACAGTATGAAGAATTCACCTTCTTATGCTGAACTTGCCTGCACCAGCAACTTCAGTTTCCTGACCGGCGCCTCACACCCGCAGGAACTGGTCGCGCGCGCCGCTGAACTGGGCTACAGCGCTATCGCGATTACCGATGAGTGCTCACTGG
>CALDVW010000099.1 GCA_937924405.1 uncultured Lysobacterales bacterium
AGGAACAAACTGCTGGACGAGCATCCAGTCCTGCTCCGGGACATTCGACGCGCCGGCGTCAGGTTCACGACGATCTGCACACCCGCCTTCCAGGGCCTCAAGGGCATGGCGGATATCGAGCGGAGTGTCACCAACTCCAACAAAGGCCGCTACTACACGTCGATGCGGCTGTTTGGTGACGACGAGCTTCTCGAGATTGCGATGACCGGGAAGATCCCCGCCCAGTCGGGTCTGGTCTGACAGGCTGAGGATTAGGAGAAAATCATGAGCAAATCATTCAAAGGTCGTGTCGTTCTTTCCGGTGAAGTCAGCGGTAAGGCGACGGTATCGCGGCAGGCGTTCAACACGAGTGGATCCTACTTTGAGAACATGTTCGCGGGGAGAACCGATGCGGCACCCTGCACGGACGCCGCAAACAAGGAGCTTTACGGCAAGGATCTGTCGGGTGCGATTCTCTGCATTCCGACGACGGTTGGGTCGACCATGGGCGGCATGTGCCTGATGGGCATGAAGGCCATCGGTGTCGGCCCGCAGGCCCTGCTGTTCTCGAAACCCATCGACACCCTGGCCGCCGCCGGCGTGCTGATGTCGGACATCTGGAAAGACGCGCGCATTGTCACGGTCGACATGCTCGGCGACGAGTTCCTCGAGACGGTCCAGATGGGCGATCCGATTGCGATCCACGAGGACGGCACGGTCGAGGTCGGCTGAGGCCATTATCGACTGAGCGTCCAACCGGCGGGCGCCTTTGGGTAACACCAGTGGCCAGGCGCCCTGTTCGGCCTGTCGGCCAATTGGCCGGCCGGTACGTTGAAGCAAAGGGAGTTCCGATGGCGAAGGTAGCGTTTGTGTTGAATATTCTAGTGGCCAGCGCCCTTTTGGCCATGGCGCCGGTATCCGTTACCGCGCAATCGCGCGAGACCAATCCCATTGAAGCGGGCAACATCATTGATGAAATCGTCCCGCAGCCGGGCGCGGTTTGGGACGTCGGCGTGGACGAGCCCTGGTTCGGCTGGAAGGACAGTGTTTACGACCGCATGGGCCTGAAGTTCGGATTCAGCTACCAGATGCTCGGTCAGTACGCGACCGACACCTTGCCGGAGGCGACCTACGACACCGCGCTCGGCCATTGGTGGGGCTTCCTGGGCAAGTGGACGATGCTCGACCGCGGCGGCAACCACGAGGGAACGCTGGTCTTCAGCATGTTCGAGCGGAATGCCGTGGGCAATCATCAGGTCCCCGCGACTTTCGGATTAGCCGATCTCGGCAGCCTCACGGCCAATGTCGGGTTCACCGCCTGGGATTTCGTTATCGAAAACCTGTACTGGGAGCAGTGGTTCAAGTCGGAAAACAGCGAGTTCATGCTCCGGGTCGGCAACCAGGTGGTGACCACGCTGCTCAATCCGTTCCGGTTCAAGGATGAGCGCGTGTCCTACACCTTCGGCGACTGGGCATTCCACCCGGCGATCCCCTGGCCCACTTTTGGATTTGGGACCGGTTTCAAGTGGTGGCCTGAAAAGGAATCCGGCTTTTATGTCGCCGGCTCACTGAATGACATGAACAGCAACCCGGCCCTGGGGTTCGACTGGTCGACCGTCTCCGGGAGCGAGTTGTTCTATGGGCTGGAGTTCGGTTACGACTGGAATCGGTCCAAGGGCGACCGGGATCACGTGCACCTGCTCCTGTTCTACGCCGATGAAAGAAGCTCCCGCTCACCCGATACGCTGCCGAACAAGGCGGGCGGCGGCTTCCGGTTGCTCGGTGAGAAACAGTGGGGCCGCTGGGTGGGCTTCGCCGGCTATACCTACAATACCGCCGAGGGGGGTGGTGTAACGGGTACGTTCGTCGACAACAACTTCACCCTCGGTGCCGCCTACCTGAACCCGGCCGATATCAGGGGCGAGGTATCGTTCAGCCTGGTGTACCAGACGCCCATGGAAGATATCTTTCCGGAAGCTCGCGATCAATACGGTATCGAGGCCTACTGGCGGATTTCGCTGACCAAGAACATCTGGATCACCCCCGGCGTACACCTGGTTTTCGACCCCGCCCTGAATCCACATCACGATTTCATTGCGATCCCGCACCTGAAATTCAGGATCGCCTTGTGAATAGGACCTGGGAGGTCTTTATGAAACACCCCCAACTGTTGTTGGTTTTGTTGTTGGTTTCCAGTTTGATGCCACTATCAGCCATGGCGATTCAGAAAGCGCGCGTCCTCTGCGAGGATTGATGTTGGAATTCACCTCCGGCCAGATACGAACCCAAGCGGCCAGATAAGTATAATCAAGCTTATGAAAAGCATTTGGTCAATAATCACGTTCGCGGTGCTTATGGCGATAGCATTTCCGGTAGTCGCGCAGTCGACTTCCGACGGTGATGACGAAGCCAGGGATTCCACCGAAGCCAGTGAATCTGTCGCGGCGGAAGAGCCGTCAAAAGGCACCGTGCCCGATCTGCGCGAGGAGGAGGTCCCAGGCAAATTTCAGAGGAAGAACCTGGTGGTCGTGCCGATTCCCATGTCCGACCCCACCTTCGGTACGGGATTGATCCTGGGTGGGGGATATTTCTACCCGCAGACCGCGGCACAGAAGGCTGCACAGCCTGCTTCCCTTACCGCCGCGGCCGCAGGATATACCACCAACGACAGCTGGGTGGTCGGCGCCATGCAGAAAAATTACTGGGCCGAGGATAAATGGCGCTTCGTGGCCCTGGGAGGCTACGCGGATTTCAAACTGGAGTTGTACGCGCCTGACAGCGAAGACGACCGGGGAACCGCGGTGGACTGGAAAGTGCGGGGCGGGTTTTTCCAGACTGCCCTGCACCGGCGGCTCGCCGGGCGGTGGTATGGCGGTGTGCTGCTTCGCTATCTGGATATCACCCAGGACCTGGATCTGAGAGATGTCGACCAGGGAATCGATTATGACGGCGAGATCCAGGCTGCCGGGATCGGCCTGGATTTCAAATACGACAGCCGCGATCTGCCCACCAATCCCTGGGTCGGCAACCTGTTCGAGGCGAGCGCCATGACCAGCAAGATGTCACCGAGCGACCGGGGGAATTATCAGAACTACAAACTGAGGTTCAGAACGTATCACAAGCTCACCGACCGCCTGGTGCTGGCCGGCGATGCCAGCTACTGCACCCGATCCGGTGATTTTCCCTTGTGGGATGCATGCTGGCTCACGCTTCGCGGCTTTCCGATTACCCGTTACATGGCCAAGACGGCCTACCAGGCCCAGGTGGAGGCCCGCTGGACGCTCTACAAGCGCTGGGGCGTGGTGGCGTTCGCGGGCGCCGGTGACGTAAAGGACTCGATAACCGCCGAGCCCGAGGACAGCTTCGTGCCCAGCTACGGCGCCGGCATTCGGTGGATGGTGCTGCCGTCCCAGCGGCTCAACGTCCGGGTGGACTACGGGCGATCCAGTGGAGGGCAGGATGCCTGGTACCTGTCGGTGATGGAAAGCTTCTGAGCCGTGGCGCAGCAGTTGCGTTTAACCGTTCGCGATTTACCTGCCAAATGATGGGGTCAGAGTAATGTGCCGGAGTAAAGAACTTTGCCGGTCGGCCACCCGACCACGGAAAAAAAGCGGCGGCGCTAATGCGCCGCCGCAGCAGAACTCTTAAGCAGAGTTGAATCAGTTATCGAAGCGATCCAGGTTCATGACCTTGCTCCAGGCCTTGACAAAGTCATTTACGAAACGCTCTTTGGCGTTGTCGTAGGCATACACCTCGGCAACGGCTCTCAGCTCCGAATTCGAACCGAATATCAGGTCGACAGGCGTGGCTGTGTACATCACCCGGCCGGTTTCGCGATCGACGCCTTCGTATATTCCATCCTCAGCTGTTTTGCGCCATTGAATACTCATGTCCATCAGATTGACGAAGAAGTCATTGCTGAGAGAACCGGCTTCATCGGTGAAGACGCCGTGCCTGGCCCCGCCGGTGTTGGCATCGAGAGTGCGCATACCACCAAGCAGAACCACCATTTCAGGCACTGTTAGATTCAGCTGATCCGAACGGTCGACCAGCATCTTGGTCGGCGACCTGTATGCCTTCGCTTGGTTGAAGTAATTGCGGAATGCGTCGGCATGCAGCTCGAGCAGGTTGAAGGAAGCAACATCAGTTGCTTCCTGCGTGGCATCGCCACGACCCGGCACGAACGGTACCGTGACTTGCACGCCTGCGTCGCTCGCCGCCCTCTCAATGGCCGCGGCACCAGCAAGGACGATCAGGTCAGCCATCGAAATCTTGTCTTCGCCAAAGGCTTCGCGAATCTCGCTCAGCTTGGCCAGCACTTTGCGGACTTCCGCAGGATCGTTGACCTCCCAGTCCTTCTGCGGAGCCAGGGCGATGCGAGCACCGTTGGCGCCTCCGCGCAAATCGCTCGCTCGGAAACTGGCCGCCGCTCCCCAGGCGACGCGAACCATCTCGGGCGTCGTCAGGCCCGACTTGAGGATTTCTCTCTTAAGTGCACTGATGTTGCTCGCACTAATACTCTCGTACATCGGCGCCGGTACCGGGTCCTGCCAAATGAGCTGCTCCTGTGGAATTTCGTTACCGACGTACCGAGCACGCGGTCCCATGTCACGGTGCGTGAGCTTGAACCACGCCTTGGCGAAGGCCAGGCGATACTCTTCGGGATTGGCCAGGAAACGCTCAGCGATCTTGCGGTACTCGCTGTCGAATTTCAGCGCCAGATCTGCCGTGGTCATCACGGGTGGGTTTAATTTACCTTCGACATGAGCGTCGGGGACGATGGCCTGCAACGACTCATCAGTTGGTATCCACTGAATGGCGCCGCCCGGACTGCGGGTCTGTGCCCATTCCAAATTGAGCAAGTTGCTGAGATACAGTGTCGTCCATTGCGTTGGATTTTGCGTCCATGCACCTTCCAGGCCGCTCGTTACCGTGTCTTCCGAGTGGCCCTTGCCGCACCGGTTCTTCCAGCCGAGTCCCTGAGCCTCGAGTGGGGCGGCGCCGGGTTCCTTACCGACGCAGTCACTGGGTTTGTGGGCACCATGCATCTTCCCGAATGTATGACCACCGGCGACCAGTGCGACAGTCTCCTCGTCGTTCATCGCCATACGACCGAAGGCCACCCGAATGTTCCTGGCAGATCCAACCGGGTCTGGCTTGCCCATCGGGCCTTCGGGATTGACGTAAATCAGACCCATGTGGGTTGCGCCGAGGGGCCGTTGCAGCTCGCCTGCTCCATCACGTCGATCGCTGGCAAGCATCTCAACTTCTGGCCCCCAGTAGACCACATCCGGCTCCCAGTCATCGGCACGGCCGAAGGCAAAGCCAAAGGTCTCGAAGCCCATGTTTTCCATGCCCACAGTACCGGCCAACACCATCAGGTCGGCCCAGGACAAGTTTTGGCCATACTTTTGCTTGACCGGCCAAAGCAGCCTGCGGGCCTTATCCAGGTTGCCGTTGTCCGGCCAACTGTTCAAAGGGTCGAAACGCATCTGCCCGCCATCGGCACCACCGCGACCATCCAGCGTCCGATATGTACCGGCAGCATGCCAGGACAAACGAATAAAAAATGGGCCGTAGTTGCCAAAATCCGCCGGCCACCAATCCTGTGAATCGGTCAGCACGGCTTCGACATCGGTTTTGACCTGATCGTAGTCGAGATTGGACACAGCCTCAAAGTAGTCGAAGTCTTCGCCAAGCGGATTCGAGCGTGTGTCGTGATCACGGAGTGGCGACAGTTCAAGCTGATCCGGCCACCAGAACTGGTTTGTTTTACGTGCATCATCGGCCTGCACAGTGCTGATCGAAACGGCGGGTGATATCGCGATGGCAATTAGCAGCAACAGGGACTTTTTGTTCATGAAATTTGCCTCTTAAGAGTTGGAAATTGATGTATTTCGGTAATCGGATTCAGCATATTGATAGAACACTCCTATGTCCAAGTGATTATTTCTATCGCATTGATAGGAGACATCAATGCAATGCTCGAAGGCGTGAATGCAGGCGAAGTTGGAAAAAACCTGAAGCGTTGAAGCGGGGTAAGTAACTTCTGACCAGGCAGGGCAAGCCCTGCGAATTTGCAAAAACGGGGAGCCTGGGCTCCCCGTATTCTTTCTGCCTTCTCATCGGGCCGCATTTAAAGCGGCCGGATATATTTTTGTATCCTTGGCCTATCCTACTTACAAGTTCCGGATTGATTGCCCCGCCATAGTGTTTATCCCTGGATGTCTCACGGGTCGGCAGTTTTCTCCGCCAGTGAGTCAGGCCGGCCGACCAGAGACCACCATGTTTCGGCCACTAAAGGCTCCTCGAGTCTGGTGATCCAGTCGTTTCCTGTCAATGTGCGCTCCACCTTTGCGAGATCTGCGCGCCTGTCAATTAATTGCTGGGGTTTTCTGAAATTCAGCGAACACGGGGCATTAACGTAAACCTGGGCGTTTTTGATGCGTTGCCCATTTGGTGCGAAGTAGTCACGAATGAAGTGGGCCATTTGAAGAAGCATGTCGGGCTGGCATTGCATTTTGAACCTTTGCCTCTTATTCAGATATCTGTCCGGGTTAATGGTGTAGCTCTTATCGGTTGCCGGATCGTAAACCGTGAACACGGCCTGCCCGCTCTTGCTACGCAGCTTCATGCGCCAGGAATAACGATGGCCCTGCTCATTCCATGCGACCCAGCCATCATAAAACCAGTTTCTCATCGGCATGCCTATCTGAAAGACAAGCCAGGTAGCGAGCAACGTTGAAATAACCCATTGCTTGTTGACTGTTGGCAGGGAAATTTCGTCGAGTGGCGGCGGAACGTAGCTTTGGCGGCGCAACCGGCTCCAGAAAGCGCGTGGCCAATCTGCTTCAAAACAAATCAGGCTGGCGAAGAATGTAACCCATGGGAAAACGCCGATATCAAATACAAAATGATTCAGGAAATGGAAACAGGCGTACATGCCAAGTATGTAAAAACGGGTTTTTTTGAACAGCAGTAGCGGTGCGCCGATCAGATGCAGCGCCGTAACACCGTAAGAAGCTACCGCCACGGCGCCGGGGTTTACAAACAATGCGCCAAAAAGCGGCATGTCATCGCGCCGTGCAAGCCAATGAGCAAGCGGCTCCAGTTGCAGCCAATCCGGGTTGAGTTTAACGATGCCGGCCCAGATCAGAATCGCTTCAATTTGAATGATCAGCATTAACCGGCACCAGGCCGGAAGTGTATTGCGGGCAATACCCGGGGAGTCCTTGGCGTCGAGTGACCAATAACGATTCGCCGGAATAACGAACATGATCAGGCAGTACAGAATCAGCATGTAGACGTGATTCAGATACCTGCTTTGCTCTTGAAAAAACACCCAGGCAGTGCCGATGCCGACGATAGCAACCGATGTCCGGTAGTACTTGCCAAACATGATGCCCAGTGACGCGATGGCCATCACGGCGTAAATCGCATAGACGTTTTCACGCAGTATCGGAACCCATTCAAAGCCATAAAAACGGAAGAAAATTTTCGGAGCGACGTAATGGCTATGCAGGTCGACAAAGAAAAGGTGTTCAACCGAGTCGAGCAACATGATGAATCCGAATCCGATCCGAAAGAGCACGACGGATGCGGCGTCGACCGGCTTGAACAAAGCGCTGCGTAAGTTATCAACGGTGGGTTGCATGGTTATCCTTGCGGTAATCTTGTCCTGTTCAAAATCGCTCGTTATTTTCGATATTCAGGTTGTTGATTTTACGCCGGCCAAGCATCCTCAAGAGCAGATTACGGCCGGATTTCAGAATTGGGTAGATGAAGCGGGCGCGCGTCTGCGAACGAAATGCCCAATGGTTCAGCCGATTGAACAATCCGGAAGACGTGCCTATCAGGGAAAGAACATGAATGGCGTCCGCGCCATAATAAAGCGTGTCATCCATTTTCAGAACCATCCCCTGGTCGATATCGAGGCCCGCTTCGGTAATTTCCTCCAATACGGGATGCGGGTCCCGCGCGTTGATCAACACCAACTCCCCGACCGTAGCTTTTACCTGTAACAGCTTCGTGTAGTGACTACAGGCAGGGCACTGTTCATCGTAGACCAGCAATAGTTGTTGCGTACTCATGAAACCCATCGCAGCGAGCGTAATGGTTGAGTATAGAACGAAAGATGCAAATTATGGGGTCAGAGTCACAATGCCAGGTTAAAGATCGATTCTCAGGCTATTCGTCAATAGACTTTTCAATATCGCCTGGAAGTGTTTAACGGGCCATCAGCGTTCTTAACGCCGTCTTGGTGCCTACCGGTAAATTTGCCATGATTTCTTTCTTCAAAAACCGAAGGCGCTGCAATCCGTGCGCCCGGTTGTCTTCCCGTGGTCTTTCGATGCGAGTGATCGGTAGTTCAGGAGACTTGTGCAGGTAACGATCAGCGAACCTGGTTTTTGTCCAGTCTGCAGGCATGTCAATTTCCCTTTCTGACGGGAGAAACTGCTTCGGCACGGAGTTGGAATTGATGAAATTCGTCATGCTCATATGACCGAACCGTGATACTGAGGCCCCCCGGGGCTGTCAAGATGCGGCCATTGCGTGAGCGTCAAATTAGCATGACGTTGCGCCAATTGCGCCGATAGAGACAACTTTTCGGCATTGGCAATGCTGTCGATAAAAAGGGTGCGCGCACCCAGCATGCGCCCCAGACGCACTGCAACATACCCACAGGAAGCACCGGTGGTCACGACCACGTGCGGGCGGACACGAACAATGATCCAGGCAATCCGCAGGATCTGTAAGATCAGCGCTATTTTTCTTTCCCGGTTGGCGTCCGGAAACCGGAAGAACCGACTGCCCTCGATATCATTTGCTGACTGTTGTTCCACGCTCGCATAGATGACATTGGCTCCGTTGAATGCGGGGCGCAGGCGCAGTAATTGAATCCAGTGACCACCGCCGGAAGCCACAGCAAGAATTTTCAGTCGATTGGGTTTTTTCATCTCAACATACCTCGTGAAGGTTTAAGTGATTCTGTTCGGTCAGCTCTCCATACAGCTTCAACAGCCATTTGACCTTATTGCGCCACAGTCCAATGGCGCTGATCCGCGTGCGGGCTCCAGCCGAAAGGCTCGCCCGTAATTCCGTGTCTGATGCGAGCTGTGTGATGGCGATCGCCAGATCGCGTGCAAGTTGTTCAGGCGTGTGGGCAGGAACGGTCAACCCACACGTTTTATCTATTACGTACCCTGGTCCCCCGGTATCTGCCGTAATCACGGGCAAGCCGTGGCGCAGGGCTTCAAAAACGACGCTGCCACTGGGTTCGCGAAAGCTCGGGAACAAAAAACCATCAGCGTTTGCGTAAAGCTCCTCGATTCGGGAACGTGCCACCTGTCCCAGAAATTCGATTCGGTCCTCGACGCCGAGTTTTTGCGCCTCCGCGCGACAGATGTCGATTTCCGGGCCCTGGCCGGCCGAGACAAGACGTACGTCCAATGCTTCCGGAAGCAAAGCCATGGCTCGAACCGCGTCCCGCAACCCCTTTGTTCGCACGCCGCGGCCAACATGTACCAGCCTCAGCCGGTTGGGTACCATGGCGCGCGCGTGCTGTGGGGCCAGGTCATCGATACCCAGCTCACTCATCACCCTGAAACATTTGGGTTGAGCCGGCTTCAGTAACTCGCCAACATACGGTGCAACACCGATTATGGCTGCTGCGTTGCGGTAACTGTGCTTGAGCGTCCGATCGTGAGTCAGGCGCCACCCGTCCAGTGAGCGCAGGCGGGTGTACCATGCAGCACTCCCGCATTCCGCTTCGAATCCCGGTGGGGTTGCCAGGCTGCCACCCAGCGGGCCAATGACATAAGGAATTGAAAAGCCCGCCAGTGGGCTGGGATACCGCAATGCAATGGGTGTGAACTGATGTGCGACGTCGAATTTTTCTCCTGCCGCAAGCGCGCTGGCCAGCCATGATCGCGCCCGCATGTAAAAAGCCACGTAACCTGGTTTCAGCATACTGTTGAATCGTTTTAAGCCGACCATGGCAGAGGGCTCATCCCACTCCACCACATTGACATTCGGTAACTGCTCTGAAACCGGATCACATCCTTTTCGATGCAAAGCCAGAAGAGTCACGTCGGCAAATGCCGACAGGTTCTTGACCCATTGAAAGGCGCACCAGCTTTCGCCTACGTCCAGGCCGTCGCAATAAGGGGCCAGGGCTAATACCCGCAATCTTTTTTTCATGGTATTCATTTTGCCAACTGCGGCCATGTGCGGTTGAAATGACGGACTACGTTTCGAAAGTGCCGCGCTCGCGAGCTGGTATCGTCGGCGGAGTCCAGTAACATTCGGAAGGTCCAGAAAATCGAGCGGCTGCCGTTAAAGATCAGCAACAGTATCCATACCATGGCTGCCGAAAGAGGCCCGTTGTGTTTGCGATGCAGCCTGATCGTGCCCTCGGACAACATGAGATCTCGTTCATGATTCAGTTTTCTGGTCGACCCGCTGCCAAAATGGGTGATGGTCCCTACTGGAGCGAATTTCAGCTTCCATCCGGCCTCCTGAGATCTTCGGCACCAGTCGGTCTCTTCCCCATAGCAAAAAAAGCCTTCATCCAGGTACCCGATTTCATCGATCACCTGTGATCGAACCATAAGGTAACAACCGGAAATGACCTCGACCTCGCGTTCATCGTCGCGCGCCCAATCCAACATCTGGTAGCGGCTGAAGAAGGGTCCACCAAGTCGATTGGCGGCCAGTGTCTGCAGCAGCAGATTGGTAAAGGTGGGAAACTGGCTGCAGGTCAGTTGTGTCGACCCGTCGCTGTTTAAAACCTTGCAGCCCATCATGCCAACTTCGGGGTTTGCGTCCAGGTACTTCAATGAACGCAACAGCACGTCACCATGGACCAAAGTGTCTGAATTGAGTAGTAAAACATACCTGCCGGACGTGAGCTCAAAGGCCTGGTTGTTGGCTGCTGCAAAGCCCCGGTTTTCCGTATTGACGATCAGGTGAACGTTGGGAAAAAGATGGTCGACCATGTCAACAGAATCGTCTGTTGAAGCGTTATCAACGACAATGACCTCGGCCTCTATTTTCCCCAGGTGCTTTTCGACTGACTCCAGACAGTCCTTCAGTAAATCCCGTGTATTCCAGTTAACGATGACGATCGACATATCCATTGAAATTGTCCTCAATATTGTTTTGCTAAAGTTTGTCGTGGCGGCAAGGTTGCGGCCAGCTTTGCCAGGAGCATGATTTTTGACCGGCAGGCGATGGGTTGCGTCATCCAGACTCCGGTGCCGATCAGGAAGAAAAAGTATGCGAACAACGCGTTCCAGAAATGGACGGTAAAACCGGAGACTGCCAAGCCCACGACGATAGCCACCCAGCCCATCCGAAATCGGTTGAGTTCCTTGTCATGGCTCACGACCCGAGCTTGCCTGACACCGATATATATTATTGCTGCGACAAGGAAAATCAGCGCAGGCAATCCGTAGCGGACTGCCGTCAACAGCCAGAAGTTGTCCATGCTTTCGCTCATCCAGGGCGCCCGGATCCAGTCGCCAAGCCCGATGCCAAATAATGGATGTCGCGCCACTTCGGCAGAGCCATATTCCCAGATCAGGGTTCTGTTGTAGGCACTCTCCGGGCTAAAGGTGAAATAGGAGATGAATACTTTTACGAACCCACGGTTTGACGCCAGGGTAACCGCAGTCCACATGAGCAGGATACCGCTCACCAGAAAGGACCAGCGCAGATTTATCCCCTTGGTGATGCGGTCCCAGCCGAGAACGAGACACTGGCAAGCCAGCGCGACAAACGGCCCTGCGGACAATGAAACAAATGTACTGCCCACAATCACGCTCAAGAGGGCCAGGGAGCGCATTTTCAAGCGTTCCTGCCCCATCACGTAGTAAGCGGCGGCGAACGTTGAGGCAGCAAATACACCGTACAGAATTGGATGATCGAACGAGCCAAAAGCGCGGTGAAGACCTAGACGCGGTTCGATGATGGGTAGCGATGCGCCCCCCATTATCGCCCTGGCCGATTCGCGCAAAAAGTGAATTCCTGTCAGGCTTTCGGGCAACGCAAAAACAGCCATGAAGCTCAAAACGACGAGCATGAACCGCAGCATTGCCCTGCTGGTTTCGGCAGAGGTAACGGCCATGCGGCCCACCAGGTAGGCGCCAAGGCTCTCGACAATATAGATTCCGCCCGATTCGAAGCCTGCAGCGAATCCACTGTGGAGACACAAGACGAGGAGCGCCCAGAGCGCGTGTGCGGCGATCAGGTAATCTGCGGCAACGAGCCTGTTTTCACGGAGCATGCGCAGCAACAGCGGCACAAACGCAAGCAGCAATACAACCCGATAAGGTGAGAGCCGCAGGCCTCCCAGCGTGACAGAAAACTCCAGCGGAACGATCAACGCCAGGTAGAACGCGACCCCAATCATCGGTGCTTTGGCAGCGGCCGAGTTCACGCTTTTTCGTCGGCCATGATGCCGTGCGCAACTTCCGGCGATAGAATTCGTCTGCGAACAATGCGCTTTAATGTCCCCAGTATCGATTGGATTTTGGCAATAGGCGTCAGGGCGCGCCACCAGACTCGATGTATCGCTCCACCGCGGTACCTGGGTGCCGCTGCGCCCACCAGGCGTGCTGTAATGCATCGGGCGAAAACCGCCCCCTTGGTGCGTTCGAGATTCGGTTGCGATGCGGCAAGAGTGCCCAGGGTTCTGGCTTCAAGCTTCAGGTAGCCCGCCTCGACTGCAGCACGCAGAACACGACGGCCGCGTTCAGTGCGAACCACGATGAGCGAATCCCCCAGTTCATCATCGCCGATGGGCCGATACCAGGGATCGCCAATAGACAAATCCGCGTGCTCACCCAGATGGTCGGCGCAAAGGCGACATCTCCACTGGGTATATTTTTGCAGGATTTCGCCCCAGCCTTCTGCATAGGACATGGATGCGACTTTGACATCGTCCCGACCCTTCTGCCGGAATTTCACCGTCATGCGGCCAGGCCAGCCCCGGCCCCGATAGCGCACTGCATCGACATGCGCATCTTCCGATACGTCCATTGCCCGGATCAATTCCCGCGTTGCCGCTTTCGATGGTGTGCCTGCGCAGAAGATGGATACTGTCAGGGCGACATTTTTGCGCAGTTGTTGATCTTGATTCATCAGGCGTGCGGCGCCGGCGACATCACAGGGCTTCCCGACAAACATGTGCGGGCGGCCACTACTGCGAATATCAGCCAATTTCTCACAGGGACTGGCCGGTGAATATCGGGAAGCCGATGCTTCAAGGATTTCGTCCCGCGTCTTCGAAATGACGGTTTCGTTGAGCAATGGCTGGTCTTTGCGGGCACGAACCTGAACCACTCCGGCGGCTGCTTCTGTTTCAACGCAATATAAAGCCAATGCGCTCACGGCACCGCCGCTGGATCCGTTAAAGCGAAGTGCGGGATCAGTGGCATGACCCTCCCATACCTCCAGCACAGGACCCCAGGCGGCTTCGTCATAATTTCGCGCAGACGAGAATTCAATTTCGCGGCCGGGGCAAATTTTCGCTAGGGATTGCGAAACCTCAGGCGCCGTGCCTTGCTTGATTAGTGGGCGGCGCCCATGGTGTTCAGTATCAATCATTTTCACGACATCGGGGCGAGCCGCCGCGCAGGCGCCGCAGCCCATGCACAGGTGCTGCTCGACAATCTGCCGAAGATCGGGTGCGCCACTCATCGGGGTATCTCGAGCAGCGTGCGGTTCAATCGGATTGGAGCACGGTCAATTGTGGCGACCGCGGCGAGTCCAAGCAGAAGGCTCAGAGCTTCACTCATTGTGCCGATCGCCACGATAGTGACCAGGCCATGGCCACGGGCAATGAAGGCAAGCGCCACCAAGAGCGCCAGCAAGCGTGGCAAGTTACAGATAAGCATCATTAACGTTTTTCCTTTGGATAAAAGCAAGGTATTGGGCACAGCCCTGACCAGCCTGAGACCGGCTGCCAAGGCCAGTAACGCCATCATTTCTGGCAAGGGCACAAAGGCTAACCCGTAGAGCCATGCGACTGCCTTGGTTCCGAGAATGGCGAACGCAGAGGTCATCATCACGGCGACGAGCCCCACTTGTTTCAGTCGATCGCTGTATTGCTTTCTCAGCGCAGCGGGCTGAGTGCTATTGTTCGAGAACCGCGGCAAATCGAGGGTAAGCAGGAAGCGAGCTCCAACCAAAGCAGGCAGAAGGCTCAACTGGGCGGAAATCGCGAATTTCGCCAGGTCTTCAGGGGTGAAGTTCACGGCGACAATCAGTCGGTCGCCCTGCATGGCCAGGAACATCAATACGCCATTACAGGCGATGGGGATACCGAATCGAAACGCTTTACGCAGGCTGGCCCGGTCGAAAGCGAATATCATGGCGCGTTTTGCAAACAAGTGAGAAAGCAGGCAAAGCAAGGAGGCTTGCAAGACAGAAGCCCAGGCCAGTGCCGAATAATCTCGTGTCGCTAGCGCAATTGGCGCCACAAAGACGACCGCAATCACATTGCTAATCCCTTCCGCATACAGCATTCCGCTGAAATCCTGAACGCGCTGACGCTCTCTGTATTCGCAATTTATGAAACCGCGGAGAACCAGGGCTGCTGACGCCAATACGAATACGTAAGGATCAAGTGCCGGGTTGATCGCGGTGCACAACGGTTTGGCCACCACAACGGCGATACCCATCAAGATGAGGCCTTTGGCAGCTTGCACCAGGTGCACCGTGCCGCGCACACCCGAGAGTTCGTGTGAGCGGACTTGCACAAGAAGTCGCTCCAAGCCAAAATCGCCCATCATTTCCAGTGCGCGAATGCCCAGTGCAAGTGCGACGGCCAGGCCCATCTGTTCAACGCCGAGCAGTCGCGCCAATATCAGATTTCGCAGGAAAGCAGAGCCTTCGAGCACAATCTGGCTGAGAGCCAGAACCAGCGATGGGCGCAAGCGGGATAACATGGATCAGGCGGCTCGGGACAATGGCAGAGCACCCACCATCTCGTTGAGTTGTTCGCGACTGCGTGCCAACACCTTTGGCAATTCTGTCGCAATGGTGTGGGCCAGTGAGGCCCGGTTTTGCCAGGTTCGCATCACCTGTTCCAGGGCAGCGTCCGTAGACAGGCAGCGCAAATCGGCAACCGCTTCACCGACACCGCATGTTTCGAACACGCCCCTGGTTTTCAGGCTGTAAGCCAGCGCACAAGCTGGAGTGCCGGTGGAAAGTGCCGCGATAGTCGAGTGCATGCGAGTACCGCATAGCCAATCCGTGTGGGCGATTAGCCACTTCAACTCTGTTGCATCGTAGGGCTGCGATACCGTTGACACTCGGCGCCGCGCTGCAGCCTGGCAGCGATCGGGAAGCGCGTTGACGACCGCCCGACATGCATCAAGGTCAGACTCATAGTGGCCGGTCGGTGCCTGGACGTGCGGCAGGAGTAGAATGTGTGCGTCAGTGTTTTCAAGCAGCGTGGCGAGAAGGTTGGTGATCAAAGCGCGGTAATCGGCAGCCAGGGAAAACCTCTGCCTTGCAGCTTTCGCTTCATTGGTCAGCAAGCCGCTGACATTGAGTGCTATCAGGGGCCGCTCTCCTCTATTATTCAGTGCCTGGCATACGCCGGGCTCCAGTTCCCGCGGTTCCGTGGCGCGTAAACCAAATGCGAGGTCAACCCCAAGACGATGCCGCTGCGGATCGAATCGGCGGCCCAGGAGCGCTTTCATCCCGTCGTAACTGTCTTGATCACGCGCGTAGGCGAGTGTCGCCTTGTCGACAAGCGACCTGGCCATGCGCGCGTTGCGAGGCGATTTGAACGGTCCATACGTTTGAGGCAGCAAAATCAGGGGACATCCCAGGGACAGTGCCAGTCTTTTCGGGGCAATGATGTTTTTGAACCTGGTAGTTCCATACAGGTCTGTAAAGCTGTCACCGCCGCTGGCGTCGATAACGGCGTCAGCGCTTTGCACCAGGCGCACAATGGCATTGTTAAGTGGAACTGTCCGGGCCGCATTCAATGCCCGCCACAGATGATCGTCTCGCCAGATCCTTCGACCGGCTGTCATGTGCTCGGAACGAAAGCGCACGGACGGGTCCGACCCCGGCACGACCCGATGGGTAGACGTGCCGCCATAGTGAAACACGTGGAATTTTGCGCTTGTTCTCGCAGCGATACCTTCCAGCGTGGACCAGCACAAAGCATTAACGCCCTGGTTACCGGTTCCTGGACTTGCGCCGAAAAGACAAAATCGCGTAGCAGGTCTTTCCATAGTTAATGTATTCCTCTGTGATCGTGCAGTTGCCAGAGGTTAATGCTATTTACGTGCCAACCAGGAAAATAAAATATAAGTAACTGAAATAATTCAATTTATATATTGCACTTTGCGGTATTCCATGAACCATTCGGTAACCTTGCACAGAAGAATTGCAAATTGCATATGCAAAATGCGAAATTTCTCTAAAATATTTGCAATATGCAAATAAATAAATCGTTGAAGATGGGTTTTGCCCGCCGGAAAGATTCCAGAGATTTTTTTTATGCTATGTAAATACATGAAATATAGAGATAAAAAAAATTTGAGAATGAAATTCGAAAAATCTGGCATAGCCTTTGCATCTATTCGTTCTGATTCAACAAAAAGCCCAGGACTGATGCAGCAAATTATGAAATCCGCTTCATTCACACAATCACTGCAAGACACAAAATTTAGACTCTGGCATTTCGCGCAACGAATACTGGCGTTAATGCTGTTGATCGCTTGCCTTCCGTTAATAGCGGTTATTTATGTTTTGGTTAAAGTCGATTCGCGGGGGCCTTTGATATACCAGCAGGAGCGGCCCGGGCGTTTCGGCAAGAACTTTAATGCGTTCAAAATTCGAACGATGTGCGTCGGAGCGGACAGCAATCCGGAGCTTGCTCATGCGGTCACGTCGCAAACACCCGAGGTCACAAGGGTGGGACGCTACCTCCGTGATCTGAAACTCGACGAGTTACCTCAGCTTTGGAACATCGCGCGCGGAGAGATGGAATTTGTTGGCCCGCGTCCAATTGCGCCAAGTTTGCAAAAGCATTTGGAGGGCAATATTCCGGGATTTGATCAGCGCCTGCTGGCTTATCCCGGAATGACCAGCCTGGGGCAGATATGTATCGAAGAAAACGACTCGCCCGAAAATGTCGTTGCCGACTGGAAAGTGCGTTTTGAAGGTGAGCAGCATTATCTGCTTCACCGCAACCTCACCTACGATTTCACAATTATCCTGCTAACGGCAGGATACTGCCTGCGCAAAGTGGCGCGGAAAATTCTGCCTCTTTTTCAGAACACCGCCGCAGTGTTGTGCTGCGCTGTAATGCTCGGGTGCAGCACAACCACCACCTTGCCCATGTCGTCAGCAGACCAGGCGGGCTTTAGCCCGATGAGCGTCATTCCTGTTGGCGATGACTCTCCGGCAATTGATGTTGAGACGGTCTCGGTCGAATCCCTGGCCGTCGGGGTCGAGGATCCGATTTATCGGTTGGGACCGGGTGACCGGATATCCATTAACGTATTTGGTGAACCGAAGCTTGACGACATTCTGGTCCAATTGGAAGGTGATGGCCACGTGCAGTTGCCGTTGCTGGGTCGCGTCTCGTTCGACGCGTTGACATTGGACGAGGCACAGAGGCTACTGGAATCTGAATATGGCGCTCACTTCATCGATCCCTGGGTTGTCATTCAACTGGTTGAGTCGCTGAGTCGACCGGTTTATCTGCTGGGTGAATTCAACCAGGCGGGCGTCATCCAAATGACGCGTCCCACCAGCTTGATCCAGGCATTGAGTGCCGGTGCCGGACTGACCGAGGACGCATACACCCGCGGGGCCAGGTTAATCAGGGACGGCCAAATCGCGGCGGTTGATATTCATGGGCTGCTGAATCGTGGCCACATGGATCAGAATATCTGGCTCAAGCCAGATGACACCGTCTTCGTTCCCGGGTTGCAGAATCTTCGTGTTTACGTGATTGGAGCGATTGTTCGTCCCGGGGCCCAGTCTTTAACCAATGGACCTTTGTCACTGGTGCAGGCGATCGGACAGGCCGGTGGACCTCTTCGCGGCCAGGCGAAACTGGATAACGTCAGAGTAATCCGGGCGTTGTCTCCGGTGACCGGAGAACTATATGTGATTGATTATCAAAGAATATTGGACGGTGAAACTTACGATATGCCACTTCAGCCCGACGATATCGTGTATATCCCTAACAATGGTATAGGCAACTGGAATGATGTGGTCGAAGCTATTTCGCCGACCATCACCATGTTCAGTGATGCGCTGTATCCGTTTGTTCTTGCAAAGGCATTAACAACAGATTAGTCCGTACCAAGGAGCAATTATGATTTTCGCAACCGTTGGAACACAGCTGCCCTTTGATCGACTCGTTCGGGGGCTCGATCAATGGGCCTCACGTAATCCTCAAGAAGAGATATTTGCCCAGATAGGGCAGGCGAATTACATTCCCGAAAACTGCGAGTGGGCACGCACAATTTCTGCAAATACATTCCGTGCCAGGCTTGAAGAATGTCGCATCGTGGTAGCCCATGCTGGCATGGGAACCATCATTTCGGCGGCAGAAATCGGCAAGCCTGTGATCGTATTGCCGCGCCGCTCGGATCTGGGTGAGCACAGAAACGACCACCAACTGGCGACCACTGAGCGGCTCAGGCATCTCGGAGTTCTAAAGATCGCCGATGATTGCGACAAGCTGATGCAGTTACTGGATGAAAGTCAGGGCACGGTTCTGAGTTCGCATCCCACAGATTCCTCGGAATTTGATGTCAGCAGCAAGCTCATCACAAAAATCCGATCGTTTGCCGGATTGGTGGCAGTTTGAACGTCCAAGCTGACAACTCAGCCCTTTCGCCTGTCAGTGAAGAGCGGCGCAATGGCGAAGATGATTCCGGGGAACTGAATTTCTCCAGATTCTCCATTGTATTCGTGGCGCTGTACGCCAACTTGCGCGGCCCGGGTTGTTCTTTCGTTCGCCGTCAATTGGTGCGTATTCTTTCCCCCATCGAGGGTGGACAAATGCGCTCCGGAACATTGCGACACCTCATGCGGGTCGTTCACGGCATCGACATTGGGGCCTATTCTTATGGTTGTTTTGATCCGGTTCGATTCCCACCTGGGACCCGTATCGGTCGTTACGTGTCGATCGGGCCAGGTGTCACCGCGTTTAGGCGTAACCATCCCCATGACCGGCTTTCCATGCACCCCTATTTCTATCGCCCATCGCTGGGCGCTGCGTCTACTGCTGATGTGGAAACCGCTCCCCTGAGCGTAGGCTCCGGCAGTTGGGTTGGCGCAAATGTGATCATTCTTCCGGGTTGTCGTCGGATCGGGCGCGGCGCGGTTGTCGCAGCGGGTGCCGTGTTGACGCACGATGTGCCGGATTACGCGATCACGGGAGGCAACCCGGCTCGCTTGATCAAGTATCGATTCAGCGAGGAAAACATAGCAGCTGCCGAATCGACACGGTGGTGGATGAAAAGACCCGCAGAAGTTGAAGGCAGCCATGAAATGTCACAACCGTGGGCCTGTCAGGACTCCAGCCATTAAGGAAACATGACAATGAAACACACGCCCATTGCAGTGATTGTGCCCGCATACAACGAGGAGATGGTCATTGTCGAGACACTTGAAAACCTGCTCCGCGATGCACGGGCAGGCGAGTTTGAAGTCACAGTCGTTTGCAATGGCTGCCATGACCATACAGCTGAAGTGACCAGACAGGCTTTTGACAACGTCAATGTAATCGAACTGAGTGAGGCCTCGAAAACGGCGGCGATCAATGCAGGCTTACGCAGTGCACGCTCATCGAAGATCGTGTTGCTCGACTCCGACATCAGGATCAGCACTGCTGATTGCAGAGCGCTGGTCGATGCGCTTGAGCATCCCGGGGTTGATGCGGCGATTGGCCACATGGACATTAATGACAGTGATTGTGCCGGGTCGGTCAAAGCTTTTTACCGAATCTGGGCCCGGCATCCCTATGTATCCAATGGCAAATTTGCAGCCGCTTTCGCAATCTCCAGAGAGGCGATGGGCCGCATAGGTGATTTGCCGGAAATCATCGCCGATGACACCTATCTTATGCGCATGATTCCGAGCGACCGTGTCGCTGTAGTCGACAGCGTACATTTTCGCGTCAACGTGCCCAAAGATTTCAAAACCCTTGTTCGCGTGCGGTCGCGCATCCATCGTGGCAATCGACAACTCGAGCAATACGCACCCCGGCGAACGTCTGCGGTGACGGCTAACAACCGGGACTTTGTGCGTTCGATTGGCCGGCAACCCTCGTTATGGCGGGACATCCCCGTTTACCTGGCGGCCACGGCCGCATCCCGCTTACTGGCCATGAAACAGACATCAGGCTGGGAACGTGATCTTACGACGCGGCAAGCGGCGACTGAGTAGCGACCCAAAGACCATGGCAGAATTGCAAGCACAGCACAGTTCCCCGGCTCAGGTCGGAAACCCGCTATTGGGGCAGATCCATGATTTCATTCAGACCGATGAACCGGCCCCGCTGGACCCTGTTGGAATCGTTGTGCGTGCGACGCGCGGGCGTGTCAAAAAGATCAGTGTCATGGTTTTCGCAACGGCGGCACTATTTGCCTTGATGGCCTGGATAACCATCGTTCCCATCTTTCAAAGCACAGCGGCGGTACGAATTCTCCCGCGAGAGGCAAAACTTCTCTACGCAGACGCGGACGACACACGCCTGAGGCTCTACGACGCATTCGTTACGGCCGAAGTGCACCTGATGCAATCGCGCCCGATCCTGGAAAGCGCATGGCAGGAAATGGACGCAAGCGCATCAAAGAATTTCGCAATGCCCAAGGATGTAGGCGAGCTGGGCAGCCTGTTGACCGTGAAAAATCGGAAAGGGCTGGTCACCGTAGCTGCGCGGAGCAGCAATCCCACACTGTCTGCAGTTGCGGTTAATAGCGTTCTCGATTCCTACGAGTCCTACAAGGACTCGGCTAGAAACCGTCTGAATGGCGTGAGGCGCACCGAGCTGCAGGTCAGAGCTGAGACACTGGCCAGCACACTGCAGGATCTGGACCAACGCTACCTGGAAATTGCGGGGGAACACGACTTGACCAGTCTGTCCAAGGCGCACGTGGCGAAAACGGCTCAGCTCGAGGTGCTCGAGGAACGTATCGGCGAAGTTGAAAACACCATTGCCCAGTTCCTGCGGACGGGGGCGGTGGGTGCCGCCGACATAAGAAATGTTGAAATCCAACGCGCGCTCCTGCTCGACCAGGCGTTGGCTGAAATGACCTATGAACGGGCCAGCCGCCTCGCTGCCCTGACGACGTTGCGTAGCCGCTACCAGCCAGCGCATAGCAAAATTCAGTCGGCGGAACTCGAATTAGCCACATTGGAAGAAGCCATAACGGAACGACGCGATCAGATTACCACGCTCGGAAACGTCGGCGCGTTAACCGGCGGCGCATCGCAATCCTCCGAGCAGTCCCTGGACGAATTGCAATCGGTGCGGGACAAGCTATTGGTGCGTCGGACTTTGGTCAGCGAAGAAGCCAGTGATCTGATTGGGAAACTGGTCAAGATACGTCGAATCTTCGCCGAGCAGGCCCGGGTCAGCGACTTGCTGGATGAGACCAAAAAAGCACTGGATGAAGTGATCGTGGAGAGCCAGGCAGGGCTGTCGAGATCGATCGATGTGATTGCGCGCGGGAAGGTTCCTGAAGGCCCTATCGAAGACAAAAGGAAACCAATTGCGCTCGGTGCAGCGATTTTTGGTGCGTTAGGCTTATTGGCGACAATCGTGCTGGCATCGATTTTTTATCCCCGGCTACGTTACTCCGATGATCTTGGTCCGGAGACCAGCAAAAAGATCCTCGCAGTTATTCCCGATCGTCTTGCAAGCCAATCCGGTCATCAGCTAGCAGCTTTCAACGTTCGCAATGAACTGGATATGCGAAGGACCGGGGAGGGCGGCCCACTGGTCATAGGCGTTGCGGGTATAACGACAGACGGCCGGCCTGACCAGATGGCCATAGCACTGGCCAATGCTTTTGTCGCACGTGATATGAATGTCATGCTTATCGATGCGGACCCAAACAGGGCGGTCACGAGTGACCTGGAGTTGGATGGGCGATCAGGTCTTTCTGACGTTATCGCATCCACGATCTCATTGCCGGAAGCCGTCAACCGCCGGTGCATGGACCATGGCGAAATCTCCATCCTCGGCGCGGGCATCGACCATGAAGACGCCCTGAGAACCCCGGTATCAACTATTACGATCAGGGATTACCGAGCCTTGATCGGCAAGGCAGCAGAGGATCACGACGTGATTATCTGCGCCCTTGGTGTTCTATCGGCTGGCAAACACAGCGCATTGGGCGCCTCGGTATCTGACCAGTTTGTGCTTCTGACTTCGGCTGGAGATAGAAAAAGGGATGTCACAGACGCGATGACTTTGCTGGATCGCGTTATTCCGGAGCGCTATTTCCTTGTAATGAACGGGGCATCCCGGCTGGATCCGATGCTCGACAGGGCCGGCGAGCGCTGGGAGCGTCCCGGAAAGCTTCTCGATCAATTCACTTTTTTTGGAACAAAATAGGAGGTCCTATGCAGAACAATCCCGTAAAAATTGCCATTATTGATGACGACCCCTTTGTAATGACGCATCTGGCCCATTCGTTCAAACAGCGATTGCCCAATGTCGAAGTCGTCGGCGTTTCTGATCCGGTCGCACCGGTTGGCTACCAAGTATATATCGTCGATCGGGAATTTGATGGAAATAACTGCGGCCAGGATCTGGTCCAGCGGATCAGAAGAATTGCGCCAAACAGCCTGGTCATTGCCTATTCCGCATTTCTTGACCGGGATTATCTGCGCAACTTGATACTGGAGCACTGCGAGGGGGCATTCGATAAGGGGAGCCTGGCGGAACTCGAGAAAATGATTGAATTAATCGACGAGTTTCTCGAGAAAATTCGTACGTCAAAAATGGCTGGCCAGTCTTCGACAAGCACCGTCCGCTCCATCTATGAATTGGTTCGTGAATGGAATATCAGGCTTTCACAGAACGGACATGCTGCCACGAGATACCATTCTGATGTTTAGCGCCCACAAACGCCGCTGCCTGTTGGTAGAAGATGTAGAGGCCATGCGTGCTCTCTTGTGCGCAGTACTGGAAAGCACCGGATGTGACATCGTCGATGCCGCAAATCTCCAGGATGCACGGCGAATTTTAAGATCCCCAGATGGAACTCTATTCGACTTCGTCATACTTGACCTTGAGCTTCCGGACGGAAGTGGTCTCGAATTGCTGCCTGAACTCATTGGTGATGTAAAGGTGATTGCCCTTACCGCCGATGATAGTCAGGAAACATATCTGCAGTGTCTCAATGCTGGTTGTGACGAAGTGTTGAGTAAAAGTGACGAGCTGACAAAATTGAAAAGCATTTTGACCGGCACTTCTGTTTCGAAGATGAGCGCTTGTCCCACAACCCCTGATTCAGGCTACGCTTACATTCGTTATCTGGCAGAAACGCGCCTGGAGCTGCAAGAAGCGCGTCGAAGGTCTGATTTCCTCAGTTTGCGCCGAATCGTCCATCGCCTTCGCGGCACTGCCATTCATTTTGGGCACCCAGGCATCAGCCGTGCGGCGAAATCCATCAGTGTCGCTATTGCTGCCGGACAGCCCAGCCAGGTGAGCGAAGAGATTGCTGTTTTGAATTCAAGCATCGGTGAGGCGCTGGCGACTTACCATCTGCGCGCACATGTCCTGACTGACCTGGAGAAAGTGGCGTGCGAGTCATGATCCCGGGCGAGACGAACGATGGCAATCATCACGATACGTGTCGATGGCGCCTATGCGATTTCGAACCCATGAGTATAATCAGTGGACTGTGAGCGGTCGTCACCGGCTCTTATAGTCATGTCATCATGGCGCAACAGTAGCGTAAACCCTACAAAGGAGTGGCCTTAGTGAAAGGAATGCTATTTACAGAGCTCATTGATTTCATTGAGCGTCATACCGATATCGCAACCACAGAGCAAATTATTGATGAAGCTCGTATCGACAGGCTGGGAGCATACACTGCAGTTGGCAATTACCCACATGAGGAGATGCTCGAAATAGTTGGTTCGGCATCCTCGATTCTAAAAAGCCGTCCACAGGAGTTGATGCGTCAATTTGGCAAAGAGCTGTTTCCGAAGCTGTATGAAAGTCATCCGCAGTTTTTTGAAGAGGGCGTTAAGGATGCGCCGCTGTTTCTTAGCCGGATTCAAGAGCATATCCATGATGAAGTGGCCAAACTGTATCCAAAATCGAGCCCACCAAAGGTGCTTGTATCAGAAGATGAAACACGTCTCGTGGTCAATTATGAATCTCATCGGCCCTTTGCGCTCGTTGCGTTGGGGCTAATCGAGGGGTGTTATGAATATTTCGACCAACCGGTGGATGTACAGTTCGATGGCGACCTGGGCGTGACCAGCACCAATGCCCAATTCTCAATTCTCAAAACGTGATGCTTGAGGAACGTAGCGTTGGATGAAGAAAAGGCATTGTTGCTTCGAATAAAGCGTGAGCGAGCTGCCCGTCTCGAAGCGGAGAGCCTGCTCGAAATAAAGAGCAGGGAACTTCATGCCGCCGTTAAAGAGTCTCGCAGGCTGACCCGGCAACTGGAAAAAACAGTCGAATTGCAGACGCAGGAGTTATTGAGCGCTCAACGTGTGACAAAACTTGGGACCTTCGTCTGGGATATTACTGAAAATTCGTTTTCTTGGTCCGAAGGAAGCCGTGAAGTTCTGGATCTTGATCAGTCCACGACGAGGAATTCTTTTGAAGAATTTCTGGCGGCCATCCATCCCGATGATCGGCATATCATGCAACATATTTCCGAGATTCTGCATCAGTCGGTGGAATCTGGCGATAAATTCGTCATTGATACAGAAAAAACATTCCGGCTTAAACAGCGGGGTGAAGATATCCGCTGGATCAAATTTGTTTGTGATTCGACTGACTTTAAGTTTTTTTCTGGGGCGGTTCAGGACATTACTGAATCTGTCGTGGCAGCCAAAGACGTTCGCCAGGCAAGGACGGAGCTTGAAAGTCGGTTGGCTGATTTGGAAAAAACTCAACATAAGTTGAGGGTTGCGCACGAGGAAGCGCAGACGGCGAATGCAACCAAGTCGCGATTTATTGCAATGATCAGTCATGATATCCGGACGCCGATCAATGGGCTGCTTGGAACTTTGACCCTTCTCGCGGACAGTGAGTTGGAAAGCTCGCAACGGGAGCTTCTCCAGGTTGCAACTTCGAGCGCAGAGTTGCTGAGGGTCCTGGTAAACGATGTCCTGGATTTTGCGCGACTTGAAACCGGGCAGATCCAGTTGGAGCCTGCAAACTTCAACATTCGCGATCTGGTATCTCAGCTGATAGATTTTTGGAGCCCACTGGCGACATCTGCTGAAAACCGTCTCGAAGCCAATATCGATGACTGTGTACCTGGAGTTTTGCGGGGTGACCCAATTCGGCTTGGACAGGTATTCAACAACCTGTTATCCAACGCGATCAAATTTACCAGCAGCGGGGTGATCACGTTAAACATAAGGGCAGATGACTCTCGCGCATCCGAAAAATTAAAAGAGCATTTGATCATCGAAGTAGCAGATACTGGTATTGGCATTGAGAAAAACGATCAGGTGCACCTGTTCAAAGACTTCAGTCAGATCCCTTTAGAGCATAATGAAGAGGAGCAATATTACGATCTTTCCAGTTCAAGACGCGGTGCGGGATTGGGGCTTGCGATATGCCGCACGTTGGTGGAGCAAATGGGTGGCAAGATAAGCGTTACGAGTTTTCCGGGGAAGGGCTCCACTTTTTGTATCAGAATGGCCCTGGAGGCCGTTTCGGATGCTGCGCCAAGTGAAAACCCAATTGAATATCCTCCGCTAGTGACGGTTGAGGGAAGAGCGCCTTCGGTTTTGGTCGCAGAAGACGTGCCGGCAAATCAGCTGGTGTCGAGAATGCTTCTGCAAAGTTTTGGCTGCCAGGTCGACATCGCCAATGACGGTGTCGAAGCCGTTGCGGCTTGTAAAAAGCGCAAATACGATTTCGTGTTGATGGATGTCTCCATGCCGCGTTTGGATGGCATTGCTGCGACGCAGCAGATTCGCTGCCTGAAAGGATCAGGTTTTGAAAAATTGCCGATCATTGGTCTAACGGCATTCGCTTTCGCCCATGAGAAGCAGCGTTTCATCGAGGCTGGTATGAATGAGGTTGTTTGCAAGCCGGTACGTCGGGAGCACTTGTATGAAGCCGCCAGGAATGCGGTGGATGGCAGGAATTCGACAGAAAGCGGCGAAGATACCACCAAGAAAACATCGGCCATAAACCTGGACGTGTTGCGAGCATTGATATCCGGGCTTTCCGATGAGCAGGTCAGAAAAGTCATGCAACAGGTATCAGATGATCTGGACAAATATCGAGATCAAGCCATTGCAGATGCGAAAAGTGGAAATATCATCAAATTGTCGCGATCATGTCATGCGATAAAAGGCCTTGCCGCCAGTTTTGGTAGTCAGGACCTGGCCAGTCTGGCATCGTCCATTGAGGGCGCCGCTCGAGAGGGAGATTTTGAGTTGGCCGTCGCCAACACGCTAGACAGGCTTGACTTCACAACTGATGAAACGTTGAATGCCCTGAAAAATTACCAGGCCCTTCCTGACCCTCTATCCAATGCCGGTTAAATCGCGACATAAAGTGCTGTTAGTAGAGGATGTGGTTGCACTGGCGACCACGTTTGGAAATCACCTGGAAAATGACGGCTTGGAGGTACACATCTCCCACAACGCCGCAGATGCTCTCGTTCATCTGAACCGGAACATTTATTCCCTGATATTGCTCGATTTACAGTTGCCAGACTGTGATGGTTTGGACTTTCTCCGTCAAATTCGTCAGACGGGTATCGATACCAAAGTCATTGTCGTTACGAGCAATGCATCTGCGGATCGCGCAGTCGAGGCGATGCAAATGGGTGCACGAGACTATCTCGTCAAGCCGTTGACACCCGACAGATTGCTGGTAACAGTTCGCAATACGCTGGAATTGGTTTCCCTTGAAGAATTGGTCTGGAATGGAAACAGGCGGGAAAGCTTTGAGGGATTCATAGGTGCTTCCAACGTGATGCAGGCTATTTACAGCACGATCGAGAATATTTCGCAATCCAAAGCAACCGTGTTCCTGAGCGGCGAGTCAGGCACCGGAAAAGAGCTGTGTGCGGAGGCGATCCATCGTCAAAGCCCGAGGAAAGAGCGCCCATTCATTGCGATAAACTGCGGCGCAATACCAAAAGACCTTATCGAAACCGAGCTTTTTGGGCATGTTAAAGGTGCGTTCACGGGAGCCATCTCGGACCGCCTTGGTGCCGCCAGTCTTGCGGACGGAGGAACCTTGTTTCTCGACGAGATTTGCGAGATGGAAATCGCCTTGCAAACCAAACTGCTGCGCTTCCTGCAAACCAGCACGCTGCAACGCGTTGGCAGTCAAAAGCTGGAACGTGTGGATGTGCGCGTCATTTGTGCAACCAACAGAGATCCCTACGTTGAAATGGTGGAAGGCAGATTTCGGGAGGATCTTTATTATCGATTGAACGTTATTCCGGTTTATCTGCCCCCGTTAAGAGAGCGCGAAGACGATGCAGTGCTCATTGCCAATGAATTATTGAAGATTTTTTCACTCGAAGAGGACAAGCGCTTCGACCGTATCAGCACGGCCGCATCGGCATCGATACTCGACTATTCCTGGCCGGGAAATGTGCGCGAGTTGGGGAATGTTTTAAGGCGCGTCGTGGTAATGCACGAAGGGCCTGTACTTGAGGTTGGCATGCTTCCGGACACCTTGCGCACTGGCCAAACGAAATCACAACCGTCCTCCGACATCGTCACTGCGCCAGCCCCGGAGAATATAGCCCAACCACCGGATAGCAACGTCATGGAAAATTCCTGGGTGCCGGAGGGTCAAACTCTAGCGAATCTGGAACGGGAAATCATCGAGGCAACGATTCAACGTTGTAAGGGCAACATTACCAAGGCCGCGGTAACGCTGGGAGTCAGTCCATCTACTTTGTATCGAAAGCGGTCATCCTGGCAGGGATGAAACAGTCTCTAATCCGATGTGCACAGTCGTCTGCACGTCGCAACGAAAA
>CALDVW010000100.1 GCA_937924405.1 uncultured Lysobacterales bacterium
CTGTCTGCAGGACACGTTCAAGACATCCCTGTGCACTCTTCGGCTGTTCCCGACAGCCCGAAGGTCCTGCAGACAGGTACCCAACACCTCTTGGAAGCTTTGATTCGCACGTTCCGATGGCCGTGACAGAGGTATCCGTTAACCCTTTTCAGGACAATCAACTGTCGGGAACAGTTGCTTAGCGCACAGGGATGTCTCGAGCGTGTCCTGGAAAGGGTTAACGGATACCTCTCCTGCGACAAGATCAACAATCGTGGGTGAGGCCGCTTCCACAGTCAGGGCTTTTTCCGCCGCAGGGTCTGGCCGTGGACGATTTTTGCATCGCCGTAGCGTTGGTTGATGGAATCGAATACCCGGTCGATTTGCTGATCGCTGTTGCTGTCGAGCCGGTCTCCGGTGTCATGATCGCCTGAACCCGCGTCCTCCAGACCGGTAACGCCCATGCCCAGCAGTCGAATCGCGGTTGTTTTATGGCTTTCATGCCATTTTTCAAACAATGCGCGAGCCATGCGGTAAAGGGTTTGTGTACTGTTGGAACCGGCCCGCAAACTGCGGCTGCGGGTGACCGTGTGAAAACCCGGGTCGCGAATTTTCACGACCACCGTGCTCGCCATCAGCCGCTGCGCCCTGAGCCGTCGGGAAACGCTTTCCGCCTGTCTTTGCAGTTCAGCAAGCAGTTCAGGCCGCTCCGCCAGGTCAGTGTCGAATGTGACTTCATGACTGATCGATTTATCGGGGCGGACGGGTTCTACTTCCCTGTCGTCTATCCCGTTTGCCAGCCTTTGGTAGTGCCCTGAGCGATTTCCCAGCACCGGCCGGAGTACCGAGAGATCCGTTCTTCTCAACTGCCCGATGGTGAGGATGCCCAGCGCTTTCAACTTTGGCGCCGTACGTTTGCCGATTCCCCACAGGCGGCTGATCGGCATGGGGTCCAGAAAGGCATGGACTTGTTCAGGGTCCACCAGGACCAACCCGTCCGGTTTGCGGATATCCGACGCGAGCTTGGCCAGGAACTTGTTGTGTGCCAGCCCGACCGAAGCAGTCAGTCCCGTATCCTGCCGGATTCTCTGCTTGATCTCCCGGCCGATATTTTCCGGGCTGCCGAAAAGTTTCAGGCTGGCGCTCACGTCGAGAAAAGCCTCGTCCAGCGACAGGCCTTCGACCAGTGGCGTGAAATCCCTGAATATCGTAAATACTTCTGCGGATTTCTCACGGTAGCGCTGCATCCTGGGCTTGATGTAATGTGCAGAAGGGCACAATCGTCTGGCCCGCCCCATGGGCATGGCCGAGTGGACACCAAACTTTCTCGCTGCATAGCTCGCAGTCGCCACCACACCGCGCGACCCCAATCCGCCAACGACCACCGGCTGTCCCGTTAACGAACGGTCATCAAGACATTCCACCGAAGCATAGAAAGCGTCCATGTCCACGTGGACGATTGCCCTTTTTTCTGAATCGGTCAAGAAATCTCCCATGCCCTGCCCGTCGGAATTTGCCCGCCGGGCCCTTCGGCCCCATTATATCTGCATGCACAATCCGGAAAGTTCTCGCCATGTCCATTGATTTTAACGACCAGTTCCCGATTCTTGCAGAGGGACTCTATTTCAACCACGCGGCCATCGGCCCCTGGCCGAAATGTGCCAGCCGGGCCGTCCAGGATTTTGCAGAAGAAAACATGCGCCAGGGCTCCCAGAATTACCGCGACTGGATTGAGCGCGAAAACGCTTTGCGCAAGCGCCTGGCCGTCCTGGTCGGAACTTCTTCTACCGAAGACATCGCGTTACTCAAAAACACGACAGAGGGCATCAGCACCGTCGCATGGGGAATCGACTGGCAACCGGGCGATAACGTCGTTCTGCCCGAGGGTGAATTTCCGTCGAATCGCCTTCCCTGGCTGGCCCAGGCCGCCAGGGGCGTGGAAATACGGGAAGTTCAAATCCGTACTGCCGAAAATGCGGAAAAGGCCTTGATCGAAGCCATGGATCAGGATACAAAACTGCTATCAGTCAGTGCCGTGCAGTGGAGCGATGGCTTCAAGCTGGATCTCGAAGCCCTGGGCGCGGCTTGCCGACAAAGAGACATACTCTTTTTCGTTGACGCCATTCAGCAACTGGGGGCCCTGCCGATGGACGTAGATGCCTGTCATATCGATTTTCTGGCAGCCGATGCGCATAAATGGCTGCTGGCGCCGGAGGGCATTGCACTATTTTACTGCCGCCAATCGGCCCGCCCCCGGTTGACCCTTCAACAACAGGGCTGGCACATGTTCGACCAGCCCTGGCTGTTCGACCGCAATGACTGGACACCGGCCCGCAGCGCCAGGCGATTTGAAGCCGGTAGCCCGAATTCAATGGGACAAGCTGCACTTCTGGCTTCGGTCAATCTGTTACTCGACTATGGAATGGAAAACGTGGGCGGGCGGGTACTGGCAAATACGGTTTTCCTGCTCGATAACCTGGGAAAGGAAACCGGCATCATACTGACCAGCCGCCCCGAACCGGAACGCCGGTCAGGCATCGTCAGCTTCATGCACGACCGTATCCCGGCAAAACAATTGCATCGCTCGCTGACCGCTGCCGGGGTCAGTTGCGTGGTGCGTGATCAATCCATTCGCCTTTCACCCCATTTTTACCAGGACGAAAAACATTTAAGTGATTTTATGACCAGACTCAGGGTCGCGACGAATTAGTGCGTGGTTCGGTCAGAGCAGTATTGGCAGAGCAGGAAAAAAGCGCCCGAATACCGTAACGTGTGCGGGCTCAATTGCCCGCATGCTACATGGTGTGCGTGTCTTTGTTGCTTTTGAGCTGGGTCGCCAGGTGGGATTCAATGACTGTCCTGGCATGGGCGCCATCCTGCGTGTCGGCAAACTGCACGCCAATGCCCGCCTTGCGGTTCCCCGCAGCTCCCTGGGGAGTAATCCACACGACCTTACCCGGAATCGGCAGGCGTTCCTCGAATTCCATCACCGTCAACAACAGGAAAACTTCGTCGCCCAGTGCGAATTTTTTGGTACTGGGAACAAACAGACCGCCGCCGGAAACAAATGGCATATAGGATTTGTAAAGCGCCTGCTTGTCTTTTATAGAAAGCGAGAGAATTCCCTGTTGTGCCATGGTTCCTTCCTAAGCCTTGATCCGCGACCATTGTATCAGCCAATCCTGCAGAAGTAAGTCCTTGCGGACCGGCGTAGGTAAAAGTTTGCGGCTGCGGTCGGCTGCTGCCTGCAGCAGTGACAGCGATTTTGCTTTATTCCCCTCAGCCAGCACGGTTTTCAGCTCTGCTGCGGCGCGCAGGGACAACCAGGACCAGAGTTGTAACGGCTCGACATCCGCCAGGGCGGCCATGGCCGCACCCGCAGCGACTCGCCCCGACATCAGATGATCAAGTGTTTCCGAGACGAGACGATATTGGATGACGGTGCCATCCTCCATGATACGAAGGGCTGCAAGCGGGCTGCCGGCGGCTGCTTCCAGTGCGTCCCCGGCTTCATGCTGGTCAAAATCGCTGTTGTCACATAACCACATCAGTGCATTTTCGCGGTCGGGCGGACGGACATGTAAATTCTGGCAGCGGCTGCGAATAGTGGCCGGCAGCCGTAATGGGTCATCGGAAACCAGGATCAGGTTGGCATCACCCGGCGGCTCTTCCAGGGTCTTGAGCAAGGCATTCGCCGCATGGGTATTCATGGCCTCCATGGGATGAATCAAAGCCACTTTCCTGGCACTGATGGTATTGGTCAGGTAAAGGGAAGCAATCAGCCTGCGAATCTGCTCAACCACGATTTCCCGGCGTGGATCACCGGTTCGCGGATGCTCTTCAAAAGTGATGAAATGACGGTCGGGGTGAGCCCCGGAGGCGAGTAGCTGGCAGGAACGGCAAGTACCGCAGGCAGGGTGTGTGTTTTGCAGGCACAGCAGGCTGGTCATGATCTCAATCGCCAGGTTAAGTTTACCCGTTTCTGCCGGCCCGGAAATCAGCAGTGCGTGAGGCAGCCGGTTGCTATTGAGCCGCTCGGCGAACTCGCTTTCGACCTGCTCCAGCCATGGATAAGTCACTGCCAGATCTGCTCCTGGAGTACTGATTCAATCTGTGACCAGACTTCGTCGACATTTTTCGAGGCATCAATCACGGCAAAACGCTGTGGCGCGGAACCAGCGCGCTCCAGATAGGCCGCACGCACCCGCTCAAAAAACTCCAGGGACTCCTGTTCAAAGCGATCCGCCTCGCCCCGGTCGGAAGCCCGGCGCAAGCCCAGTTCCACCGGCAGGTCCAGCAGCAGGGTCAGATCCGGCTGGAGGTCACCGTGAACCAATTGCTCCAGGGTCGCGATGTCTTGCCGGGGTAATCCTCTGCCGCCTCCCTGGTAGGCCCAGGTGGCGTCCGTAAACCGGTCACACAGAACCGTTTCGCCCCGCAACAACGCCGGCCAGATCAACTCCGCCAGGTGCTGGGCACGGGCGGCGAACATCAGCATGAGCTCGGCCTTGCTCGACAGAGAAACATTTTGCCTGTCCAGCAGAATCTCCCTGAGCTTTTCCGCCAGGTCCGTGCCACCGGGTTCCCGCGTGGTGACCACACGATAGCCCGCGTGCTCCAGCCAATCAGAGATACGCTCAATCATGGTGGACTTTCCGGCCCCTTCCCCGCCTTCGATGGTGATGAATCTGCCCCTCATCAATTCCTCTCCAGTAGCTTTCTGACCGCCGCCTGATGCTCTTCTAATGTCGCTGAAAACGTATGTCCGCCGTTTCCGTTGGCGACGAAATAAAGGGCCTCGCCTTCTTCCGGGTGCGCCGCAGCCATCAACGAGGCTCTGCCCGGCATGGCAATAGGGGTCGGAGGCAATCCATGGCGGGTATAGGTATTGTAGGGCGTGTCAGCCTGCAAGTCCTTGCGCCGGATATTTCCATCATAAGATTCACCCATGCCGTAAATCACCGTCGGATCGGTTTGCAGACGCATTTTCTCTTTCAGACGCCGCGTAAAAACGCCCGCAATTCGCCCCCGCTCTTCGTTCAGCGCAGTCTCCTTTTCGATAATAGAAGCCAGGATCAACATTTGATAGGGGGAAGCGACCGGAACATCCAGGTCTCTCGATGACCAGGCCTTTTCGAGTTCGGTTTTCATGGACTGGTGTGCCCGGGCCAGGATGTCGCGGTCTGAATCACCACGGGTGAACTGGTACGTTTCCGGAAGGAACCAGCCTTCCGGGTGATCGACGCCCAAAGCTTCTGCCACCAGCTTCCATTGAGGCCCGGCGTCGAGGTCCAGTTCATGTTCCAACACTTCGTTCGCACGGAGGGCGGCCGCGAACTGCCTGAACGTCCAGCCTTCTACCAGGGTGATTCGATGCTGGACCACCTCGCCGCTCGACAGCGACCGCAATACGTCCTCCGGCAGCATCCCGGCTTCGAGACGGTACTCCCCCACCTGGTAAACATGTGGTTCCAGGCGCATCAAAATCCGCCATTCCCAGCCAGGACGGGTCAGGCCCAGAAGGCCCAGTTGCCTTACGATTTCGGCTCCTGAGGCACCGGGCTCCAGATTGAACACCAGGCCCTCACCGGGAATATTCAGCGGCGTGTGAAGAAACTGCTGGTACCGCTCCCAACCCAGCCAACCTGCAGCGCCGGAAAGCAACAGGATCAACGCGGCCGATAACAGGATTTTTTTCGTCACCGATTGCTCAACCAGTCCTGAACTTCGCGCGTCACATTCCCTATGTCGTATTCCCAGTGATCGATACGGGTAACAGGGAAAACTCCACGGACCGAATTGCACACGAATATTTCGTCGGCTTCAGGCAACATATCCAGCATGATGCGACGTTGCTCGCAGCGTTCCCTGAACGCGTTCAGAATTGCGCTCCGCATAACCCCCCTGACGCCACACCGGTCCAACCGGGGAGTCATCAGGCGGCCGGAGTGCACCAGGAAAACATTGGATGAAATAGCGCTGATCAGATGATCTTCCTGATCCAGCAAAATCCCTTCATGAATCGAATGATCCTTCCATTCTGAACGCGCCAGCACTTGCTCCAAACGGTTGAGATGTTTCAATCCCGCCAGCGCGGGCTGTGCAGCCAGCCGCAAATCACAGATACGGGTGCGGATTCCTGTTTTGACCAGATTTCCCGGATCCGCAGGCCAGGCGTAAGAACACACAATTCGGTTGGCTTCACTGGACGCCCGGGGTGCATAGCCCCTGCCTGACGTCCCTCTCGTCAGCATGATTTTGACCACGCATTTCGACTGACTGGCACTCACTGTCCTGACTTCGCGCAACAGAACCGATTGAGGAGTTACCGGCAACCCGAGTTGTTTACAGCCTGCGTTGAGCCGGTCGATGTGGCCTTGCCAAAATCGTGGCTGACCGCTGAATACGGCCATTGTTTCGAATAGGCCATCGCCGTACTGCAAGCCCCTGTCAGCCGCCGAAATCCGGTCTGAAATTTCGCCATCAACCAGGCACTCGAGCATGGTTTTGTCTCCTGGCCGTGTCTTTCCACCGCCTGTAGCGTCACGTTAAATCAAAGTGGAACCCGACAGCGACGGAACCGCACTTCGCGAGAAGCCCAGCATAACTCTCAATCCTGCAGACGGCTGAACACCAGTGTTCCATTGGTGCCGCCAAAACCGAAAGAGTTCGATAATGCAATGTTTACAGGTACCTCACTGGCTTCGTTGGGCACATAATCCAGGTCGCAACCCTAGCTGGGCTTATCCAGGTTGATGGTCGGGGGAACAATTCCATCCCGGATAGCGAGAAGGCTGAATATGGCTTCGCTGCCGCCTGCAGCTCCCAGCATATGACCGGTCATTGATTTGGTTGAACTGACCACCAAATCGTAAGCGTGATCCCCAAACACGGTCTTCACCGCATCGGATTCGGCACGGTCGCCCAATGGCGTGGACGTTCCGTGGGCGTTAATGTAATCAACCTGTTCCGCGTTGATTTTTGCATCGCGAAGCGCAATCGCCATACAACGGGCTGCGCCCTCCCCGTTCTCCGGCGGGGCGGTCATGTGATGGGCGTCTCCGCTCATGCCAAAACCAATCACTTCGGCAATGATGTTGGCGCCACGGGCTTTGGCGTGCTCCATCTCTTCAATCACGATCACACCAGCGCCATTTGACAACACAAAGCCATCCCGCTCATCGTCCCAGGGCCGGCTGGCTCCTGTGGGGTCGTCGTTACGGGAACTCATGGCCTTGGCCGAAATAAACCCGGCCAGTGCAGTCGGTGTGGTTGCGTACTCGGCGCCCCCCGCCACCATGACGTCCGCATCACCGTAAGCGATCATCCGCGCGGCAAAGCCGATGTTGTGGGTGGAGGTCGTGCAGGCGGTCACGACTGCTATGTTAGGACCTTTGAAACCGTAGTTGATGGATAAAACGCCACTGATCATGTTGACAATCGAGCCAGGAATATAAAACGGCGAAACCCGCCGCGGCCCCTTGTCACGATAGATCAGCATGTTCTTTTCGATCGAGGCGATACCACCAATTCCGGCGCCGATCGCAAACCCAACCCGTTCCGGGTTCAGGCCATGGTCATCGCTGAGCAATCCGGCTTCGGCCATGGCGTCCTGCGAAGCCGCGAGCCCGTAATGCAAAAACTTGTCGTAGCGGCGTGCTTCTTTACCTGAAATGTAATCGGTTATTTCAAAATCCCGGATTTCACCGGCGATCCGGGTACCCAACTGGGATACATCGAATTCCGTTATGGGTCCGATCCCGCTCTCGCCGTTACAAACGGCGTTCCAGCCTGCATCGACCGTATTTCCAACCGGCGATATCAAGCCGAGGCCTGTTACAACAACTCGACGAGATGACACGATAGATTCCTCTTCTAATCCCGGGCTTTCAAATTGACGACGGCCGGCTATACGCCGGCCGTCCTGTTCTCTTACCCTGCGGAATGCGAAACGTCAGACGTTGGATTGAACGTAGTCAATAGCCTGCTGAACGCTGGTGATTTTTTCCGCTTCTTCATCAGGGATTTCACATTCAAACTCTTCTTCAAGAGCCATCACGAGTTCAACGGTGTCCAGGGAGTCTGCGCCAAGGTCATCGACAAAAGAAGCACTGGGCGTGACTTCGTCTTCCTTGACACCAAGTTGTTCGATAACAATCTTTTTGACGCGATCTTCAATACTACTCATTGAATTACATTCCTCTTTGGGGATTTAGACAGTCGATTCTAGTTAATCTGAAGCTTCGACGCCAGTCTAAATCATGAACATGCCACCATTGACATGCAAAGTCTGCCCCGTAATGTATCCGCCCTGCGCCGAAGCGAGGAATAATACAGAGGCCGCTATATCTTCTGGCTCACCCAGCCGTTGCAAAGGAATGTCCCGCAAAAGCGCTTCTTTTTGCTGATCATCCAGCACACGGGTCAGATCCGTGTCGATAAACCCCGGGGCAATGACGTTTACAGTAATATTCCGGGAACCGATCTCACGCGCCAGTGAACGGGAGAAGCCCATCATGCCCGCCTTTGCCGCAGCATAATTGGTCTGTCCGGCGTTTCCCATGGAACCGACGACCGAGGCGATGCTGATGATGCGGCCGGTGCGGGCCTTCATCATGCCTCTCAGACAGGCTTTGCTTAGGCGGAAAACGGATCGCAGATTGGTTTCGATTACCTCGTCCCATTCATCCTCTTTCATTCTCATCAGAATTTGATCACGGGTTATTCCGGCGTTATTGACCAATATGGTCGGCGCGCCCAGCGTTTCGTTGACGAAATCCACCAGTGCAGTTGCACCCTTCGGATCATTAACATTCAGCACCGTGCCCAGGCCCGATTCCGAAATCGCCCGGAGCCGCTGTGTGATGGCATTGGCGCCATCTTCAGTCGTTGCCGTTCCAGCTACTTTCGCCCCTGCCGCCGCCAGCGAATCGGCAATCGCGGCACCAATACCCCGGCTGGCGCCGGTGACGATTGCAACCTGTCCGTCCAGATTCAGCTCCATTTTCAGCTCCAGTTTTCCAGCGTTTCGATGATGGCCTCATGACTGATCAGTGCGACAGAACTGATTTCTCTCGATATCCTCCGGTTCAGGCCGGTCAGTACCTTACCCGGTCCGCATTCGGCGAAATGACTCACCCCGTTTTTGATGAGTAACTGTACCGTTTCGGACCAGCGTACAGGTGCCCACATCTGCCGGACGAGGAGGTCACGAATCTCATCTGCATCCTGGTGGGTTCGGACATCAACATTATGAATCACCGGAATACGGGCCTTCGAAAGCGCCACAGCTTCCAGTTTCTTTTGCATTGCCTCGGCTGAAGGGCGCATCAATTCGCAGTGCGAAGCAACACTGACAGGCAACGGCAACGCGTGGCGGGCGCCCGCAGCGACGGCCAACTCAATCGCCCGGTCAACTGCTGCCTCGTTTCCCGCAATGACAACCTGACCGGGAGAATTGAAATTTGCGCAGGAAACGACCTGTCCCTGGGCTGCTTCTTCACATACTCCAATCAGTACATCGTCATCCAGGCCCAGGATCGCCGCCATTTTGCCGCTGCCCGGTGGCGTGGCGGCCTGCATGTCACGCCCGCGCTCATCCGCCACAGCCACGGCATCTTCGAAGTCCATTGACCCGGCAGCAACCAGGGCCGCATATTCACCCAGGCTGTGGCCGGCCATGTAATCCGGGTCAAAGCCACCGTTTGCCTTCCAAATTCGCCAGGTGGCTACTCCCGCCGTGAGCATGGCTGGCTGCGTCAACTCTGTCTTATTCAGGCGCTCAGGGGGTCCGTTCTGCGCCAGGTCGAAAAGGTCATAGCCAAGTACGGCGGAAGCCGCGTCGAATGTTTCCTTCACGATCGGCGATTGCTCAGCCAGACCGGCCATCATTCCTACCGACTGCGAACCCTGTCCGGGAAACAGAAAAGCTGTTTTCTGCATCGATTATTATCCTTGTTATCAGTACCTGATCAGGGCCGAACCCCAGGTGAATCCACCACCGAAAGCCTCAAGCAACAACATGTCTCCGCGCTGAATTCGGCCATCGCGAACCGCTTCATCCAAGGCCAGTGGAACTGATGCCGCTGACGTGTTGCCGTGCCGGTCCACGGTGACCACCACGTGATCCATATTCATGTCCAGCGTCCGGGCCATGGCCGCTATGATCCGCAAATTCGCCTGGTGGGGAATCAGCCAGTCAAGGTCAGCTTTTTCCAGGCCATTTGCTGTCAGAGTCTCCTCCACGATTCGGCCCAGCGTTCGAACCGCCACTTTGAACACCTCGTTGCCCTTCATGACGATTTCCGGCTTGCCGCCGTTTTCTTCCATACCCTCCCAACCCCGGGCAATGCCCACTTTGGTTGCGAGCAGGTCGGCATGATTGCCGTTGGCGTGAATATGAGTTGAAAGAATTCCGGGCTCTTCGGAAGCTTCGAGAACTACGGCGCCCGCTCCATCACCGAACAACACAGCCGTATCGCGCTTTTGCAGGTTGGTGATGTTGGTCAGTGTTTCCGCGCCGCAGACCAGAACTTTTTTGGCATCACCACAACGTATGAATTTATCGGCCACACTCAAGGCATAGAGAAACCCGGAACACGCGGCGTTCACATCCATTGCGCCGCAATCCGGCAATCCGAGCCTCTTTTGCAGCAGGCAGGCCGTACTGGGGAAAATCAAATCGGGTGTGGTCGTACCCATCATGAACAAATCGATCTCGGCGGGATCCACGTCGGCGGCTTCGATGGCGTTGAGGCAGGCTTTCTCTGCAAGGTCCGAGGTGGTTACGTTTTCCGCCGCCCAGCGCCGCTCGCAGATACCGGTTCTTTCGCGTATCCATTGGTCACTGGTATCCATGACTTTTTCCAGGTCATGGTTACTGACGATCCTGTCGGGGAGATGGCTGCCCGTCCCGGCAATTCTTGAGTAAATCACGATGCTGCCTCCAATTGATACTCATGTATCGAAGCCTCAATTCTCCCCGGCACCTGTCGCCTCGCTTCTCGTCCAGCTTCAAGTATGGCGCGGGTCAGCCCTTTTTGATCAGAACCGCCGTGGCTTTTAACCGCCACTCCGTTCAGACCGAGCAAAGGGGCTCCATTATGCGCGGCAGGGTCCAATCGCGCCAGCACGCGACGAACTGATGAGGCAGCCATCGTCTCGTCTGCCAGGCTCCCGCTTACGGCATTTCTGAATTCGGTCAGCATCATCCGCGCCAGGCCTTCGGTGGACTTGAGAATCAGGTTTCCGGCAAAACCGTCGCAAACAGCGATATCCACCGTGCCGTCGAATATGTCATGCCCTTCGATAAAGCCCGCATAGTTAATGGGCAGATCCTGGAGCATGCCGTGAGCCTCCCGGACCACGTTGTGCCCTTTGCTGTCCTCGTGACCCACGTTGAGCAAACCGACCGTCGGGTCTGTCAGACCTTCGACTTCCCGCGCTGTGACGGCCCCCATGACAGCGAACTGCACGAGCTGCCTGGCTGTGACTTTCAGATTGGCGCCAAGATCCAGCAGACCCGTGTAATTGCGGGTATTGGGCACGTAAGCCATTAACGCCGGCCGTTGAATGCCGGGCAGCATCCCCAGCAACTTGACGCCCATCACCATCATTGCAGTTGTGCTGCCGCCACTGACGCAGGCTGCAGCTTCCTTACCGGCAACCAGTTCAAACGCCTTCCACATGCTGCTGTCACGTCCGCGCCGAAGAACATCCGCAGGATTGGCGTCCATGGCGATTACCGATTCGGCATGCTGAATGACAAAACGATTCTCCAACGAAGCGTCTACAGCCAAAATAGCCTCGCGCAGGGCGTTTTTGTCGCCAGTCAGAATGATTTGAAGCTGGGTGTCTTCCTTCAGCGCAGCGATTGCTGCGGGTACGGAAACAGCAAGGCCCTGGTCGCCACCGTGTGCGTCCAGGGCCAGTACCGTCTTCTCAGGGACGCTCATTCAGCCGCTAATGAAGTTCAGACCAACTAAAATCGGGTGAAGCGTTGCCACACCAGGTCCGAAAATATTCACTTATTCGTCGTCGAAATCCATCACCGGGGTTTCGATGACTTTCTCGCCCTTGTAGTAGCCTTCAGGCGTCACGTGATGCCGCAAATGAGTTTCACCCGTGGTCGGATCCACTGAAAGCGTTGGTGCCTTGAGTGAATCGTGTGAGCGACGCATACCGCGCCTCGACGGTGTTTTACGATTTTTTTGTACAGCCATGACTATTTCTCCCAAGTCAATTCGTTAAAAATGTGTACCGGTCAATCCTGAACCCGGATCAATCCTCGGTATCAGCCTTCATCAGGCCCGCTAATCCGGCAAAAGGCCTGTGAGTTTTCACTTCCTCAATGGCGGGTGGTGGTTTGACTTCACCATCCGTCGATAATTCAATCTCCCCGATATCCGGATTTCGCGGAATCTGGGGAATAGCGAGTAACAGCTCTTCCTCGACAATGTCCTGCAAGGCAAGCCTCTTGTGCTCGACCAAAACCGGCTCATAGCTCTCGGGTATTTCTTCCTGCTCGCCGATGTCTCCAATCACAGTAAGCAAACTTTGGCGTTTAACCACTTCCACGTACGGCGCCAGGCTGCGTTGACAGATCAACGGTATCTCGGCCTCTACATCCATGCGGATGACTACCAGCCCCTGTGGGTCGTACGAAAACCGCGCCACAAACCGCGCATCATTCCAGGTAACTGGCCGCCCCTGCGCCTCGTTGCTTTCCGGCACCATCAGGGGGCCGAGACGCTGCATCCGCTTCAATGGCATTGTGCCCCGGAATGTCCTTCGTCCGTCGGCAGCCTTCCAGGGATCAATAATGTCTGGAAATTCACGAGCCATAGCTTCACAATTCCGACAGCGGAAAAAATACAACCGCCCGACTTAAACGGGTTATTTTACTATAAAAATGCATCAGCAGTCACACAAAAGATCTTTAATCCTCGCATCATCAAGCCCTTATCGGAGAATGTTGCTGGAACGACTGGGTCTCGAATTCGAAACTTTCTCACCTGACATCGATGAAACCCGGCTAAATGGCGAATCAGCAGAAGACCTGGTTGCACGCCTTGCCGGTCAGAAGGCCGATGCCGTGGCGGCGGATAAACCCTCAACGGTTGTCATCGGTTCCGACCAGGTCGCAGCCTGTCAAGGTAAAATCATTGGAAAACCCGGCAGCATGTCCAACGCTGTCCGTCAATTGCAGGATTTCAGTGGAAAGCGCGTACAGTTTTTTACGGCGATTTCAGTGATTTGCCTTGAAACGCGGTTGCGCCTGGACCATACGACCCCCACCGACGTGTGCTTTCGGGAATTGTCAGACGTTGAAATAGAGCGTTATGTGAACCTTGATCAGCCACTGGACTGCGCCGGCAGTTTTAAATCGGAACGTGCCGGCATCTCACTGCTCGAGTCGATGACTTCGAACGATCCCACCGCCATTATCGGCCTGCCCCTGATCGCGTTATCCAGGGCGCTGAGAAAAGCCGGTTTTTTGCTTCCCTGATTCCAGGCCAAAAGAGGGGAAGTGCAGGTAATGGAGGGCGTGCGGTTTTGCCGCAGGCAGAGAAGCGCACCCGGATTGCCGTCGCACGTGAGACTCTCCCATCCCGCGCAGCGGGTCAAATCATGCCGTCAAGCGCAGCCGGTTTTTACCGCAGGTAAAAGAAGGGAAGCGAGACTCTCTATATGGCATAATAAAGGGTCACCATACTTGACCGTACGGAGCGGGAACATGAGTAAACCCGAGTTTAAAAACTGGCGGCTGGAAACCGACATCGACCAGGTCTGCTGGTTGACCATAGATCGTATAGGGGAAAACACCAACAGCCTGTCCAGAGAAGTCATGACAGAGCTGGAACAGATCGTGACTCTACTCGAAAAAGAACCGCCTCGTGGACTGGTTTTGCAGTCCGGAAAGAAAAATTCATTCATAGTCGGAGCCGATGTGCGTGAATTTGAACAGGTGGAAAACTCCGAAGAGGCAGAAGGCTTTATTCGCGAAGTTCACCAGCTGTTCAATCGCGTTGAAAACCTGGACTTTCCGACTGCAGTCCTTATAGACGGTTACTGCCTGGGAGGCGGCGTCGAGTTGGCGCTGTGTTTCGATTACCGGATTGCCAGCAATGTGGACCACACACGGCTGGGGTTTCCCGAAGTGAAACTGGGGATATATCCCGGATTCGGGGGCAGCGCCAGGACGACCCGTCTCATGGGCGGTTTCCAGGCCATGCAAATCATGCTGACGGGCCGGATGCTTCGCGCGCACCAGGCTAAAGGCCTGGGGCTGGTCGATCAACTCGTCGGTCAACACGGCAGTCTGCGCTGGGCCGGGCGGCGGGCGGTTCTGAAAAGCCGTAAAAGCCGCGGACCCGGGTTGCTGGCGAAACTGAGCAACATCGGGCCTGCCAGGAAATTCCTGGCCGGGCAGATGCGTAAACAGACCTCGTCCCGGGTCAGTCCGAAGCACTATCCCGCTCCGTTCGAGTTGATCGAAGCCTGGCAGGAGCATGGTGGCGATTCAGAACAGATGCTGGACGAGGAAGCAAGGCGTGTTGGCCAGCTGATCACGGGAAGTACCTCCCGGGGATTGCGCCGGGTCTTCTGGCTGATGGACAAACTGAAATCCCACGGCAAGGACTCGGGCTTCAGGGCCCGCCGGCTTCATGTCATAGGCGCCGGCGTCATGGGCGGAGACATTGCCGCCTGGGCGGTCCTGCAAGGCCTGGAAGTCACACTCCAGGACCGTGAAATGAAATACATTGAACCCGCCCTGAAACGGGCGAAGAAACTGTTCGCCAAAAGGCTGAAAACAGCCGACCGCATAGCGGGCGCCCAGAGCAGACTGATCGCCGATGTGGAGGGTGAAGGGGCAGCCAGGGCTGATGTCATCATAGAGGCCATTTTTGAAAACCTCGAGGCCAAACAGGAATTGTTCAAAGCACTAGAATCCAGGGTCAAGCCTGAGGCCATCCTGGCCACCAATACTTCGGCCATTCCGTTGAAAGATATCGCGGCCGTCCTGCAGAATCCGCAAAGGCTGATCGGGCTTCACTTCTTCAACCCCGTTGCGAAAATGCCACTGGTTGAAGTGGTCTATGACGCGGAAACCCGGCAGGATGAAATCCAGCGGGGAGCTGCCTTTTGCAATCAAATCAATCGTTTTCCGCTACCTGTACGCAGCAGTCCCGGATTCCTCGTGAATCGCGTGCTGGCCCGCTACATGCTCAAGGCATTCCAGATATATCGAGAGCGGCAAGTTCCTAAAGAAGCCATTGACAAAGCTGCGGAGCTGTTTGGCATGCCGATGGGGCCTGTTGAGCTGGCAGATACCGTCGGGCTCGACGTCGGACTCGGAGTCATGCATACGCTGGGCGGCGACGAAGCGGCCGAGGAGGCGGAGGTTCTCAAATCGCTGGTCGCTGAAGGCAAGCTGGGCAAAAAGAGCGGCGAGGGGTTCTACCGCTGGAAAAAGGGACGAGCTGAAAAAAGCAGGGATGCCGTCAAGGACATTAACCTGGAATCTTTGAGTAAAGAACTGATGGCGCCCTATTTCGATGAGTGCCTGGCCTGCCTTGCTGATGAGATAGTTGAAGACAGCGATGCCCTCGATGCCGGTATGGTTTTCGGCACAGGCTTCGCCCCTTTCCGGGGCGGGCCTTTGTTCTATCTGGAAAACAGAAAGGAGCAGGAAGATGAGTGACACATTGCGCAAAATTGCAGTCATTGGTGGCAGCCGCATTCCGTTTTGTCGCTCCAATTCGATCTATTCGGAAAAAACAAACCTGGACATGCTGGCTGCTGCGCTGCAGGGCGTTGTCAATCGTTTCAGCCTCGACGGCAAACAACTGGATGAAGTCGTGGCCGGTGCGGTCACCACGCAACCGAAAGACTGGAACCTGGCGCGTGAAGCCCTGCTGACCACCGCGCTTTCACCATTGACACCGGGAATCACCCTGCAGCAGGCCTGCGGAACCAGCCTGCAGTCCGCGTTGATGATCGGCGCCAAAATCGCCAGCGGCCAGATCGAATGTGGTATCGCCGCTGGAACGGATACCACTTCGGATCCGCCTATTTCTTTCGGCCGCAAGTTCTCACAACGACTGGTGAAAGCCGGTGCTGCCCGTTCGGCAAAACAACGCCTGCGTGCCTTCAAGGGCTTCAGGCCAGCCGAGTTGAAACCACTGCTCCCCGCCAACGGGGAACCAAGGACCGGTCTCTCCATGGGGCAGCACTGTGAGCGCATGGCCCGCGAATGGAGTGTCTCGCGGGAAGACCAGGACCGCCTGGCCATGGAAAGCCACCAGAAAGCCGCCCGCGCCTACGATGAAGGCTATTTCGATGAACTGGTGACACCCTGGGGTGGCGTCAGCCGCGATAACAACATTCGCGGTGACAGCAACATGGAAAAACTGGGCAGTCTGCGCACGGTATTTTCCCGTTCCGATGATGCCACGCTGACCGCCGGCAACAGTACCCCACTGACCGACGGGGCTGCCGCGGTTCTGCTCGCCTCGGAAGAGTGGGCGCAGGCGAATGATCTGCCCATCCAGGCCTACATCACAGCAGGGCGCACTTCCGCCGTCGACTTCGTAAATGACGAGGGTCTGCTGATGGCGCCGACAATCGCGGTCTCTGAAATGCTTCAGCGCACCGGGCTTGCGCTTCAGGATTTCGACTTTTATGAAATTCACGAAGCGTTCGCAGCCCAGGTGTTATGTACCCTGGCTGCATGGGAGTCCGGCGACTACTGTAAACACCGCCTCGGCCGGGATGATGCACTGGGCTCCATCGACCGCAGCAGGATGAATGTCAAAGGCAGCAGTCTAGCGGTGGGTCATCCGTTCGCGGCCACCGGCGCGCGAATCGTCGGTAACCTGGCGCAGATCATCGAAAATGCAGGTGGCGGCAGAGGCTTGATCTCGATTTGTACGGCAGGGGGGATGGGGGTGGCGGCCATCCTGGAAAAAGCCTGATGATTGAAGAGGCAGAGATCAAGGAGTCTCGCTTCCCTGCCCCGGCCGCGGATTCAAAACTAGCCGGTTGGCTGCGGGGTGTAGGGTAAGTCTATTTTCAGCCCGGCTGCTTCAGCGGTATTGAGCATCAGCGTCGCCCGCGTCATCGGACCGACACCACCGGGCACAGGGCTGATCCAGCCGGCGCGGTGAATTGCGGTTTCGAAATCGATATCACCCACCAGTTTTCCATTGGGCAAGCGGTTGATGCCCACGTCCACCACGATGGCGCCAGGCCGGATCCAGTTTGAATCTATGATGCCCGGTTTACCAATCGCGCTGATCAGCAATTCCGCGCTCCTCACATGTTCCTCCAGATTCCGGGTGAAGCGGTGACTCACGGTGACTGTTGAACCGGTATACAGCAATTCCAGCGCCATGGGCCTGCCAACGATATTTGACGCACCAACGATGACGGCGTGCATCGAGCGGTTGGCGATACCGTAATAATGTAGCAGCGCGATCACCCCCCGCGGCGTACAGGGCCGCAACCCGGGCTGCCGCAGGGCGAGTTTTCCGACGTTGAATGCGTGGAATCCGTCTACATCCTTGTCGGAATGGATACTGTTGGTCACTGCCGCTTCATCAATCTGGTGAGGTAACGGCAATTGGACAAGGATTCCGTCAACCTCAGGATCCGCATTCAATTGCCCGATCAGCGCGAGCAATTCATCCTGCGAGGTGGACTCGTCCAGATCGAAATCACGGGCCGCTATACCTGCCCGTTCACAGTCTCTTCTCTTGGCGCGAACGTAGATTGAAGAGGCCGGATCACTGCCCACCAGAACCACGGCCAGGCCCGGGCGGCGGCCACCCGAGGCAACGTGCTCTTCGACCGATTCGCGAACGCTTCCGATGACAGCCGCGCTAACCTCGTTTCCGTCAAGAATTTTTGCTCTTGTCTGTTCTGAATTTTTATTCATGTTGTATCAAACACCAAAAGTGCTTTTTCCATGGACCAGGGCAATGTATTTTAGAGTAATCAGAGAGAGGTATCTGCCATGCGAGTACATGAATATGCATTTCGTTCCCTCAGCGGCGCCAGTATGCCACTGGAACGCTGGGCCGGTCAGCCATTATTAATTGTCAACACGGCATCCGAGTGTGGTTATACACGCCAGTACTCCAAGTTGCAGAGCCTGTATGAAGAATACCGTCCTGCGGGGCTGATCGTAATCGGCGTTCCCTGTAATGACTTTGGCGAACAGGAGCCCGCTGATGAAACGACAATCGCCCAGTTCTGCACAACACAATACGGGGTCACGTTTCCCGTGACGGAAAAACAGTCCGTTATCGGGAGAAATTCACATCCGTTGTTCATCGCGTTGCGCGAAGAATTTACCAGCGATATCCTGCCAAACTGGAACTTCTACAAGTACCTGTTCGGGCGGGAAGGAGATCTGCTGCATCACTGGCCATCGAACATGGAGCCCGACGACCCCGGTTTTCGCCATGATATCGAAAAAAACCTGTCTTCCTGGAGTCTCTAGGACCGGCTACACGAAGGGCATCGGGGGTTGGCGGGGATTCGCATGCGGCGAAAATCCATGTTCAATGCATCGATCAGAAGCAGGCTGCCGATCAATGGTTGCCCGATTCCCATCACGAGCTTCAATGCCTCGTTCGCCTGCAGCGTTCCGATGATTCCGGGCATAATCCCGACGACCCCGGCTTCCGAGCAGGCTGGTGCGTCTCCGGGTCCGGGCTCGAGCGGCATCAGACAACGAAAACAGGGCCCGGCCTGCGCGCTGCTGCCGGCAGGCTGCGGCTGATTGGACCAGAACACCGAAACCTGACCCTGGTAGCGCATTACGGCGCCATATACGAGTGGTTTTGACTGGGCAATGCAGGCGTCATTCAATGCATAACGAGTGGGAAAACTGTCCGTCCCGTCGATTACGATGTCCCAGGGCTCGATGACTGACTCTGCATTGAGTTGGTCGATCATTTGATCGTAGATCCTGACTTCGACATCCGGATTCAGGTCCCGGATTCGGGCCATGGCCGACCTGACCTTTTGCTCGCCCAGGTTTGCTTCGCCGTGGACAACCTGCCGCTGGAGGTTACTCCGTTCAACGCAGTCATGGTCCACCAGCCCCAATGAACCCACTCCTGCGGCCGCCAGATAAAGTGCCACAGGTGAATTCAACCCCCCCAGACCGACCAGCAGTATGCGCGAATTCAGCAACTTTCTCTGGCCTTCGGCTCCCACCTGGGGCATGACCAGGTGACGCGCGTAGCGCTCACACTGCTCTGCTGTCATCCCGGCCGGAAATGTGGCTGGCAAACCGGCGTCACGCCAGGCTTTGAATCCCCCGCTGACACTGCTGAACGTGTCAAACCCCGATTCCCTCAATCGTTTTACGGCTTTCAGAGAGCGCACGCCCTCGGCACAGATGACGTAGCCGGCTGCCAGGCCCCGTTGCCCCGGGTTCAGGCACTGTTCCAGAAGTGAATCCAGACTCATTGTAACTGCACCGTCCGGCACGCCGAGTTCACGCTCCCTGTCTGACCGGATGTCGATCAGCGGACGATCATCACAGATCAAATCTGCGGCTTCCATGGCAGCCGTTTCGAGAGGGACTGAAGTGGGTTTGCTCATGAACCGATGGTCATCCCGTTCCGCTATTTTCTGGATTTCCGGCTGGTAAATTTTTTCAGCCGGCGCCGCTTGTCCATTTGCCTGCGGGTCAGTTTGTTCTTCCGCTCCTTGTAGGGATTTTCGCTGTCCCGGAAATTGATGAAAACCGGCGTGCCTTTGAGCCTGAAGTGTTGAATAAAGCGATTGACCAGGTAGCGATGGTACGAGTCCGGAATAGTGTCTGTGCGGCTGCCGTGAATAATGATTCGAGGTGGCAATTTCCCGCCCGCGTGAGCATAGCGCAGCTTGGCTGTCCTGCCGTGTTTCATGGGTGGCTGATGAGCTTCAAACGCTTTTGCCAGGACACGCGTCAGTTCGGGCGTACTGAACTCGGTCAGCGCGCTCTTCCAGGCCTGCTGAACGGCGTCGATCAATTCCTGAATGCCCGATCCGTGCAGGGCGGAGATCGTCACCCGCCGGGCCCAGTTCACATAGTTAAGTTTGCGATCGAGTTCGGACTTTACGGACTTGCGGTGATCTGCATCCAGCCCATCCCATTTATTCAGTGCGATGACCAGCGCCCTGCCCTGGGTCAAGACATGACCCAGCAGTGTTGTATCCTGGTCAGTAAGGCCTTCCCGCGCATCGAGCATTAACACGACGACGTGAGCGCGCTCAATGGCCTGCAGGGCTTTAATCGTACTGAATTTCTCAACTGCTTCATTGATCCTGGAGCGCCGCCGGACACCGGCCGTATCGATCAGCTCATACTTCTGACCGTCACGCTCCAACAGAACACTGATGGAATCCCGGGTGGTTCCGGGTTGGTCGAAGGCGAGAACCCGCTCCTCGCCCAGCAGGCGGTTTACCAGGGTGGACTTACCCACGTTCGGGCGGCCGATTATGGCAAGGCGCATCCGGTCGGGATCTTCAGGCTCTTCATCCATGCCGGAGCGGACCGGAAGGCAGCGGTGAACCTCTTTCATCATCGCATCCAGTCCGCGGCGATGGGTCGCCGTCACCGGCAACAAATCGCCCATGCCGAGGCTGGCAAAATCCAGCAGGGCGGTGTCTTCATCCATGCCGTCAATCTTGTTTGCAACCATCAACACATCACGTGACGAACGCCTGAGCAGAGCGGCTATTTCCTGGTCTTCCGTGGTGAGGCCGTCACGTGCACTGACGATGAAAAGGACCAGTTCGGATTCTTCAATTGCCTGGTGAACCTGTTGGGCTGTCAGATAATCAATACCCTCGGCATTGCTTACCAGCCCACCTGTATCCACCAGCAGGCAAGCGGCTTTGCCGACGCGGGAGATTCCATATTGACGATCCCGGGTGACGCCTGGAACGTCCGCAACCAGGGCGTCGCGAGTGTGCGTGAGCGCATTGAAAAGGGTGGATTTGCCGACATTCGGCCTTCCGACTATGGCGACTACTGGAAGCACTGTGGATGCGCCGGGCAGATGCTACAGCGCCGCACCTGCACGCAAAGCGGTCAATTTGCCATCATGCGTGAGCACGAAGAGCGTCGTGCCTACTGTCAAAGGCGCAGCTGCAAACCCTTTTTTACCCACCCGCTCCCGGGCCACGAATGAGCCGATATCGGAATCCAGCCAATGAAGGTATCCCTCCATGTCTCCTACAACGACATAGTTGCCATAAAACGCAGGCCGGGTAAGGCCACGATTCGTCAGCCGGTCGACTTTCCAGGTGGTCGAACCGTTACGCCGGTCCAGCATCCAGAGATCACCATTCGACTCGCTGATGGCCAGTTTGGTCCGGTCAACCTGTATGCCAGTGGCTGAAGAAACTTCCTTGAACCACAACAGGCGGCCTGAATCGGCTGCCAGCGAAACCACACGGTTCTTGTAACTGGACACGATCAGGTCGGACGCCACGATCACCATCTGCTGCCCAACGTCGGCCAGGCGTTCCAGTTCTGTTCGTCCTTCCGGTGAGACAATGACCTGGTTCCAGACCACGCTGCCGTCGGTGAGCCGCAGACTGACAACACTGCCGTCGTCATAGCCCACGAAAACAATACCGGCCCGGACCAGCAGATCTGCATTACCCCGCATCGTGAGCAGGGGAACGCTGTGGTCGTATATCCAGATGCGCCGGCCGTTAACGGGATCAAGCCCAAAAACACGCCCGTCAATACAACGAACCACCACTATCCCATCGGCGGATTCCGGCGGCGCGAGTACCTCGGATGAGACCTGGGCATTCCATAATTCGCTGCCACTGCTGCGTTCATACGCAACCACCCGGCCGTCGATGGTGCCCATGTATATCTGTTCTTCGTCCAGGCCTGGCCCGCCCGAAAACGCCTGTTCGGTTTTCAGTTCCCAGTTCTTGCTGCCGGTTTCGGCATTAACTGACACCAGGCGGCCTTTGTGATCCGCTGCGAACAAAGCGCCGGAAGAGTATCTCGGCCCCATGCTGAGCCCGGCTTTGCCCATTCCGTCCCCAATGTTCGTAGACCAGACTTTGCCGAGTTTCAATGACGGCTCGAACTCAACCAGCGCGGCCGGATCACCCGGCTCTTCATCGCCCCAGCTTTTGATCCAGCTACAGCCCTGAAGCAACAGCCCACAAAGCACCAATGCGAACAGAAGACGTTTCACGATTCACTTCCATCCCCGGGTATCACTGCCCCCATTGATTCCAGCTTCATCACCAGCTTGACCCGGTCGCCGGCACCGGCTTCAAGAGTTTCAAGTGCTTCCAGGTAGGCAGCCTGCGCTTCGTCAGTACGGCCCTGCGCGAAGTGAATATCACCGCGAACCTCGGCATAGCGGGATTCAAACCCCAAAATATCCTGCGCCCCGTTCAGCACAGTCATCGCCCCGTCGGCATCGCCCTGATCCAGCAGCACTCGAGCCAGGCGTTCGCGGGCCACGACAGTCAGAGCCTTTGGATAACCGTTTTCCACCACGAATTCGAGCTGGCTGATTGCCAGGTCGGGCTGGTTCACCTCGAGCCGGGCTCGAGCCATCAGCAAGGCCGCCAGGGACGTGTAGGGTGATTTGGCGTGTTCGTCCTTCAGCTTCTGAAAATTCGCCATGGCCGCGTCCAGTTGATTCGCGGTCAGGTATTCCCCCATCACTTGGAATTCGACGGAGGCTTCCTGGCGATTGCTGGTCTGCCAGCTTTGCCACTGCTTGAAACCAAACAGGCCACCAAACGCGATGACGAGGCCCATAACAATGGCGCTGCCGTTCTCGCTCAGCCATTTTTTGACGATTTCACCCTGCTCGTGGGCGTCGTAAACTTCAACCATAATCAGTTCCAAAAATAAAGCGGGGTATTTTAGCACGCAAAGGTAGCGGGCCGGCACTTCTTTGGTCTTATCTCAGAACCATTACGCCCCTGGGTCTTTGCTTCCTGTTTCCTGACCCAGCCACTGCCTGAACCAGGTGCTCAACTGGTCGAGGGCCACTTGTTCCTGGGACGTGTCATCCCTGAGGTGCTTGATGGTGGCCTGCCCGAGCCGGAGTTCGTCTTCGCCCAGGACAATGGCCAGTCGCGCGCCGCTTCTATCTGCCCGTTTGAATTGGGATTTGAAACTGCCACCCCCCAGATTGGACTGGGCCCTGATCCCCGGGACGTGCTCGCGTAGTTGCTCTGCGAGTTTGAGGCCATTTTCAACCGACCCGGCGCCGGCCAGGACGAGATAGACGTGTGGCACTTCCGGCTCCGGTTCGGCCTGGTTACGCATCAATTCGACCAGGCGCTCCTGCCCCATTGCGAATCCTACACCCGGCCAGGGTCTACCTCCCTGGATTTCCACCAGGCCGTCATAACGACCACCGGCACATACGGTGCCCTGGGCGCCGAGTTGATCCGTTATCCATTCGAACACCGTGTGACTGTAATAGTCCAGCCCACGCACCAGCCTGGGATTGACCGTGTAATTCACGCCGAATGCTTCCAGCAGGCTTCGGCAAGCCGAAAAATGCTGATTGGATTCATCACCCAGGTAGTCGTAAAGGCTGGGGGCATCCTTGAGCAGGTTCTGAACTTCCGGATTCTTGCTGTCGAGAATTCTCAGCGGATTCCGGTCCAGCCGGCGCAGACTGTCCGCGTCCAGCTCCTGGCTGTTGGCAGATAAAAACCCGTGCAGTTCCTTACGGTATTGACTGCGTTCGTCGGCGGTACCGAGAGAATTGATTTCCAGGCGCAGCCCGCTCAGGCCAAGACCGCGCCAGATGCGTTGACACATGACAAGCAGTTCCGCATCGATATCCGGGCCGGCGGCGCCAAACACCTCCGCGCCCACCTGATGGAACTGACGTGTGCGGCCTTTCTGCGGGCGTTCACGCCGGAACATGGATCCCATGTACCACAGTCTTAACGGGGCGGCGTACAACAAGTTATTTTGAATAGCCGCCCGCACCACGCCGGCTGTACCCTCGGGTCTCAGGCTCAGAAAATCACCATTCCGGTCTTCGAAGGAATACATCTCTTTTTCGACCACGTCGGTGGCTTCACCTATGGCCCGGGCAAACAGTTCGGTTTTTTCCACCACAGGTATACGAATTTCACTGAAACCGTAGCTGGAAAACACGGTCCTGACCGTTTTCTCCAGCTGATGCCAGAGATGCATGTCCGACGGCAGGATGTCGTGCATCCCCCTGATTGAATTAATGGGTGAGCTCACTGGCTGTCCAGTGTCATCCGGGCAACGTTCCCACGCGTGTAAGGACCCAGGTCGACCGCCTCTCCGTCCATCGCCAGTTCCACTGCAGATGCCCGTCCGATCATGACGCTGAACGGCGCCCGGCCATTGTATTCACGCAGCGTTCCCGCCCGGATCAGGTCCAACTCGAGCTGTTCGCCACTGGCGTCCGAAATTTCGACCCAGGTGTCTGCAGACGTGGTGACGGACAGGCTATGCTGCTGAAGCGGATCCGAAATCTCGGCTCCGGACTGACTGCCTATGGCGGCCCAGGCCTGCTCCGCTGCCGAATCGCCCTTGGGTTCACCACTTTGCTCCAACATTTCTACAGAGGCAATCGAAGCATTCAGATGCGTATTCGCCGGCCGCGCAGTGGAAGCGGAATCGTCACCTCCAGATTCATCGGCCCCGGCCGCCTCAACCGTGTCCGAAATCAGCTTGGAATCACCCTGTGAGAACCTGACAGCTTCATGCGTGAACTGCCAGGCAAGTGTGGCGATCAGCGCAGAGGCTACCAGGTAGCTTGAAGCCTTGATCCATCTTTCTGCGTTTCCCTTGCTGGAGCTGACTGTATTGACCGTTCGAACCTCAGGCTCAGCCCCGCGCACATGTTCCATCTGACCTTCGATCAAAACCGGGTCAATGCCCAGAAATCGGGCGTAGTTTCTGATGTAACCTTTCAGGTAAACCGAAGGGATTTCACCGGTTTCCCCTGACTCGATAGCTGCGAGCACGGATAGCTTGATTTTGGATTGGCTGGAAGCCAGTTCGATGGTGAGTCCTTTCTGTTCCCTTTCGTACCGGAGAATATCTCCAGGCCTCATGGGTATCAGTTCCTGCTGACTGTGCATTATTGTTCCCGGCTTGCTGTCCCGTTCGCCTTTAAGGAGCCTGGAAACTGTTCCAGGAGTTCGGTTCGATAACGGCTTGCGGATTCCTGATCGCCCAGTTCCGACTCGATCCGGAATCCCATCTGAAGGCTTTCCTCGGTCATCTGGGCAACCGATTCATACCGTTGCAGAAACGCCCGCGCTTGCAGATAAGCTCCCTTGCGATAGCTGACTTCAGCCATCGGAAGCAGGGCTGTGGCCAGTTGATCGTTATACCCAAGAGATTGTCGCAAAAAGATCTCGGCTTTGTCCAGATCATCCTGTTCAAGCGCACAGGAACCGGCATTGGCGTAAGCTACTTCCGGCGTTGAGTAGAACGGATCTTTGACTGCTGTCATGAAATAACGCTCGGCTTCCTTGCTTTTTCCTCTCGCACAAAGAAATGCACCGTAATTGTTATTCACATCCCCATCTTCAGGGTCGTATTTAACGGCCATTTTGTATTCCTTTTCCGCTTGATCGTCTTCACCAATGGTTTCGTACAAAATGGCCAGCAGGGTATGTGCCGGAGCATAGGTTTTATCGTGAGCCACCGCCCTTTTCAGTTTTTCCAGGGCAATTTCGTATTGTCCCCTGTCCATGTAACTCCGGGCGAGTGACGCATTGGTTTCGGCCGCTTTCCTGGAATCTTCCTTGGAATTGTCCGGCGTTGATGAACAGGCTGCTAATAAAACGAGGCATGACAGGATCAGGGTTCTCAATGATTCAGGTCCTTTGCATTTGCTCACGGAGCCTTTCACTTCTCCGCGTGCGGTCCAATACTTTACCGACCAGTTGCCCGCAGGCGGCATCGATGTCCTCACCCCGGGTCTTTCGTACCGTGGCGATCAGCCCACCCGCCATGACAATTTCCTGGAATTTACGGATACGGGATTCGGGGGAGCAACGGTACTTCGTTCCGGGAAACGGATTGAAAGGAATCAGGTTCAACTTGCTGGGTTGCCTCCTGAGCAGCTTGACCAGTGACCTGGCGTGCTCGGGATGGTCGTTCACACCATCTATCAGCGTGTATTCAAACGTTACGGATCGTTTGTGCTTATCAGATACATAATCGGCGCAGCTGCGCATCAATTCCCTGATGGGGTATTTGCGATTCAATGGCACCAGGGTTTCGCGCAGTGAATCTTCAGGCGCGTGCAATGATACTGCCAGGGCTACATCTATTGTCTCGCGCAACCGGTCAATGCCGGGAACCAGTCCGGCGGTCGATAACGTAACGCGCCTGGCAGCCAGGCCAAATCCCAGGTCATCCCGCAACAGCGACAGGGCCCCGACCACCGCATCGAAGTTCAGTAGCGGCTCACCCATCCCCATCAGTACCACATTGGTTATGCGCCGCTTGCCATTGCGCTCATGACCCAGAGCGCGGGCTGCAAGCCAGACCTGGCCAATGATCTCGCCGGTCGATAGGTTACGGCTAAAGCCCTGAGCTCCGGTGGAGCAAAACGTGCAATTGAGGGCGCAGCCCACCTGCGAAGAAATGCAAAGCGTGCCACGGTTGGGTTCGGGAATGAACACGGTCTCGACAGCGTTACCGCCGCCAAAACCCATCAGCCATTTACTGGTGCCATCCCGGGAAACCTGTTCTTTCAATATTTTTGGAGGGTCAATTTCCGCCAGGCGCTGCAACTTCTGACGCAACTCCAGACTGAGGTTGCTCATTTCGTCAAAGTCAGTAACGCCCTGGTGATATATCCATTTGAGAACCTGCTGGGCCCGAAAAGACTTTTCGCCGATCGATTCGAAGAAGGCCCGCATCCGGACCTGGTCCAGGTCTAATAGATTGATGCGAGTCTCCGTTACACTCATCAGGCGAGTCTCACGTGCTGCGGTATTTATTCATATCAGGCTGGCCGCATCGTTACCTGGAACAGATATCGGATTCAGTAAAAAAGCAGGCGATTTCGACAGCCGCGGTTTCCGGGGCGTCAGAACCGTGGACCGCGTTGGCATCGATGCTCTGTGCAAAATCGGCCCTGATCGTTCCGGGTGCTGCTTCCTGCGGATTGGTTGCCCCCATCAGCTCGCGGTTCAGTGAAATTGCATTTTCACCTTCCAAAACCTGGATCATAACCGGCCCTGAAGTCATGAAACCCACCAGGTCGGCATAAAAGGGGCGTTCGCGGTGAACCATGTAAAATTCTTCGGCATCAGCCTGGGAAAGTCGCTTCATTCTGGCGGCGACAATTTTCAGACCGGCGCGCTCAAAACGGCTGTAGATTTCTCCGATGACATCTTTAGCCACTGCATCGGGTTTTATAATGGAAAGTGTTCTCTCGACAGGCACTTATGAACTCCTTATAACTATCTAATTTATAATAAAAATCCCGCAAGCGGGAATTTTCCTATTTTTCGTTTATATATCCCACTGATTCTACGGCCTGAAGCCCCGTGGTGCAATCGGGCGAAGAGCCCTTCTTGACCCCCACTTCCCGTCAAACATATGATGGCTGACATTGATGGAAATACTCTATTTTCTCATCCTGGTTCTCACCGTTCTCCTCCTGGCCTACAACCGGGTTCCTTTGTTGATTTCCATGGCCATCATGGTCGGCCTGACGGTGGCGTGGACCGAACTGCGGCACCTGTTTTACGTGCCCAGCTGGTTCAGGTTCGCCAACGGTATAGTGGCCGTCACCCTGATGGGATTCTCCATTACCCCGCTGCGGCGCCTGCTGATCAGTGACCGGCTGTATGGCTGGTTCCGCAAGGCATTGCCGAAATTGTCCGAAACGGAACAGGAAGCACTCGATGCGGGGACCGTTTGGTGGGAAGCCGAAATATTCTCCGGTCGCCCACGCTGGAAAAACCTGCTGAAAGTTCCGGCTCCATCGTTGACCGAAAAAGAGCAGGCTTTCCTCGACGGGCCGGTTGAAGAGCTCTGCCGCATGGCGGACGACTGGGAGATTTGCGACCGGCATCGCAGGCTGCCCGATGAAATCTGGGATTTCATCAGTGAGCACCGCATGTTCGGCATGATTATCCCCGCAGAGTTCGGCGGCCTGGAATTTTCTGCGCAGGCCAACTCGGCTGTCGTGATGAAACTCGCCAGCCGTAACATTACGACGGCGATCACCGTTATGGTCCCCAACTCGCTGGGTCCCGGTGAACTGCTGCTTCACTATGGAACAGCGAAACAGAAAAAGTATTATCTGCCCCGGCTGGCAAAAGGAGAGGAAATACCCTGCTTTGCACTGACCTCGCCCGTGGCCGGATCCGATGCGGCCGGCATGAGTGACGTCGGCATAGTCTGTGAAGGTGATTTCAATGGCAAGCGTGTCCTGGGACTGAGATTGACCTGGAATAAGCGTTACATCACCCTGGCGCCGGTTGCCACTTTGCTGGGCCTGGCATTCCGGGCCATGGATCCGGACGGCTTGCTGGGAGACAGGAAAGACCTTGGTATAACCTGTGCACTGATACCCGCTGACACCGCCGGCGTCGAAATCGGAAAGCGTCATATGCCGGTAGGCGCCGTTTTCATGAACGGTCCAACCCGGGGCGAAGACGTGTTCATCCCGATGGACTGGGTTATCGGCGGGCAGGAACGCATTGGCCAGGGCTGGCGGATGCTCATGCAAAGCCTGGCGGCGGGCCGGTCTGTTTCGCTGCCCGCACTGGGAACCGCCGGTGGCAAAATGGCTGCACTGCTGTCCGGCGCCTATGCCCGTATCCGAAAACAATTCGCCATTCCCATAGGTAAGTTTGAAGGAATAGAAGAGCCCCTGGCGCGAATAGGCGGCCGCAGTTACCGCATGGACGCAGCCCGGCTGTTGACCCTTGTCGCACTGGACCAGGGCGAGCGGCCCGGCGTGCTGTCGGCGATTCTCAAATACCAACTCACAGAAGGAAACCGCCATTGCATCAATGACGCCATGGACATACACGGTGGCAAGGGCATTATCACCGGGCCGAGTAACTACCTGGCGCATGCTTACCAGGCCCTGCCCATCGCAATTACCGTGGAAGGCGCTAATATCCTGACCCGTTCCCTGATCATTTTTGGCCAGGGGGCCATCCGCGCCCATCCCTGGTTGCTGAAGGAAATGAACGCGGCGCGCAATCCAAAGCAGGAAGCCCGCAAAGATTTTGACAAAGCCTTTTTTTCACATGTAGGCCACAACATCAGCAACATGGTTCGATCGCTGTTATTGGGCCTGACCGGGGGTCTGGCTACCCATTCACCAATCCGCGGCCCTACAGCCTACTATTTCCGCCAGGTCACGCGAATGAGTGCAGCATTCAGTTTTACTGCTGACCTGGTGCTGGTCATGCTCGGCGGAAAATTCAAATTCAGGGAGAAACTGTCCGGCAGGTTGGCTGATGCCCTGATCCACCTGTACATGTGCTGTGCTGTTCTCAAACGATTCGAGGACGACGGACGCCCGGAAGAAGACCTGCCCCTGCTCTGCTGGGCGCTGGAAGACAGCCTCTGCATCATCCAGGAAAGCCTGAAGGGCGTGCTCGACAATTTTCCAGTCCCCGGAATCGGGCGGTTGGTGAAATGGGTCATTTTCCCATTCGGCCTGCCTTATTCAAAGCCTTCCGATAGTACTGGTAAGGACGTTGCTCAAATCCTGCTGTCTGAAAATGAAAGCCGTGACCGCCTGGTATCGGGGGTATATATCTCAGACCAGGATGACGCCAGCGGCCGGGTTCATACCGCCTTCCACCTGGTGTTGACATCCACCAATGCCGAGAGCGCCATACAAAATGCACTGAAAGAACCGGTAACGTATGAAAATTACCGGAAGCTGGTTCAAAAAGCCGTTGAAACCGGGGTCATCACTGAAGAGCAGGCTACCACGGTCAAACTGGCCCAGGAGGCCACATGGGCGGTCATCAATGTGGATGATTTTACCCGCGGGGAGATCGAAGGCTTCGAAGAACCTGCCTTCAGGCCCGCGGCAAACAGCGAACTGCCGTCTTAAGCAAATCAAGAAGACAGAAATTCCATTATTTCGCTGCGCTGGCGCATTCCGTCCTCGTATCCGAGGCTGATCAGTTCCTGGCAATACGCTGATTCGAATAGCAGGTAGCTGGCCATTCGCCAGTCCCTGCCCCAACCGCCGAGCGCACGCAACAGGGTGCGAACTGCCCGTGGAATGTCGTCCATATGTTCGTGAGTGACCTCGCGCAAATCACGGCTGGGACGGATCACGAGGGGTGCAATTTGCCTGAGGCCGCTTTCCTTTAACTTTTCCTCGCTTAACAGGCCGATCGTCCGGTTGACCCGATCCAGGCGTTTCAGGTCGGCATTGAGCGTGTCCATGAAAATGGTGTCGAGCAAATAGCCGCCAATCTCACCCAGTGACGGATAAGGCACCGGATCCTCCGGCGGGGGGTCGGGCTTTTCATCCCGGGTGGTTATGACCACAACGCGGTCGGCACCCAGGTGGATGGCCGGACTGAGGGGTGCCAGCATCCTCATGCCGCCGTCACCGAAGTATTCATTACCGATGCGTTCCGCCGGAAACAGTAATGGCAGAGCAGCCGAAGCCAGGAGATGACTGACATCAATATCAGTCCGCTGGCCGTGCCGGCGGGCCCTGCTCCAGGGCTCAATATCCATCGAGGCCTGGAAAAAGCTGATTGCAGCGGCACAAGTGTAGCCGGACGCAGTTATACTGAGCCCGCGCAAGTCACCCCTCTCGATTGCGGTACGGATCCCGTTCAGCTTGAGCGATTGGTCCAGAAACTGACGCAGGGGCGTATTGTCCAGCAGCGACTTGGGGTGGGTAACCAGTTGCCCGCCCAACGACAGCGATAGAGCCCAGCGTAATCCGGATTTAAAAACTGTCCAGGGGTCAGTGCGATAAACCCTGGCGCAAAACATCGTCGACCAGAAGTTTTCCAGCCGTTCAACTCCCGTTTCAAATTCATGCGCATGGCTGGCAAGCACGACGGCGTTGATTGCCCCCGCGGAAGTTCCGCAGATCACCGGAAAAGGGTTACCGCCTGGTCCGGCCATTTCACAGATGGCCTTGAGAACACCCACCTGGTATGCACCGCGAGCGCCTCCACCTGGCAAAATCAGGGCTGTGACAGACATGCTTCTGAATATACCGGCTTTTCGGACGAATGGTATACTTCGTCATCGATTGAGTTTTACCAATTAATGACTACTGGATAAGGGACTATGAACAGTACGGTCATCCCGGCAAAAGAAAGACCTGAAGGCCGGCATTCGCGCTTGCTGGAAGCAAGGGCTGCGGTCAACAACATTCTACTGGGCAAAGAAGAGCAAGTGGGGTTGGCATTCTGCTGCCTGCTTTCCCGCGGACACCTGCTCATAGAAGACGTGCCCGGTGTGGGTAAAACCACGCTCGCACACGCCCTGGCCCGGGTGATCGGTTCAGATTATCAACGTGTCCAGTTTACCAGCGACCTGTTGCCGGCGGATATCCTGGGGGTTTCGATTTACAAGCGCGAGAAAGACGTTTTCGAACTCCATCGCGGCCCGATTTTTTCCCAGGTTATTCTGGCGGACGAAGTCAATCGCGCCACACCCAAGACCCAAAGCGCTTTGCTGGAAGGAATGGCCGAAGGCCAGGTAACCATCGAAAATGACACGCATATCCTTCCCAGCCCTTTTTTCGTCATGGCGACGCAAAACCCGCTGGACCTGGTTGGCACCTACCCTCTTCCCGACTCACAACTGGACCGGTTTTTGCTTAGCTTTTCGCTGGGGTATCCGGATCCAGCGGCAGAACGCGAACTGCTGGTAACAGAAGATCGCGCGCGGTTACTCGACCGAACGCAGTCGATGTTGACGCCTGATGACGTCAAAGCTCTTCAGGATGACTGTGAAAACGTGCATGTCAGTGAAAACCTGCTCGACTATGTACAGGCCTTGTTGAAGGAAACCCGTGATGAGCGCTGGTTCGAAACCGGTTTGTCGCCTCGCGCCGGAATTGCATTGCTGAGAGCCAGTCGCGCCCTCGCCTTCCTGGATAATCGGGAATTCGTGACCCCCGAAGATGTCAAGGCCGTTTTTCCAGGCCTCGCCAGACACCGCCTGAGCCCGACCTCGGGCTTCAGCCAGTCTCCCGAGGAACAGATCCAAAATTTATTGGGCCAGGTCCCCATTCCCTGAGCAGATAAATCCAGGGACGGAAAAGAATGAATTCCAGCGTGATCGCCAAAGAGAAAGCAGGGCTTGGGCAGCGCTTCGATTTCTGGATTCTGGAACGGGTAAGACAGCGCAGGGGTGTGACCCAACTGCCCCTGACTTTCGAATACCGGCACATTTACGTCATGCCCACCCGTTTTGGTTTCTGGTTCGGGATGCTACTCGCACTAACGGCATTGGGTGGCCTCAATTTCAACAACAACATGGCATTGATGCTGGGCTTTCTGCTGGCCTCCATCGCCCAGCTGACCACCCTGCTGGCCTACCGCAACCTGGTCGGAATCACCGTCAACTCGATCAGGGCAAAACCAGTGTTTGCCGGCGACAGCGCCAGGTTCCGGGTGTTGCTCAAAAACACGGAGGGTCGAAACCGTTTTGCCATCCAGGCCGTATCTTCACAAGCAGGCGATTGCACGGATATCCAGGCCGAGAGCCCGGCGCAACTCGCACTCAAACAACCCACCTTTCAGCGCGGCTGGATAAAAATGGATCCCTTCCGCATTGAAAACCGCTATCCTCTCGGCCTGTTCCGTGCGTGGTCGGTTATTATCCCCGACGCGAGGTGCCTGGTTTATCCGATGCCGGCCCCCAATCCACCGCCTTTGCCGAAAACAGGACATGGTGAAATCGGTGCATCGCACAAAGGTGAAGGTGAACATCTTCACGGATTACGCGAGTATCGACCAGGTGATCCATTGCGCAGGATTGCCTGGCGGACCAGCGCCCGGCATCAGAAACTTTATTCGCGGGAAATGGAATCGCCAATCGAAGAGGCCTGTGAACTCAACTGGTACCTGATGGGCGGCGGCGATACGGAACACAAGCTTTCCATACTGACCGCCTGGCTGCTGCGAGCCGAGCGCCGCCAAATCCCCTATAGCCTGGAAATGCCCGGTGCCGCCTTGCCCGCTGACCTGGGCGAAGATCATCGCAATGCCTGTCTTGAAATTCTGGCGTTATTCAAGCCATGATCGAACCGTCACGTAAAGCCATGCTGTGGGTTATTGCCACATTGACGGTGGCAATGCTTCCTCAACTCCCGCGCATGCCGGCGCCGGTCATTCTGGCCGCATTGTTGCCATTGGCCTGGAGAATCGGTTCTGAATTCAGGCATTGGAAACCTTTGCCTGCGCTGATCCGGCACGGCCTGACAGCACTGGCACTGGCCGCCTTGTTTATTTCTTACGGCGACCTTTCCGGCCGCAGGGCTGCAGTCAGCCTGTTGACCGTCATGCTGGCGCTGAAAATGATTGAATGCTACAAAATCCGGGATGCCCGTTTTGTGGTGTGTTTCAGCCTGTTTTTGTGCACTACCCAGTTCCTTTTCACACAAGGCGTCATCATGCCGGTATACAGCGCTGCCACGGTGATCCTGGCCTTGATCACGCTCACGCAATTACAGCGGGCAGAGGCCTGGGATAACGAGGGCGAGCCCCCGGTCATTAAGGCCTCCCTGTTTTCAGAAGTCAGTTTCAGCATCCGCTTGCTGGCGCTGGCCATTCCCGTAGGCCTGGCTTTGTTCCTGCTTTTCCCGCGCCTGACGAGTCCACTGTGGGGTATTCCGGACACTACCCTGGACTCCAAAAGCGGTCTCTCCGACTCGATGTCGCCCGGTAGCATACAAAGCCTTTTCATGGATGACAGCCCGGCATTCCGCGCACAGTTCGCAGGCCCCATCCCTGCCCAGGATCTGCTTTATTGGCGCGG
>CALDVW010000101.1 GCA_937924405.1 uncultured Lysobacterales bacterium
GACGAATCGAAAGCCGCAGAACATTCTGCTTACACCGAGCGGGCGCTTTTCGGCCAGATGACCACGGGCGTCTATTCAAATGCCGACCTGGTGGCCAACTACGAGGGCTACCTCTTCTACCGCAGTCTTTTCGAGGATGACATCATTCCCGGCAAGCCCGCCATACTGACCTGGGTGGACGACGGCTGGGCGATACAGCGCCCGTTTACCTGGGCTGACCACGTCAACGAGTACTGGGACGAAGCGCTTAACGTGAATCATTACGATGCATTGCTGTACCCGCACATGAAAGAACGGCTGCAAGATTTTTGCAGCGATTATTTTGTCGACCCGAACCGCTACGAAGTGCGTAACGAGGAGGTGTTACTCGACCGCTACTCGCACATTCAGCTGAGGGATACCTCTGAGCTCAGACTGGATAATCTCTGTTACATCGAAGGCAGCGAAACTCCGGTCACGGGAGTGGCCGGGCGGCCCCACTGAAACTGGCCTGTTCCAGGGGTTTTTCCAGGATTATCACCCCGGGAAAACCCGCCTGCATGTCAGCCTTCACCTGTTCCATTTCGCCGGGTGGAATATGAACGGCAATCTTAACCGGCGCGTCCATGAATTTTTTGACCACACTCTCGCCGGGGCCGGGCTGGAAAAACCAGAACGGAATCAGGGCAATATCGATTTCAACCTGGTCCAGGCCAAAGCGGGCGAAGTCCGTATCATCCATGGCGGCGTCTCCCACGTGCAAAACGGTCAGGCCGCCCATTTTGATCAGGTGGCCGAAATTCTGAATGCGTGAGTACTTCCGGGTGCCGTGACTAAGCGGAAATACCGTGATGTCTGCGCTGCCCCGCTGGAACTCGTGCGCTTGTTCATAATCCGGGCTGATCTCCCTGACACGGGGGCTGGTCGTAACAAACTGCCTGCATTTTTCACGCATCAGGCCCAGCACCTGGGGTGATGAAACGAGCCGGGTCACTTCGCTGCTCTGCATAAAACGGCACGCAAATTCCGGTTGATTGTGGTCGTGGTGGCGGTGACTGACCAGGGCCAGGTCGATCCCGGAAAAAGGGCCGCTGATCTGGTTAAACTGGTTTGCGGCGTCCGGGGGTAGCCCACCGTAAACCGAGTAGGGCTCCACCACCATCCCGTCAATCATGATGCGGGTTTCACCATCGCTGACAATCACACCCTCGTTGGCCAGTTGGGTGACCAGAATATCTGCCTGCAGCGTGGCGCTAAGGCAAATCAGCAAGACAGCTTTAAAGGCCGGCAGGCTTTTTAACGGCATACCGAACCACCCCCTGTTCCGACCCGATTCCCACATAGTCAAATCCATTTTTTTCCATCACGCGAATTGATTGCCGCAGATGCGGCATGGTTTCCGCAGTGACCTCGGCCACATTCTGGTGACTGAAGGCCCAGACCACAAGCCGGGCGACCGCTTCGGTGGCATAACCCTGCACCCTGTATTGTTTCAGAACAGAATAGCTGATCTCGACCACACCTGTTTCACCGGGCTTGCCCTTGAAGTCGCAGATACCCATCACCCGCGGCGGGTCGTGCTTGCGCGACAACAGGTACCAGATTGACCAGCCGTGCTCGTTTGGGTCACTCAATTGCTCCAGCGCCACCCTCATGGAGGTGCTTTCAAATAGCTCCGGCGGCCAATTTTCGGGTATTTCGGCACCGATTGCATCGCTGAACTGCCCCCTGCCGCCGAGATCCGCACTCACTAGCTCGGGCGTGGCCGCTACCAGGGTCATTCTGCGGGATTCCAGGATACGTAAGGGATGACGGGGGCGCCGGGTCATGGGTTCCGGTACCCCGCCTGTAACTGGTCCCAGCAAATTTCCAGCTCAACCCCGACGGTTGCCGGCCACAGCTTTACCAGGGACCGCTTCAGGCGTTTGAGGTTGGCGCCAAAACCACTTGTGCTGTTTTTGTAAATCCGGGCACGATCCATGTCAATCAGGTAAATGCGATCGCTTTGGTCGACCAGGACGTTCCTCGCGTTCAGATCAGCGTGAACCAGCCCAAAGTCATGAAATTTTCTGATACAACGGCCCGTTTCCCGCCACAGTGACGGGTCGCCGGCGCGGTCGCTGATCAAGGCTGCGAGCGGGTCCGCGTTCGCGATCCTGCAGGTTAACAGCCAGCCGGTGTAGAACAGGCCTTGCCGCCGGCACATCGCCGCCAACGGTTCCGGTACAGGCAATCCGGCAGCAAGCAGTATTTTCAGGATGCGGAACTCCGCCAGCGGCCGGGACCGCTCAAAGCCGGTAAACAGGTAACGGTCGCGGCTGAAGCGGGCGGCCCAGCCACCGCGCAAATACCGGCGCAGGACCGCTGGCGCAAAGTCTGTTTCCAGGAATAATGCGCTGCCGCGACCTTGCGCTTCGCCCACCAGCCTGCCCTGCCGTTTCCAGTGTTGCGGGTCGAACAGGTGAACACCGGGCTGCTGAATACGATCAGCATCATATACAATGGTCAGGGAATCCTGTTTGTGCGTGCGGGCTTTCACTCGCAGTCATTGTGCTTTTAGCCCGCTGGCACGTCAATCGAAGTTGCGTCGACCGGGATACAATCATGGCGCCAGGAGATCATGCAATTGGACGGCTCTGCATCCTGCGGCTTTCGGCGCTGGGAGACGCCACGCATGTTGTTCCGGTAATCCGGTCAATCCAGGACAACGCACCGGGTACGCAAATCACATGGATCATCGGCAAGCTGGAGCACCGCTTGCTAAGCGGCCTGGATGGTGTCGAGTTCATCGTGTTCGACAAACGTGGTGGCTGGGATTCGATCAAGGGGTTGCGTCAGGAATTGCGTGACCGGCGCTTCGATGTCCTGTTCCATATGCAGGTTGCTGCACGGGCAAACCTGCTCAGCCGCCTGATCCGTGCACCCGTTCGGATAGGCTGGGACCGGGCCAGGTCGAGAGATTTCCATCACAGGTTCTCAAGGCAGAAGGTAGCCGAAGTACCATTCCAGCACCAGGTGCAGGGATTCCTGGAATTTCCCAGAGCGCTCGGAATCGATGTGGAGACTCCCCGCTGGGACCTGCCCATCGGCCAACAGGCGCATGACTGGGTAGCCCGGCAACTGGCCAGCGATGCGCCGGTGCTGCTGATCAGTCCGTGCTCCAGCCATGTCCTACGAAATTGGCGGGCTGAATATTATGCCGAAGTGGCCGATTTTGCGGCTGTTGAAATGGGGATGCAGGTCGTCCTGTCCGGAGGCCCAAGCGAACTCGAGCAAAACATGGGACAGGAGATCGAGTCAATGATGAAATCAGCCTGTATCAACCTGGTCGGCAAAGACACCCTGGAACAATCGAAAGCCATGCTGCAGCGTGCCGACCTGGTGATATCACCGGACGCCGGCCCGACCCACATTGCTTCAGCACTGAATACGCCCGTTATCGGGCTTTATGCCCCGACCTGGTCTAAAAGATCAGGGCCTTACAACAGCCTGGACCTGTGCGTGGACCGCTTTGAAGCAGCCGCTCGCAAATACCGCGACGCCGAAGCGCAGGAATTGCGTTGGGGAAGCCGCATCGAACAGCCCGGGGTGATGGATCTTATCCAGCCTGCGGACGTTATCGAGCGAATGCTCGCCTGGCAGAATCGCTAGCGAGCCTCAGGCTACACTCCTCACTTTTGCGTGCTGCCGCTGCTGCCGCACTGCTTCAAACCCGCCGCTGAGATCAGCCAGCAGATCATCGATATGCTCGATACCGACGGATAATCTGAACAGGCGCGGACTGATGCCCGCGGCAGCCTGGTCCTGCTCGGAGACAGCGGCATGTGTCATGGACGCCGGATGCGCTATCAGGCTCTCCACGCCGCCCAGAGATTCGGCCAGGGTAAACAGGTT
>CALDVW010000102.1 GCA_937924405.1 uncultured Lysobacterales bacterium
CCGTGCTCGTCGATTTCGCGCATGGTGAAAGCGTGAATACCGGAATCATTGATGATTTTGCGCTCGCCGGCGTCAATATCCCTGATACCGATCAGGGCTACATTCTCCGGATTGACCTTGGGGCTGAAACCCTGAATGTTCCTGAGGTCTTCGTCGCCCTTGCCCAACAGGTGCGCCAGCGGCATGCCGTGGATATTGCCGGAAGGGGAGACGCCGGGTATGTTCATGTCCCCATGCGCATCGAACCAGATCAGTCCGACCTGCTCGCCCCGGTTTCGATAATGACTGGCTGTGCCGGCGAACGTACCCATCGCGATGGAATGATCCCCGCCCAGAATCAAAGGAAAATCTCCGTCCTCGAGAATCGTCACCACGCGTTCAGCCAGTCGCGTGCACACATCGAGTATCTGTGGCTTGAAACGGGCTTCAATGTCTTCCGGCGTACCGGTCTCCATGGCCGGGGCGGGCACGTCCTCCTCACGTGCCACGGTATAACCCATACGCCGCAATTGGCGGCCGAGGCCGGCAATGCGCAGGGCCGAAGGCCCGACGTCAGTGCCGCGGCGGCTGGCGCCCAGGTCCAGGGGCACGCCGATGATGCGAACGGTGCGGTCAGCGGTTGTCGTCATTGCTTACGTCCCAGGTTGATTTCAAGTGGGTTGCGCCATTTGAAAAATTTCAGGTCACTGATCGGTGTTGGTTCGGACGTGATCCAGAGCACGGCGCGGAACCCATCGGTAAACCAGGGATCACCGGTCAGGTTCCCTCTGGGCTGGTCGATCGGGACTTCACCGACACCACCCACGTAGCCCGCCGCCTTCAAGGTCTGTGCGTAAGCCAGGTTCTCGAGCAGGTATTCGCGGGTCTCGTCGACGTTCGGATCGATCTTGTGCGTGGTGATGGTCTTCGTGGTCCAGCGCACGCCGATGTCCCTGCTGATCTGCCCGATCCATACCGGGTAACCCTGATAGAGCGCCCGCGACATCCACAATCTCAGGTGGTTACGCTCGTGGATGTTATCCCTGGCCCTCTGGAAAGCCACGTCCTGCGGTCGCCCGAAAACGTAAAGACTGCTGATCGGCGAATAGCGATACTCTCCGCCGCTGACGAAGGATTTCATGGTCTTCCACGCCGAGGCGCGTGTCACCGTTTCCGTTTCATCCCAACCGGCCCGGATGAACGCGGTATACACGTCCGTGGGATGGCCGATGATGACCAAATTGAGGGGATCTCCGGTTTCGCTGCCGTTCGCGTTGGTCACGCAGCACGCGAAGCCCTCGATCAGTTCCATCAGCGGTTCCCGCTCCAGTTCCACGTACTGGCTCGCCTCGTAGAGGTTCTCCCAGTCCACCGCGTAGTGGTCGACGTTCAGCCCCGGCACGGGAATGAAGAATGTGAACGTTTCGAAGCCATCTCTGCCCGTAACATCGACATTGAATGCCTTAGTCCCTTCGTCGAGCCTGGTGAAAATGAAGCCGCTGCGGCTCTTACCGGGTTCAATGGCGAGGACCATACCTTGCCGTAAATAGAACTGGCTGACGTCACTGGGCTTCAGCTGTTTGTTGTCCTTCTTATCGATATTCGCCACTTCGAGTGGGGTGAAGTAGGCGGGGTCCAGGCCAACCGGAAGAAAGGTGAGTGGCGTAGCCCTGAGGTTTTCAATTTCCAGCCAAACCGGTTGAATTCCCTTTTTATACAGATTCTTGCCAAAAAGATCCCGGGTTTCCTTGGAGCTCGGAACGGCGGCAGAAACCCGGACACCGCCGTTTTCCTGAGCGACAATCCGCTCCTTGAAGTCACCTTCCGGTATGGTGGTAAACAACTCGGACGTGGACCCGCAAGCGGTCAGTAGCATAAGCAGTGCAATCGAAACGTGAAGCCGGATCATCTTGAATCCTCGAGAACGTGGTCCCAATCCAGCGTCTGCGCCTCATCCAGGGCGACCGGGTCGCCGGATACCCACAACACGAAGCGGTAACCGTCGGTGAAGAACGGGCTGCCCTTGAAATCCTCGGCTGGAGTCTCCCTGGGTACCGGTGTTCCGGACGCGGACTGCGCAAACAGTGCGAGCGACTGTGAGTACCAGAGATTCTGAAGCAAGTAATTCCGTCCATCATCGACGTCCGGGTCCAGCCGCACCGTCAGGAACATCTCACCGATTTCAAACCGCCGGCCAATCGCATGCTTGATCTGGGCCATCCATACCGGCTTACCTTTGACAAGGATCGGGGCCAGCCAGACGCCCATTTCATTGCGGTTGGGGGAGAGGGTGGTGCCGCCCCTTCCTTTACGAAAAATCGCATCGGGCGGCCGTCCAAACAGATAATCGGTGGCTTCGAGGTATTTCTCGCTCCGTTCATAGATCGATTCGTTCCAGTCCGCACGCAGCAGGGCCTGAAGTAGTTCCCTTCCGGTTGCAACCAACACAATGTTCACCGGCTGTCCATGGCCGCCTCCATCCTGGTTACTCGTGCAGCAGGGCAGATCGTTCAGCAGAGCCCTGAAGCCGTCGTATTCGACTTCGTGGACCTCTTCGGACGGATAGAGCGCCCGGAAATCAATTTCCGCGTGGTCCGGCTTCAACCCGGGCACTTCAATGAAAAACGTGAAACTCTCATTGCGGGCCTCACTACCGCCCGTATAAAAAACATCGACGTTGAAAGCCTTGGTGCCTTCTACATTGTGCGTGAATACCCAACCGGCTTCCGTGGCTCCGGGCGCTATGTGCCGCGGGATAGTCATGTCATAAAAACGCCGCTCCATGTCGAGCCAACCCTGTTTTGAAAATCGCTTGCGGTACATGTAAGCGACTTCGTGTGGCGGGAAATAACCATCGTCGATGCTGTAAGGAACCAGCCGTGCACGTTCCGGGGCATTGTTGGTGACTTCCAGCCACACCGCCTGGATTCCGCGATCACTCAAAGGTATGCCGAACAACTGTTCAGCTTCTTTATTAGAAGGGACGGAGGCCCGCACCTTGAACATGCCGCTTTCCTGACTTTGCGCCCGGTTAATCACCCATGACTCAGGCTTGGGTTCGTAACTGTAAGGCGCAGTTGCACAAGCGGCCAGAGACAGCCACAGCATTGCAACGAGAAGATAACGGATTGGGCTACGACATGCTGGTTTCATGGGTTTGATCAGGGGCTACCCAGGTACTCAACAATTGTATCGCATCGGAACAACCAGGTGTCGGGCTATAGGCACATTTAATTGACTCTATTTAACATAATATACATTATACGCAATTAAGCTTTGAAAGGATTGCCACCCTCTTCGATGTACATCGTGGTTCCGGGCAGCGCAAATTTCGCTCCAGAGTCTTCCACGATTCTCATAATGCTGTAATTGAGCCCTTCGCCAATCTCGAGGGACTCGGCAAAGTCCGTGGTTTTCAGAAAACAATGCACTTTGACGAGGATCGCGTCCTTGTCGAAATCGGTAAAACGAACCCTCACCGGCTCGTCGTGCACCAGGTCATGATCGGAAAGCAGCTTCCAGATGTTGTCTCGCACCTCCTGGAGTTGCTCATGGGTGGTGTCGTAACGCAACCGCAAAGTCGGCCAGTAGCGGATTTTTTCCCGATAGGAAAGATTTTCGACTTCCATGTAGGCGATCCGTGAGTTGGGGATGGAGACCACGGTATTGGTTAATGTTCGCACCCTCGTGGTTCGAAGTCCGATATCTTCCACCGTACCGAGCACATCGCCGTATTTGCACAGATCCCCGACCCGGATCGGAGCCTGGGAGAAAATCGTTATCGCGCCCATCATGTCTTCAATGGGTTTTTGCAGCGCCAGGGCGACAGCCAGGCCGCCGACGCCCAGACCGGCCAGTACGGTGGTGATGTTCACGCCCACGTTGTTCAGCCAGAACAGTAACCCGAAGATAACTACCACCATTTTGAACAGCGTTGTTATGGGCTGCATCAGTTTGGCGGCACCGGGTCGTTCCTGCGCTATCAAATTGTTTTGTCGATGTTTTTTGTAGAGGTTTATAAATGCCCAGATCGCCCAGACAACCGCGATGGTGCTCAGGGTATGGGCGTCCATGACCATCTGCGCATAAGCGCCCGCCCCCAGCTGCTCCAGTACGATGCCGTCAAGGACCAGAATCGCGATCAGAACCATGGGTCCTGTGAAAGCTCTTCGAACTAGGGGGTATATTTCGTTCTGCGGCGAACTGAAAATACGACTCAGCGCCCATCCGATGCCCCAGAAAACCGGCCAGCTGAGCAACGCAACCACCAGCAAAACAAACCACTTGAAGGCCTCTATTCCCATAAAGGAGGCATCCTCGGGAAACCACTGGCGCGTCCGTTCGATCAGCGGATGATAGCTGAACTCGTCGTACAATTCCGGAACCAGCGCAACGCTGCGGTTTGATATTTTCCAGATGCTCTCACCGTCTCCCCTGGGGACTTTTTGCATGAAGATTGTATAAACCTCGCCTTCCAGGGTCCGGATCAGGGCGAGTTCATCGCGATAGGCCGGCAAACCGTCCCCCTTGGTGCCATCGGGGTGGTCGCTGACGTTGTAGTCATCAAGCCAGACGTTTCGGGACAGCACGTGGTTCAACTGCCGGGCCAGTTCGGGCCCGCTTATCTCCGCCACGTCATCGGGAAGGTTTCTCAGATCCAGATACTCGGCTGCCTTTTCGAAATTGAATTCAGAAGAGGCTTCAAGGAACCCTATCGCGCTGCCGCGCGGCGTGCCGCGGTTGAGAAGATCTTCCGGCCCCTTGTCCATTACGGGAACCGCGACGGCGACCGTTTCAGTAACGGCCTTTTGCTCGTCCTGAGCATGGATGACTGTTCCCCAGGCGAGCAAGATCAACAGGCTAATTGACGGGATTTTTCTGCCAAATAACATCATATATATACTATATCTTACTAATATATATAATTTATTCACCCGAACCTTCTTCGATTTCTTCGCTGCTGTCCCGGTTGAGCCAGTATGTGAATAACTGGTAGCCCAGCGCGAGGATAACGGCGCCGATAAACAGCCCGATAATGCCGGAGGTGATCATTCCCCCAATCGCGCCCAGCAGGATGACCAGCATGGGCACATCCACACCGCGACCAAGCAGCAGCGGCTTGAGCACTGCGTCGCTGAAGCTGACCAGCAGCGCGTAGACCAGGAAAATGGTGGCAGGAACCGGCTCGGCGGTTGAAAAAACCCAGATTGCGATCGGAAGCAGCACCAGTAACGGCGGCAATTGCATGATGGCAAGGAGCAGGATGATGGCAGACCAGATTCCTGCAGCCGGTATGTCCATCACGATCAGACCGATGGCTGCCAGTAAAGTCTGAATCAACGCGACACCGAGCACGCCTTTGGCGACGCTGCGAACGGTGGCCGTGCACAGATCGGTGAAATCAGCGCCCCGGTCTCCACCCAGGCGGTGCCCGATCCCCCTGAAAGCCTGGTAACTCTTTTCTGCACTCAGCATCAGGACACCGGCGATGATGATGGAAAACGCGAATGCCAATATCCCCATAGCCGTTCCCGTCACAGCCGAAAACAGCCAACTGCTGAATGCTTTGACTTGATCGGAGTGTTTCTTGAGGGTTGCTTCGAGATTGGCGGCTGCTTCGCTCCAGACTGTGTGAATCTGATTGCCAACGATGGGCCACTCCGCGACTTTGTCTCCGGGTGGAGGAACGCGTAGCGTTCCTTCTTCCAGCCCCGTAGCAAGTTGCTGTGCCGTGTCAATACTGGACCCTGTCAATGTCCAGGTGGGGACCAAAAGCACTGACAGTCCGATCAATACGATAATCATGACAGATAATTTTTCTCTTCCCCCCAGCGCTCCCATTAACTTGCGATGCAGTGGGTAAACGGCAATTGCAATGATAGCGGCCCAGGCGACGATACCAATGAATGGACTGATGATCCTGATACACCAGGCGGCGAGTAAAAAGATGAGGCCGATCTGGATGGCGGCGGCCAGGGAGTTACGGATGAAAGACTGGTCTTCGCTTGAGGGATTATGCTCGGACATTTCTGATTCTCCACGGATTGGTCTTGCAATATTCAAACATGGGGCGTTCGATACTTCCAGTGAATGTATCAGGGGATTCAGGAAATCGTGGGCGTGGCCCGCTCCGACAGCCTGTTTTTCACGATGATCAATAAGACTGAGAAAACCAGAACCGGTGGCAGGCATGCGAAAATCAGGCCCTGCCACTGAAAGTGATAAAGAATCCAGCCTGAACTCAGCGAGGCCACCGCCTGGACTGAAAACACGAGAAAATCGTTCGTTGACTGAACCCGGAAACGTTCTTGCTGAAGATAACCGAATGGCAGCAAATTGGTACCAGCCAGGAACAGGAAATTCCAGCCAATCCCCAGCAACACAAGGGCGATCCAGTAATTCAGGAATTCGGTATTCAGGGCGGCAACCCCCAGGCATACGATGTAAGCCAGAACTCCAAGCCAGAGCATGCCGCGAAAACCCATCCTGCTGAACATCCAGGCATAAAACAGGGCTGGCAGGTACATGGCCGCGATATGCGACTGGATAACGAACTTGGTCGCCTCCAGGCTGTGGCCTGTGTGGTTATGCATGCTGATTGGCGTTGCAGTCATGATCAAACTCATGATGCCGTAACCCAATGCGGCAGCGCAGATCGCGACAATGATGACGGGTGAGCCCAGTATTTGGCGCAGTGGCCGCCCTGCCCCCTTATGGTTAGTGTGACTCACAGCCGTGTCGTGGTAAAAACTCATCACGATCAGCCCGGCGGCATAACTTACCGTCAGCAACAGGTAAGACCCAGCATACTCGGTGGGCAGCAGCGCCCTGCCCCGAACGGCCAGTTCCGGGCCTATGAATGCCGCAATCACGCCTCCAAGGAGAAGAAATGAGGTGGCCTTCGGCGCCAACTCTGCAGGAACCGCCTCCAGCGCTGCAAATCGGTACTGATGCCCGGCTGCACCTGCCCACCCCATCATGAATGCGGCGAGGCAGAATCCACCGAACGTGCCTGCAACCAGACTTTGCATGGCGGTCAGTGCAGCTGCAATGGCGATGAATCCGTAAGCAAGGAAAACCGGGCGCCTGCCATACCTGTTGAGCAGTTTTCCGGTGGGCAGCGTGGACGAAGCGACTCCCACCACTACCAGGGCGATCGGCAGTGTTGCAAGATCGGAAGACGGCGCAAAAGTAGTCCCGATAATACCCGCCAGAAGCACCATAAGGGACGTGCCTGCCATCATCAGGGAGTAAGCAATGGTCAGTCGCCAAACAGCGCCGGGCATATGCTTCAAGGGAAAGCCGGGGGTTCAGTCACGGGGCGGAATACAGTATTCAGTTATTTTGACTGAAGTGCACCTGCTCCAGGCGCTACCAGGTCGCATTCAGTGTCAGTAGCGGCCCGTGCTGATTGGCATTTGCCTTACCATTCCAGTCATCCTTGTCGACATCGACGTTGAGGTCAAACGCCTGGTATTGAAGGCCCAGGCCAAAATGCTTGGCGAACTGCCAGTTGATTCCGGCCTGTACATTCCAAAGCCCGCCGGAATAGTCTCCGACGGTGGCGCTGAGCCAGTCCACGCGGGCCTGAACCAACCATTTCGGAGACCATGAATACATGTACCAGGCGCCAATATTCGGCAGGGGAAAACCGGCGCTGACACTTTCGCGATGAAACTCGGTTTCAGCAAAGTTCGTTAGAATCTGACCCTCGATGAAGGCGCTGATTTCCATCCAGTGGAGACCGCCGCCGAGGCCGAACTCGTGTTGTGTGCCGGTATGAAAAGTCCTTCCGAAAAACAGGCGTGCAATGGAGACATCGTAACCTGCATTGGCAAAAGTACCTTCCTTGAAGACCACGTCTTCCCATTCGAGATCCTCTTCGAGCACTGCTCCGCCATTCGAATCCACATTCCAGTATTGCCCCCAGAAAGACCATTTCTCACCGAAGCGCCAGCGGAAATTCAACTGTCCCGTTACTTGGTCTTCGTCCAGCTTGAAAGCCTCGTCGAAATCGATTTCTTCTTCAGGCTGGGTTCCGTCCACCCTGAGCTTCAGGCTCTTATCTGGAAAATAAAAACCAAGCCCCAGATTGAACTTGTCGGTGAGAAACGGATGATAATCTTCCGCAGACTGAGCCCTGAGCGGTGCTGAGAGCAATAATGTCAGAGTAACAAAAACTAATAATTGCATTGAAAATTTCACGGGCGGGTGTCCTTTACCAGTTGACCGTCATTGCAACGATCGGTCCGGAATACCTCATGTCAACGGTGCCCTGCCAGGTGGTTTTATCTACTTTCAGATCGATATTGAAGTACTGGTAGGAAAGGTCAAACCCAACGTGTCGCCATGCCTGGACGCCAACGCCGGCGTTGAAGTTCCACATCGTGCCGTCATAGTCGCCGATATTGGCGCTGATCCAGTCGACGCGTCCATGCACGATCCATCTTTTGGCAGGAGAAAAATTGTACCAGGCGCCAATGTTCGGAAGCGGTTGATTGCCGCTCGCTTCAGCGCGCTGATAACCCGTCGTTTCATCGTCAATTTTGATTTCACCGCCAATGAAGCTGCTGATATCCAGGTTATGAACCCCGGCCCCAGCGCCGAAATCATGCTGTTCATTTTTTACAAAACTGCGGCCCACGAACAGGCGATAGATCGTAACCTTGACCCCGGCTTCAACAAAAGTGCCTTCGCGAAAAATGACGTCCTGAAATTTCACGTCCTTTTTCAGAGTTGCATCACCTGTGGCGTCATTGGAGAAATATTGCCCCCACAGCGACCATTTCCGTTTTTTTCCGAATTTCCAGCGCAGCTGAGCATTCAGCAAAGTATTGCTGTGATCGACCCCAACCGAATCGCCAAAATCAATATCATTGCCTTCCTCGTCTGTGTTCGAGCCCTCTGCACTGATTTTGAAGGCACTGTCGGATCTGAAGGCACCTACCGAAAGAGCAAAATTGTCCGACAAAGCGGGATGATAATCACTTTCCTGGGCAAAAGCAGTTCCTGATGGCGCCGCCACCATCAGCGCGCATATGATCAAGCAAATTCCCTTCTTCATGTGACCTCCTCGACATTCAAAGTGATTAATCAACCGGCATATTCTATCCCATTAAATCCACTAATGATGTGATTGAATCGTCTGTACATGACCTGAACCCCACATTATAAGAAAGGTCCATAGTGCAAGTACCACGAGCGCAAATCCGATTATCCGTCTGACCGTCCGGTCTTCGAGGAAAGACGTGAGAGCAGGCGCTGCTGCGGTCAGCCCGAGCATGGCCGGTAAGGTGCCTGCCCCAAAGGCCAGCATGGTCAGTGCTCCGCCGGCAGGGTTTGCCGTTGATGCCGCCGTCAACAGCACCGTGTACACCAGGCCACAGGGGACCAGACCCCACAGGGCGCCCAGCAGAATCCGCCCCAATCCGTCTCCCCGGCTGCCGGCTTTAAGCGCCAGTGGCATGATTTTTTTCCATAATCCTGCGCCGCCCCTTTCCAACCAATCGATTCCCCGGTAATCAAACAGGAATTTGAGGCCGATCATGAAGATCATTATCGCCGTCACCATGCGGAACAGGCGTCCCGCTTGCTTAAAATCCGCCACTCCACTGAGGATGCCGGCGGAAATCAAACCCAGGAGCGCGTAACTGGCCAGGCGCGCCAGGTTGAATTGCAGCGCCGGCACCACTGCCCTGCCCTTCGCCATGGCACCGAATCCGGCGGCAATCCCGCCGCACATTCCGAAACAGTGCCCACTACCGAGCAGTCCGGCCATAAAAGCAGTGCTCAGGACGGCAGGCCCTAACGATGCGGTATCGAAATTCAATCCTGATCCTCTTCCGGTTCATCATCCGGATGTGGTGGAGGCTTCTGGTCATCATCCAGAACCACGCTCCAACCATGGGATTCCAGGTCGTCGAACTGACCGCTGCGAATGGCCCAGATCAGCGCCCAGGCCGCAACCGCCAGGAGCATCAGCGCTAGCGGTATGAGTACATATAACATGCTCATGTCACAATGCCTCCGGTTGATGGCTTGTCCGCCTGACCAGCCTGGTGGCATTGATTACGACCACCAGCGAACTCAGCGACATGCCCAGCGCCGCCATCCACGGCTGTAGCATGCCGCTGACGGCCAGGGGCAGAACCGATACGTTGTACAGAAGCGCCCAGGCCAGGTTTTGATGTATCAAAGCCTGTGACTGTTTTGCGACATCTCTCGCGGTGACGACCAGCATCAGTGAATCACCCGTCAGGATCAAGTCCGCCACACTGTTGGCCAGTTCAGATCCGCCCTTGACCGTCATCGATGCGTCAGCGGTAGTTAGTACGGGTGCGTCATTAACGCCGTCACCAACCATCAGAATGGACTGTCCGCGGTTTTTCATCGACTCTATTTGCTGTTGCTTGTTTTCCGGCGATTGCCGCGCCTGCCAGTCATCGATACCGGCCAATTCCGCTACGCGTTTAACTGCCGCTTCGCTATCACCGGAAAGTATGCTGATTTCCAGGTCATCCGCAGCCAGTTGAGCCACGGCCCTGGCGGCGTCCTTGCGCAAGGAGTCACAAATCGTGAACCGTGCCAGCCAACCGCCATCATCCGCCAGCCAGATTTCCGTGTCTTTGGCCTGGTATGAATCGACCCTGATTCCGGGCGCTGCGAAATCAGCCTGCCCGAGTCGGCAGTGACGGCCATCCACGCGAGCTTCGATACCCATGCCGGCAACCACGCGCACGTCGGTTGCAACCCCCGACGGCCTGGGAAAAGCCCGGGCCAGGGGATGCGCCGAGGCCGACTCGATGCGTCCGGCGATGTCCATGGCCTGTTCCCGGCTGACTCCGCCTCGTTCCGGGTTGAGGTGCACACCAATCACCTGCGGGTGGCCGTGTGTCAATGTCCCGGTTTTGTCGAAAACCACGGTATCCACATGGCACAGGGCTTTCAGGGCATCACCCCGGGTCAACATGACGCCCTCGTTCAACAGGCGCTGACTGGCCGCCGCGTAGACTGCTGGCAGCGCCAGTGAAAGTGCGCAAGGGCAACTGGCCACCAGCACCGACAACATGGCGGGAAAAGCGATTGCGGGATCCCTGAAAGACCAGCCAATCCAGGTCAACGACGCCAGCATCAGCACGGCGACGATAAATGCCGGTACCAGCCACCCGGGCAAGCCATGAACCGACTCTTTTTGGATCTGCGCCTTCAATAGCATCCGGCCCATGGCCGACACGGTTGTCTCGGCTCCACCGGCGGTGACTTCAAGATCGACCGGTTGCGATAGATTGATCGAACCCGCGATGACCGGGTCGCCGGCGCCGCGGCTCAAAGGCATTGATTCGCCGCTCAGCAGAGATTCATCGACCTCCGTGGCGCCGTTGCAGATGATCCCGTCGGCTGGAAAGGCTTCTCCCGGGCTCACACGGACGAGGTCACCGGTTTTAAGGTCCATGGCCGGGACAGTTTCCTGATTCCCATCCTGCAGGAGTTCGGCCCACTCCGGCAACAGCCGGGCCAGGGCGGCGCCAGCCTGCAAATTTCGGTGTCGCAGATTCAATTCGACATGGCGTCCCAGGGTCAGGAAAAATATGAACATCACGACAGAATCGAACCATACCGTCCCTTCACCACGGAAGAAATTGATACAACTGGCGGCGAACGCCAAACCGATCGCCAGTGCAACCGGTACATCCATGCCCGGTCTGTGGGCCCTGAGGCTGTGCCAGGCTCCTTCGAAGAAGACCCGGCCAGAGTAGAGCACTACCGGCAAGGTCACCAGGAGGCTGACCCATTCCAGAAAACTGCGTTCCGCCAGCTTCATCCCGAATGCATCACCCGCGTACAAGCCGACGGCGTACATCATGACCTGCATCATGCCCAGACCGGCCACCCCCAATCTTTTCATGGAGGCGCGGCGCTCTTCCTGGCGGCCCTGTTCCTCGGCTTCTGCCAGCGGCAAGTGTGGTTTGTAACCCAATTCCAGCAAGGCGCCGGCCAGGCGGCTCAGGCGGGTCTTCAGGGGGTTCCAGATGATTCGCGTATAGCCAGTGGCAGTATCCACCTGAACAGCCTTGACGCCCGTCATGTTCTCCATGTGGCTACGGATCAGCCAGGCGCAGGCTGCACAGCGAATACCTTCAGTTTGCAGCAGCAGTTCCCGCCTGCCGTCCTCGCGTTCGCTACCCCACAAATTCTCGCGTGAATCGCAGCCTTGCCAGGCTTCGATAATCTGCATCGAATCCTGTTCGGCTTTGCGGCCCAGCTCCTGCCTGAACTGGTAGTACCGCCCCAGTCCTGTGCCGAATATCAGTTCAGCAACAGCCAGGCATCCCGCACAGCAAACTGGCCGCTGCTGCCCATCGCGGAGAACATACAGGGAAATACCGTCTGGAATGGATTCGCCACAGTGAAAACAGGCGTTTTCAGTGATCTCCATCGTCCTGGCCCCGCTTAGCGCCCTGCCCGGCCTGCCCGTTGTCTATTGCGGGCTGGGCCTTCAGCTCTGACTTGATTTCGCGGTATTGCTGCTCGTCAACAACGAGATAGTCAGGGTTGGAAACAGCGAGGTAGAAGGTGATGATGCCCATGATCACGGCCGCGCCCGGTATGGCGATTGCCACCCAGGGCCAGGGTTCCTTGTACCAGGGGCGGAGGTCTGTAGAATGCTCGCTCATTTCGGGTTATTGAATTCCATGGGCATCAGGGCCTTGGCGGTTATTTCTGTACGGATCGAGACATCGTCAATTGCCTGTAAACCGATCTTAACATTTTGCACGCCCTGCCCCGCAGATTTGGGAATTCTTAGTCGAACAGTGACTCCGGAGACCTGTTCCGCCTTCAGTTCAAGCGAGCCGCCCAGGTCAATCTCCACCGCATCATTGTTCAGAACCTGCATTTCATACTGGTGAGGTGCGTTATCCATGTTGGTGATTTTGAGCGTATAGACGTTTTCTATCAAATCGCCGGGTAACTCCCGGTATAGCGCATTGCGATCGCGGATCAGGTCCGCCCTCAGGGGGGTGCGATGAGTCATCGACCACAATGTACCGCTTATGATCACCAGCAGCAGAGCCCCGTAAACCATGAGGCGCGGACGCATAACATGGCCTTGCTTATGCTCGAGCGCGTGTTCTGTTGTATAACGGATCAGGCCGCGGGAGTATTCCATCTTGTCCATCACCTGGTCACAGACATCGATGCACGCCGCGCAGGCGATGCATTCGTATTGCAGGCCGTTTCTGATATCGATGCCCGTTGGACACACCTGGACACAAAGGGTGCAATTGATGCAATCGCCCAGGCCTATATCTTCGGGCTTATCTGTTTTCCGGCGTCCACCCCGCGGCTCGCCCCGGTCCGGGTCATAGGAAATAATCAAGGTGTCCTGGTCAAACATGGCGCTCTGGAACCGCGCATAGGGGCACATGTACTTGCATACCTGTTCACGCAGAAATCCGGCATTCCCGTAGGTGGCAAAACTGTAAAAGACGATCCAGAATGTTTCCCAGGGCCCCAATGAAAAATCCGCAATCGCGGAGCCGAGATCGCGGATGGGTGAGAAAAAGCCGACGAAGGTGAACCCGGTCCAGGCGGCGAAAAAAATCCATAAGGTCTGTTTTGCCGATTTCCGGAGAATTTTTTCAGCAGTCCACGGCGCCTTATCCAGTTTTATCCTCTTGTTCCTGTCGCCTTCGACCCAGGTCTCGATCCACATGAAAGTCTCGGTCCACACCGTTTGCGGGCAGGCAAAACCGCACCAGAGGCGGCCGGCCAGGGCAGTAAAAAAGAACAAGGAAAGCCCTGCCGTGATCATCAACAGGGCCAGGTAGATGAAATCCTGTGGCCAGAAAGTCAACCCGAAAATATAGAACTTGCGTGCTGGCAGGTCGAACAATATCGACTGCTTGCCGTTGATGTTGATCCACGGCAACAGGTAATACAGGCCGAGCAGCGCCCAGACGGCAATCACGCGCAGGCGGGAGAATTTGCCCTTGACCTGGCGAGCGTAGATTTTTGGTTCTTTTCTGTACAGGGATTCCCCGGTACCTGATTGCTCAGAGCCCGGTTCCTGGCTCACTTCCAGTCCTCGAGATCGAGATCCGGATTATTCTCCCCGGGAGAGCGGATGTCCGGCGGAGGCCGCCGGCCTTTGCCGCTTGCGTGGCCGCGCGAGGGGCCGGTCCTGATCATGAAAACGGTCAGGCCGCTGGCGATCAGGCTGACCAGGAACAAAAAGAGAAATCCAAGGCTATAGGCCAGGCGGCTGCCCATTTCCCAGGGCAGTACCCACGCGTCATTCAACGCTTCCGGGTCGAGCACGGCAAATATGACGAACGTACCGATACACGCAGAAAGAAAAGCGATCCATATGGCTATGCCAATGTCGCGCTTCTGCCTGCTCCAGCGGCCGGGCAAGTTTCTGGATTCGCTGTTCACACGAGACCTCGTTTCGTTACCCGCGCGAGCTGAGCATCAGGATTCGGAAAGACCCATGACGTAAGCGGCCAACAAGCGGAGCCGGTCTTCATGCAGCAGATTTTCATGTGCCGGCATGTTGCCGTTGCGGCCGTTATTGATGGTTGCTTCAATATCTGCCGGGCTGCCGCCATAGAGCCAGATGTCATCTGTCAGGTTGGGCGCACCCAGTGCCTGGTTACCGGTGCCGTCCATGCCGTGGCAGGCCATGCAAACCGTCTGGAAACGGGCCTGGCCAGCGGCCGCCATATCCGGGTCAGCCTTCTGCCCTGAGAGTTGCTGCACATAGGCCACAACTTCCCTGGTGCCATCTTCGCCCAGCGCCGCGCCCATCGGGGGCATGGCGCCGATGCGTCCCTTGGTGATGCTGGTCAACACCTGGTCGTAAGATCCGCCCCACAGCCAATTGCCGTCGGTCAGGTTGGGGAAACTTTTCGCCCCGCGCCCGTCTGAACCGTGGCACATAGCGCAGTTGTTACCGAACAGGCGGCCTCCAATTTCCATGGCCTCGCTGTCCGCCATCAACGCGTCCGGATCCATCTCACGGAAACGGCCAAAAACTGACTCCTGTGCCTCGGTCGCCCGGGCGACTTCAGCATCGTATTGGCCAATCTGCGACCAACCGCTGATGCCGGCAAAATTTCCCAGACCTGGAAAAATCACCAGGTAGACGAGTGCAAAGACAATGGTGATGTTGAACAAGTGGAGCCACCATCGGGGCAGCGGTGTGTTCAGCTCCCTTATATCTTCATCCCATATATGCCCGGTGGAGCCATCGTCGTCCGGCGAGCGATCGGACACACCCTTGGTCCAGTGTAACAACCACCAGCAGGCCAGAATACTGCCCACGGTGATGATGATCACGAACCAGTTCCAGAATGAATTGAGCATGGATTACTCCTTGGTTCTTTCGGTCTTACTGTCGTTAGGTGGTACCTGTCCAAAGTCCTCTTCGAGTGGCAGCATGCTGGCTTCCCGGAATACTTCTTTCCGCTTCCTGCTCCACGCCCAGGCCCAGAGAGCCGCAAAGGCGAGAATCAGCAGGATAAGCACCACTCCCCTGATCAGGTTTATGTCTAAAGCATCGAAACTCATGGATCTACCCGATTCATCTTCCGCTGCGGGCGTGGCCCAGGCCTTGCAGGTAGGCAATGAGCGCCTGCATTTCGGTTTTCCCGTTAACGGCGTCTGCGGCGGCAGCTATTTCCTCGTCGGTATAGGGGTCGCCCAGGGTTTGTAATACTCCCAGCTTGCGTTGAACCAGATCACCGTCAACCATTCCTTCCAGCAACCACGGGTAACCGGGCATGTTGGATTCAGGCACCACGTCGCGCGGATTAATCAGATGAATGACATGCCACTCGTCGCTGTAACGCCCCCCTACCCTGGCCAGGTCTGGCCCAGTGCGCTTGGAACCCCATTGGAACGGACGGTCGTACACCGACTCGCCCGCCACCGAAAAAGCGCCGTAGCGTTCGGTTTCGCTGCGAAATGGCCGGATCATCTGTGAGTGACAGTTGTAGCAGCCTTCGCGGACGTAAATATCCCGGCCGGCAAGCTGCAATGGCGGGTAAGGTTTAATACCCGGCGCGGGTGTTCTTACCTGGTCCTGGAAAATGAGGGGTAATATTTCCACCAATCCACCCAGGCTGACCACGATAACAATGAAAACCGACATCAGAATGATGTTTTTTTCGAGTCTTTTGTGTCCCATGCTCATGCGTGCTCTCCCCAATCTGCCGGTTCTGCCGCTTTGAATTCAGGTGCTTTGGCCTGCCCCAGGGTTTTGAAGGTGTTCCATGCCATGATGAACATACCTGCCAGGAACAGGGTTCCGCCCAGCAAGCGGATAATATAATAGGGCTTGGTGGCCGCAATGGTTTCGATGAAGGTATAAGTCAGCGTACCGTCATCATTGAAAGCACGCCACATCAGGCCCTGCATCACGCCGGCTATCCACCTGGATGCGATATAAAGCACGATGCCGATGGTCGCGATCCAGAAGTGGGTATCCACCGCTTTTACGCTGTACATCACTTTTTTACCCATCAGTCTCGGGGTGAGGCTATACAGGGAACCAATGGTCATCATGGCGACCCAGCCAAGCGCCCCGGAATGCACATGTCCGATGGTCCAGTCGGTGTAATGGCTCAGGGCGTTAACCGTTTTGATCGACATCATTGGACCTTCGAAAGTCGACATGCCGTAGAAGCTCAACGCCACGATCATGAATTTCAGGACAGGATCGGTACGCAGCTTGTGCCAGTGGCCGGAGAGGGTCATAACACCGTTGATCATGCCCCCCCAGCTTGGCGCCAGCAGAATCAGTGAGAACACCATGCCCAGCGATTGGACCCAGTCGGGTAAGGCCGTGTAATGCAGGTGATGCGGACCCGCCCACATGTAGATGGCGATCAGGGCCCAGAAATGAACGATGGACAGGCGATAGGAATAAACGGGCCCTTCTGCCTGCTTGGGTACAAAGTAGTACATCATCGCGAGAAAGCCGGCTGTCAGGAAAAAGCCAACCGCGTTATGGCCATACCACCATTGCACCATGGCATCCACGGCCCCCGTATAGACCTCGTAGGACTTGGTCGCCGTGACCGGCAGTGCAAGGTTATTGACGATATGCAGCAGGGCGATCGTGATGATGAAAGCGGCATAGAACCAGTTTGCCACGTAAATGTGACTGACCCGCCGCTTGATTACCGTGCCAAAGAAGACCACTGCATAAGCCACCCAAACCGCTGTGATAAGGATGTCGATGGGCCATTCAAGCTCGGCATATTCTTTACCCTGGGTCCAGCCCATGGGTAGCGAAATCGCGGCCGCCAGGATCACCAGTTGCCAACCCCAGAAAACGAATGACGCCAGGCCACCCGCGTAGAGCCTTACATGGCAGGTGCGCTGAACAACATAGAAAGAAGTGCCGATCAGTGCGGACCCTCCGAAAGCAAAAATTACTGCGTTGGTATGCAGCGGGCGAAGCCTGCCATAGGTCAGCCAGGGAATGTCGAAATTCAACACGGGCAGCCATAACTGGGCGGCGATGATCACGCCTACCAGCATGCCGACAATTCCCCAGATCACTGTCATGACGACAAATTGCCGCACCACTTTATCGTTGTAGGTCATGTCACTATCCAGTTATCCAGACACAAAATTAATACACAGGGCACCGAAAATTACGGCGCCATAAAACGACACCCGGCATTGGTGGCCGGGTGTTTGAGAACTCAGGATTTGGCTACCCAGGCATTACACCAACCCGCACCTCTGACCGGGCGATTCTGGAAAATACTGCAGGGTGCAAGTTCGTCCTCGGGTTTACCCGCATACAGCGCGCAGTTGTAACAGAACTGCTTGGCTCCGGCCTCTCCGGCGCGCTTGGGAAACTTGGCAGTGTCCACTGTAGCGGCGTCGAGTACATATCCCATGGCCTGTGCCAGTGGTTCGGCTTCGGTGACTTCGTCGGCGCCCATCAGCTGAATCGGAATGGCAGACAATGCGATTGCACCGCCGCCAGCCTTGACGCCCAGTTTCAGAAAATTACGACGGTTGATCAGTTTTTCGTTTTTCACTATTTACCTCCGGATGCGAGATTCACAAATGCTGGAACAGCTACGTATTCTGCCTGTTACACAGCCTGTCCAGCAAATCCAATAATCTGGATTGCGGAAACGGCTTGTCCAGGAAATCCATCGCTCCCTGCCTGATGAGGTCCACGGCACCCTGTAAGGGCAAGTCATGCCCGGTAAATATCACGGGCAGGCCACGCTGGGAACACTGTTCGAAAATCTCCTGTGGTGTGCAGTCCGGCAAACTCGACTCGCTGACCACGGCGACAATCCCCACTGTATCGAAGGCTGATTCCAGTTCAGTGCAGTCTTCCAGGCTGTTTACCAGCCAATTTTCACCTTCGAGCAAGACTGTCAGCGCGTCGCGCACGGACGAGTCTGGTTCGATTAGAACCAGTATTCCTTTTTTGCCTTCTTTGTTAATCGTACAGCCCCTGGGATCGTTCCTGTCCAGTAATTTCCGACCAAGCGTTTGCGAAATGCTAACGGCAACGCCAGGACATACCATCAGGGAAAATACGTATTTTTAAAATGTCCTATATCAATTGTGTGCGAAAAGAGAATCTCATGATTCGAGCATGGCGATCATTCTGACCAGCGCCGGCAGCGAATCAGCGGACATTTTTTCCATGACGTGAGCCCGGTGAATCTCAACCGTACGGGGGCTGATTCCCAGAGATTCTGCGATTCCCTTGTTCGGTAAGCCCTTTGCCAGCAACCGCATGACGTCCTGCTCACGTGGCGTGCAGGAGTCGACCCGCGCCTGCAGGCCCTGAAGCTCTAGAAGTTGCTCCCTGGACGAGCGATAGTAATCAATCGCTGAGCGGATTTTCTCCAGCAACTCACCTTCCTGGAAAGGCTTGGTGAGAAAATCGTAGGCCCCCTGTTTGATCGCAGAAACAGCCAGCGGTATATCTCCATGCCCGGTAATGAATATAACCGGGTATGCCAGGTGTTTCCGGCTGAGGATACTGAACAGCTCCAGACCATCTGTTCCAGGCATCCGGATATCCAGTAGCATGCAGTCAAACGATTGTGGATCTTTATCGGCTAAAAAGGCATCAGCCGATTCATAAACGAAACTGCGCAGCCCGCCCGCATAGAGCAGCAGGCGCAAAGACTCCCTGATTGCTTCATCGTCATCGACGATGCAAACGTTTGGCTCCTCTGTCATACCGGCCATTAGCCTATAAACTCCAGTGGTAGAGAAAGCGTAAAGGTACTACCGGAAATATCGCTTTGCCTATAGCGCAGATTACCACCGTGGGCGGCGGAAATACTCTTGCAGATGGACAATCCCAGGCCTACACCTTTAGGTTTCGTGGTAAAAAATGAATCGAACAACTTATCCTGATCAGCAACGGATACACCCGGTCCGTTATCGATTACAGATATTTCTACGACCGGGCCGGATTCCCTGATACGAATTTCGATCCGCCCGCCGGTCAGACCGGCTTCGGAGATTGCATCAAGACTGTTCTTGACCAGGTTCACCAGGATCTGTTGAATCTGAATCTCATCGACATAAAGTAACTGTAATGATTCAAGCGGGTAAAAAGTCAATTCAATATTTGTTCTTTTTATTTCATATTCAAATAGTAATAATGTATTTCTTATAATTTGATTTATATCGTGTTTTGATTTGCTCACGGTGCCGCTGCGTACCAGCTTGCGTAATCTTTGCACGACCTCTGCCGCCCGGCGGGATTGTTCACCCATCCGCTCGCATATGAAATCCATTTCCTTGCGGGGTGGCGTTGCATTCCGGTCGATGATTTTTCGGCCGGCATCCGCATAAGCTGCAATCGCCGTCAATGGCTGGTTGATTTCATGCGCGATGCCGGCCGTGAGTTCACCCAGAATGACCAGGCGGTCGGCGTGCAATAACTGCTCTTCCAGTTGCCGTACCTTTTCCTGGGCAGCGTGCATGTCTGACAGGTCTCTGATGATACCGACATACAATTCATCGTCCGATTGCTCGATTTCACCGACAGATAGCATCATCGGGAATTCTTCGCCGTCTTTCCTTAGACCGATGACTTCCCTGCCCTGACCGATAATGGCAGCCTTGCCGGTCTCGCCATAGCGCTGAATATATCCGTCATGGAGGCTATGGTGGGGCTCCGGCATCAGCAGTTTGACGTTGTGTCCCCTGACCTCTTGTTCGCGATAGCCGAACATCTGCTCGGCAGCAAGATTGAAGCGCTTTATATGGGCCTGACTGTCAATGATGATGATTGCGTCAACCGCCGCATCCATCAATGCGTCAATGGCGCTGCCAGAGATGTTCTGCGGATGATCCGAAGCCGTCACCAGACAAGTCTCCCGGTGTCACTTCCCTGACCGTTCATCCGCATCCACACCAGTAAACGGCGGTATTCGTCATTCGTGTTTTTGGATGCGCATACGACACAATAGCGCCGGCGCCCATTGCCCTCTTCAATCAATGGCAGCACGCTCAGCCAGCGGCTGGCCCAGCCATGCTTGCCTGTGAAGGCCTGTGCCTCCTGTCCATCTGCGGTCTTCAGGTAGACGGCGCCATCATGGAACAGGTGCAAATCGCCGTTTTGTGCTGGCCGGTTTGCGCTGATACGGCCTGAGAAATGCATGACCAGAAGCAGCGCGGTCAAGATCAGCTTCCAAGACAGCTGGGCTGGTGCCGATAAAATGGCGCAAAGAGCCAGAAAAGTCACCAGATAATGCGCTGCCGCCAGCCGTCGGCTCTCTCCGAAACGCAGTTGCAAACAGGTGCCGGTATTATGCATTGAGAATTTTTTCCAGCAGCTCGCTGTAGTTCGCAGCCCGTGGATGTTTTGGGTCCTGGAACCAGTCCCACAGCACATCATCTTCCGCTTGCAAAAGCGACTCGAACTCAGGCCATGAACCTTCGGCGAGAGACTGATAATGAGTATCGATAAAGCGCTCCAGGAGTATATCCAGCTCTTTCATGCCACGCCGGCAAAGCCATTTTAACTTCCCGATACGATCAGTGCCCGCTCCCATTCTAAGGAGTCTCGCTTCCCTCGGTAATTGCTCCCGGCATTACTCTACCTCCTGCATCCCTGCAGTCGTGCTCCCGCCTGCGGCTCCCCATCAATGTCCTAGATTCCCCTGCGGGTCATGAGCGTCTTCTTGATTTCCGCAATGGCTTTGGCCGGGTTGAGGCCCTTGGGGCAGGTCCGCGTGCAGTTCATGATGGTATGGCATCGATACAGGCGGAACGGATCTTCCAGCTCATCCAGACGCTCGCCGGTTGCCTCGTCGCGGGAGTCTGCCAGCCACCGGTAAGCCTGCAACAGAATCGCCGGCCCCAGATATCGGTCGCCATTCCACCAGTAGCTCGGGCACGATGTAGAGCAGCAAGCGCACAATATGCATTCATAGAGCCCGTCCAGCTTTTCCCTTTCCGTTTTTGACTGAAGCCGCTCGCGGTCAGGAGGAGTGGTGCTTTGCGTGCGAATCCAGGGGCGGATAGTCGCGTACTGCGCGTAGAAATGTGAAAGGTCCGGAACAATATCTTTCACCACCGGTAAATGCGGCAGTGGGTTCACTTTGACCTCGCCTTTGATTTCGGAGATTGGTTTGGTGCAGGCGAGCGTGTTGGTGCCGTCGATGTTCATTGCACATGACCCGCAAATACCTTCGCGACAGGAGCGGCGAAAAGTCAGGGTCGGGTCGATCTCACTCTTGATCTTGATGATTGCATCGAGCACCATCGGCCCGCAGGTGTCCAGGTCTACCTCGAAACTGTCCACGCGGGGATTACTGTCGTCATCGGGATTCCAGCGGTAAATACGAAACACCTTCGTGTTTTTCGCGTCGGCTGGTGCAGAAAAAACCTTGCCTTTGCCAATGCGCGAGTTCCTGGGTAATTGGAATTCAGCCATATCAGTAAACCCTTGCCTTCGGCGGTACGACCTCGACATCGTCCGTGAGTGTATACATGTGTACCGGACGGTAATCCAGCTTGACCTTGCCGTCCTGGCCGACCCATGAAAGTGTGTGCTTGTGCCACTGTTCATCGTCCCGGTCGGAGAAATCCTCGCGGGCGTGGGCGCCGCGGCTTTCCTTTCGATTTTCAGCAGAAATCATGGTCGCCATGGCACAACCCAGAAGATTTCTCAGCTCCAGTGTTTCAACCAGGTCTGAATTCCATACCAATGAACGGTCGGTGACATCTATTTCGCCAAATGACGTGTAAACGTCGGAGATCAGCCGGCAACCCTCCTCCAGCACCTCTCCGGTGCGGAACACCGCAGCATTGCTTTGCATCACATCCTGCATATCTGCGCGCACTTCGGCGGTGCTCCTGGAACCGCTTGCGTGCCGCAAGGTATCAAAATCCTTCAGGAGCTTATCGACCGTACCGGGCGGCAGGTCAGCGTGCTTTGCGCCGGGTTTAATGACTTCAGAACACCGCTGGGCAACCGCGCGGCCGAATACGATCAGGTCCAGCAATGAATTGGACCCCAGGCGGTTGGCGCCATGAACGGATACACAGGCTGCCTCTCCAATGGCAAACAAGCCGCTAACTACCGTATCAGGATCACCTTCCCTGAGCGTTACGACTTCACCCATGTAGTTTGTGGGAATTCCTCCCATGTTGTAGTGGACCGTTGGCAGCACCGGGATTGGGTCAGTGGTCACGTCGACATTGGCGAAAATTTTTGCGCTTTCGGCAATTCCCGGTAACCGTTCATTGATGACGTCTGCGCCGAGATGTTGCAGGTTAAGGTGAATGTGGTCGCCTTTGGGGCCGACACCCCGGCCCTCCCGGATTTCGATCGTCATGGAACGGCTGACCACATCCCGGGATGCCAGGTCCTTGGCATTCGGGGCATAGCGTTCCATGAAGCGCTCTCCATCCGAGTTGGTCAAGAAGCCGCCTTCACCGCGCACGCCTTCCGTGATGAGAACGCCTGCGCCGTAAACGCCGGTTGGGTGGAATTGAACGAACTCCATGTCCTGCAATGGGAGCCCGGCGCGCAAAACCATGCCGTTGCCGTCTCCCGTGCAGGTATGGGCCGAAGTGCAGGAGAAGTAACTGCGGCCATAGCCGCCCGTGGCCAGGATCACCGCATGGGCCCGGAACAGGTGCAGGGTTCCTTCGGCCAGGTCCCAGGCCAGCACACCCTTGCAAGCGCCGCTCTCATCCATCAGCAGATCGATGGCGAAATATTCTATGTAAAAAGTGGCGTCGTGTTTCAGGGATTGCTGGTAGAGCGTATGAAGTATTGCGTGTCCGGTGCGGTCCGCGGCGGCACAGGTGCGTTGAGCGGTTCCTTCACCGTAATGAGTTGTCATGCCACCGAAGGGCCGCTGGTAGATACGGCCGTCCTCGGTGCGGGAAAAAGGCACACCATAGTGCTCCAGTTCGATGACCGACGGCACAGCTTCGCGGCACATGTACTCGATCGCGTCCTGGTCACCGAGCCAGTCTGACCCTTTGATCGTGTCGTACATGTGCCAGCGCCAGTTATCTTCACCCATATTGCCCAGTGCTGCTGACATGCCACCCTGCGCCGCCACGGTATGACTGCGGGTTGGAAACACCTTCGTGATACATGCGGTGGAAAGGCCCGAAGCAGCTACTCCCATGGTCGCACGCAGCCCGGCGCCGCCGGCGCCCACCACAACGACGTCGTACTTGTGTTCCTGGAGTTTGTAGGAATTACTCATCGATCAGGCTCCCAGGGCGAGTTTCAGCACATGAATGATTCCAAGCGCCATACACAAAAATGCACCGGCCCTGGTGACGAAATATAAAATGATTTCCACGACGGGGTGATGAACATAATCTTCTATGACAACCTGCAGGCCCAGCATCGCGTGATAGAACATGGTAATAATCAGCACCGAGAGAAAGGCCGCGTTGCCTGGCTTTGCGATAAATGCTGCTGCTTCGGCGTAGCCTGTTCCACTCAGACTGATGAGCGCAAATATCAACCAGCCTGTCAGCAGAATCAGCAGAACGGCGGAAGCTCTCTGGGCATACCAGTGATGGACACCGCTCTTGGCGCTGCCCAGGCCCCTGGCCCTGGCCAGTGGATTGATCATGCTCATAGCAACACCCCCAGAAGTATCGCGGACAGAATTACTGTTCCAATTAGAACCAGCCAGCCTGCCGTGTATGCCGTTTTGATATCGAGTGCTCTGCCCGTATCCCATACCAGGTGCCGGATTCCGTTCAACAAATGAAAGCTCAGGGCGAATACACAGGCAACCAGCGTCAGCTTGCCAATCCAGCCATCCAGGCAGGCGAGCATGCTGTCATAGGCTTCCGGACCGCTACCAAGGGCTACGAGCCACCAGAGCAGCAAGGGGCCACCGACAACGCTGAGAAACACACCAGAGGCGCGATGGCTTATTGACATCAGCGAAGTCAACTGGGGTTTGTAATATGGTCCGATCATGAACGGGGACAGAGGTCTCTGCTTTTCTTTCATGGTTATTTTCTACTCAAAAAATGAATGCGTCAGGAGTCAGACATTGCTACGCCGGCCCCGCCGAGGATAACGGTTTACCCGTACCTGTTACGGCCACAGGATAGGTCAGGGTATCATTGGAAGACTACTGATTCGCGCTGATATATTCAAGCAGGATTCTGCATCATTAACCAATACTTTTGTATACAATGCCACGTCGTGAATCATGTCAAAAACAATCAGGTTGATAATTGACCATGACCGAGCTGTCTTTTCTGAGTGTTGCGCGCTTTTCGGGCCCTGATGCCGGCCGTTTTTTACACGCTCAATTAAGCGCTGATATCGCTGGACTGGCCAGTGGAAAAGCGGTGTTTGCCTGCTATTGTTCACCGCGGGGACAAGTCATTTCACTGCTCCTGGTGTGCCGAGAGTGCGACGCATACTTCGTGGTGGGCGCCAATGAGCTGCTGCCCGCAGTTTTAAGGCGTTTCGGGATGTTTGTACTGCGCTCAAAAGTTGAATTTGCCATTGAATCCGAGATGAAGGTTTTTGGACATGCGGTGGAAGAATCGGCAACTGTCGAAGACGGTATTTTCAAACCTGAAGCAGTCGACCTTGCATACCTGCTATCCGATCAGTCACAGCCTGCCGACGGCAACGAGGAAGACTGGAGGGTATTGGAACTGAAGAACAACGTCACCTGGCTGGAACCGGCGACGAGTGAAAA
>CALDVW010000103.1 GCA_937924405.1 uncultured Lysobacterales bacterium
CATGCTCTACCACGACGCCGGCCTGCACATGGGCGTGCACGCAATCGGTGACCGGGCTATCGACTGGACAGTGGCCGCCATGACACTGGCGCTGATCCGCAACCCGCGCCACGGAATGCGCCATTCCATCATTCACTCGAACATCCCGACCGATCTCGCCCTGGACACCATGGCCGCCCTGCAACAGAACTTCGACGCAGGCTATCCCGAGCCGCAGGCCAATTTCACCTGGTGGATCGGCGATACCTATGCCGGAAATTTTGGCAAAGAGCGCAGCCACCGGCTCAACCCGTTTCGCAGCTACCGTCAGAGGGGAATGCAATGGGGCGGCGGTTCCGACTTTTTCGTCACGCCGTTCCCGGCCCGTTTCGGGATCTGGTCTTCGATTGCCCGCCAGCCTCTGCTGGGGGTGTACGGCCACGATGCTTTCGGCAGCGACCAGTCGATAGACGTCAAGACTGCTTTACGGTCCTACACCATCTGGGCTGCCCACCAGATGTTCCTGGAAGACCGGGTCGGGTCGCTGGAAGTGGGTAAATATGCCGATATCGCAGTTTGGGACACGGATCTCTACAGCGCAGAGCCAGATGCCATCAAGAACATGAAATGCCAGATGACCCTGCTGGAAGGTGAAGTGGTTTTCCGGGTGGAGGAGTCTCCGCAGACGACCAATGGTGCACCATCGATTGACCGGATCGGTTTGCTTGTCGCCAGGCCTTAGGACCATAACCCAACTTTACCGACACAACACATTAAGGTAGTGTGTGCCGACTAAAATCTGTAAACCGTATCGTCAAAAATACTGTGCTCGGCAAATCCGCGAGTTCACCCCCCCCGGAGAAAAAACAGTGAGTAACAAGATCAAGTCCGCTTTATTCATGTTGATTTCCGCGTCAATTCTGGTGGGGGTCGGTTGTGCCGGCAAGGATAAGCCATCCCCCGTCGATCTCGAGGTCCAGGCTTTCGCCGAGTTCAAGGCGGAAATCCGGGAGGTGGTTTCCGACCCGGAGCGGGCTGAGAAGGCCATTGTCATCACGGAGGAACTCGAGACTTCTTTCGATGCCTTGCGGGAGCACCTGGCGGTACGAAGCGCAAAAGTGCAGGCCCTGAACGCCGATTACGATGCGCCGAAAGAGGACTACATCAAGTTGTTCAATGGAATTCAGAAAGACGTGGAAAGGAACCAGCAACATATTTCCGACCTCCACAGAAAGCTGGTAGAGGTCACCACAAAAGGGGAATGGGCGGATCTCAAGAAACTGAAAAATGCAACCATGGAAGCCGCCATAACTTCCATTCAATCGAGCTGAACAGGAGACCACATCATGTTAATTGCTCTCTTTACCATCCTGTTCCTGGGTGGAACACCTACCGCCCTGATCGGTGAAATCTCCATCGTTCAGGACAGTGTCAAGCTGGTCATGCCGAAAAATGATGCGCGCAAGGCAGTTCAGGGCGTACTGAAGAAAATGGAAAAAGTCACGAAGGCCCAAAACAAGCAGGTGAGTAAATCCAGTAAGCAATTGGCCAATGCGCTTGCCGATCATGAATTCGATGCCGTTGAAATCGACCGCATGTGGAGCGAGTACCACCAAGCGAGAGGAAATTTCCAAATGGAACTGATCGACCTCCGGTTCGAATTGAAAGAACACATCAGCCGCGAAGAATGGGCAGAGATTTTCAGTGACAGTTAAAATTCTGCTTTCAAAAATCCCGAATCCAAGGAGAACACCAGCAATGAAAATTTCTTTTCTGACAATCGTTTTCGCCATTGTGGCCCTGGCAGCCTGCTCACCAGCCGATGTACCGGATTCGGCGGCTACTGAAGCCGCGGCAGAAGCACCGGCTACTGCTACCCTGGAACTGGCTGAAAATCACTTCCATCCCAAGGGAAAAGCGCCTTCGGAACACACTCTGAAGATCTTCGAAGAAGCCAGGGCGAATCTGCCATTTTCCGACCGGCAGGATTTTGAGGAATGGGAGCGGGGTTTTATCGCCCGGCGTGAAGATCTGAAGATCATGGCGGACACCGGAAATGTCGCGTGGGATATGGAGCGTTACCTGTTCCTCGATGAACCCGAGAAAATCAACAGCGTACACCCGTCGCTGCTGCGCGTTTCCGAACTGAACAATAACTATGGACTCTACGAGGTCATCCCGGGTATCTACCAGGTGCGTGGATTCGATCTCGCCCAGATCACCTTTGTCAAAGGCAAAACCGGCTGGATTGTTTTCGACCCACTGACTGCGCTGGAAACCTCCAGGGCCGCAAAAGAGCTTCTTGACGAGCATGTTGAAGTGCTGCCTGTGGTGGCCGTCATCTACTCGCACTCACACGGCGATCATTTTGGCGGTGTTCGTGGACTGGTCAGCCTGGAAGATGTGGCGGCGGGCAAGGTCGAAATCATTGCCCCACGCGATTTCATGGATTTTGCCGTCGCTGAGAATATTTACGCAGGAAACGCCATGAATCGCCGGTTGTTCTTCCAGTACGGCGTGTTGCTGCCTGCCAACCCCCATGGTCACGCTGGACAAGGACTGGGTCAGAATGTTGCTGCGGGTAATGTAGGTCTGATTCCGCCAACGCGAGTCGTCGAAGATGCGATTGAAACTTTTGAGGTTGACGGCGTCGAAATGGTTTTCCAGAACACGCCCGACACCGAGGCGCCTTCGGAAATGAACACGTATATCCCGTCCATGAAAACGCTGTGGATGGCCGAGAACGTGGTTGCCTCGGTACATAATATTTACACCTTACGTGGCGCAATGGTACGCGACTCGCTGCGCTGGTCGAGATACATCAATGAGGCGTTGTATGCGTATGGCCAGGAGGCCGAAGTCATGATCGCCTCGCATCACTGGCCACGTTGGGGAAATGACCGAATCCAGGAAGTGCTGAAAGCCAATCGGGACATCTACGCACATATGAACAACCAGGTGCTGCATTACGCAAACCAGGGCGTAACGATCAACGAGATTCAAAACGTCTATCGGGCACCGAAGAGCCTGCAGGAAGGCTGGCTTACGCGCTTTTACCATGGTTCACAGGAGAACAACGCCCGAGGCGTCATCAACAAGTACCTGGGACACTGGGACGCCAACCCCGCCACGTTGATACCTCTGTCGCCGCGTGATTCCGCACCGCTTTATGTGGAAATGATGGGTGGCTCGGACAAGATCATGGCCAGGGGCATTGAACTGAACAATTCTGGCCAGTATCGGCATGCGGTTGAGATCCTCGATCGGCTGGTATTTGCGGAACCCGAAAACCAACCGGCCAAGGACCTGCTGGCCGATGCCTACGAGCAGCTGGGCTACCAGCAGGAAAACCCAGGGCTACGCAATGCATTCCTGGCCGGCGCCTTCGAGCTGCGTTCAGGCATCCCGGAAGGCTCACCACCAGATTCCGGCGGTCCCGACATGATCCAGGCGATGAGCACGGGTTTATTCCTCGATTTTCTGGGTATTCGCATGGACAGTACCAAAGCCGAGGATTTCGAGTTCACGATCAACCTGTCAACGCCGGACAATGGTGAGAAATACGTTATTGAACTCAGCAACGCGACGCTGACCAATATCGAGGGTTACCTGGCCAATGACCCTGACCTCGCCATTACGATCAATCGGTCGGACCTGGAGCAGGTCATGATGGGCACCAAATCATTCATGGCGCAGATCGAGGACGGTACAGCCCAGACCGAAGGAAATCTCGGCGTATTGAAACAACTTGCATCCGCCATGGTCGAGTTCGATCTTTTCTTTGAGATTCTTCCGGGCACCAAGCGCCCGTCATCAGTGGACGGAATGAATCCATTCGAGGTTGGAGAAATACACAGCGTTCACGAGTGAGTCCATAACTGATTGTAAATGCAGTGGAAGGGCCCGGCCTGATGCCGGGCCTTTTCATTTAGCAGGGTGTCCACTAACCTTTCGACTAATTGTGAAACTGTTTCAAGCACAACTCTGGATAATTCTGGCAATCTCTTTGTTGGCCACGTGCACCCATGCGCAAGCACAAAGTGACGCTGAAGAGCAGAGTTCATCCGACACAGCAGACAAACAGGCTGAAGCCGGCAAAGAAGACGCCGGGGATGGTGAAGAGTCACTGCCCAGGAAAAAGAGAACGCTGACTTATAACGAGTACGAAGGCCCCCTGTTGTACACCCGGGTCGGTGCGCTGATTATCGGCGACTACAACACCTTCAGCCAGGACGAAGCCAGCCTGGCGCAAGTCGGCAACGTCCCCAACGAATTCGAGTTCCGGGCCGCGCGATTGGTGGTGCGCGGCACCATGGGAAGGAACCGGCGTATTTCCTATTTCTACGCCGGGGAGTACAACGGGATGTCGCGGGAACCGGATGACAGCGCGTTGCGCATGACCGATCTGGCCTTCACCTACGATCTCGAAAAGTACGGCGACCTGACCCTGGGCAAGACCAAGGAGCCGATCCACCTGGCCCGTATCATGCCCGGTGACGGCGTGCTGCTGATGGAGCGGGCCACCATGGATACGCTGGTGCCGTCGCGCGGAACCGGTATCAAGCTGCATAACACCGCGCTCAATCAGAATCTGACCTGGACGGTTGGCTGGTTCAGCGATTTCTTCGCCTCGGGCAACTCCACCAGGGATCTGCATAAGCAGTTTACCGGGCGTGTCACAGGCACACCTGTTTACGAGGACGATGGGCGCAAACTTGTTCACCTGGGCCTGGCTTACCGCCACGCCCATGCCTCCAGCAACACGCTGCGCTTTCGTGAGCGGCCCGAAGCCAATACAGCACCCGACTTTATCGACACCGGTGAGTTCCCGGCCGACAAGTCGCGGACCGTGAACCTGGAATTTGGAACGGTCCACGGCCCCTGGTCTTTACAGGCCGAATACCTGGCCATGAGAGTGTCTTCTCCTGAAACCGGCAACCCGCGGTTCAATGGCTGGTACCTGGCTGGCTCCTGGATACTCACGGGCGAGTCCCGGTCCTATAGCCGTAAAGGCGGATTTTTCTACAAGGTGGCGCCCAACGCCTCACTTGGCCGTGGCAGCCAGGGTTTTGGCGCGGTCGAACTGACCATGCGCTATTCGAACACGGATTTAAACGACGGTGGCGTTTCCGGCGGTGAGTTCAGGCGCTGGAGCGTGGGGGCAAACTGGTACGCAACAGACCAGTGGCGATTAGAGGTCAACTACGGGCAGGGCAGGCTGGACCGATTCGGGTTGAATGGTGACACTGATTTCCTCCAGTTCCGATTGCAGTGGCAGTTTTAGGAAACCCGTGAATTTATGACTCCCAGATAGGGTGGCGGCTGAAATAATTTCCATTGTGGTATCGCTCTGAATCTCTCAGCTTTTGAGAACTCACACAGTATGATATCCCCATGACAGATACCACCGTCGATCACGAATCCCTCTTCCAACAGCTTTCATCCGGTCTTACGCTCGTGACAGGCAACAGCCGACTCGCCCGCGTGTTGACCGGCCAATATGGCCAATGGCGTATCGCCCGGGGAGACCGCCAATGGCAAAGCCCGGCGATTCTGCCCTGGGACGGCTGGATAAATAATCTCTGGGAAGCCGCCAGCCTGCAGGACATTGAAGGTTGTGGCCGCGCGGTACCCGGCAGCCGGCAACTGGTCAGCTTATGGGAACGCGTGTTGCGGGACGACCCGCGCGCCCGGCAGTTGTTGCGGCCCGAATCGATGGCCGGCAGACTGCGCGACACCCGTAGCCTGGTGATTCAATGGCGGCTCGATCTCCATCACCCGGCCTGGTCAGGTGATGAAAATGAAAACCACAGCGCTTTTTATCATTGGAACCAGGCGTTCGAGGCGCTCTGCCGGCGCAACAACTGGTTGCCACCGGAAGACCGCACGGATTATCTGTGCCGTGCGGTCAGGGCCGGTACATTCGAAGTCGCAAGCCCGGTCGCCCTGCTCGGATTTGATGAATTCAATCCGGGCCAGATTGAATTGCTCGATGCCTTGAACGAGACCGGCCATTCCGTCAGACCGCTGGTGATGACCACTGCGGATTCCAGCGCGAAGCTGTGGAAAAGCCACAGCGGCAAGGATGAATTGGAACGGATGGCGCGCTGGGTTCGATACTGGTTCGAGCAGGAGCCCGGCTCCCGCATCGCCGTCGTGGTACCTGATCTGCAGGCAAGGCGGAAGGAAATCGAGCGTCACCTGGATGAGATCCTGACACCGGGTCAAAGCCTTTGTAAGGATACCGTCAGGCCCTGGAACATTTCGATGGGCGTGCCATTGGCGCGTGTGCCAATGATCGAATCTGCATTCGACACGCTGCGCTTGCTGAACAACCGGATCGATATCCAGGATGCAGGCCGCGTACTGCGTTCGCCGTGGATCAGCGGTGGCGATTCCGAACGCAACAGCCGGGCCCTGCTGGAGAAATGCCTGCGTGACAATTACCCCCGTCAGCTGAAACTGGCTGAAATCCGCTACCGGGCCGGCGAATTAAGGAAGTACGATTCCAATCACCAGGAACTGCCGCCGGACCAGTACGAAGCGCGCGTGTGGAACAGCCCGGTGCTGCTTACCCTGATCGACAAACTGACCCGGTTCCAAAAGGAAACACAGGGCAGCAGGGCACCATCGGCCTGGGCAGAGGCACTCGACAGCCTGCTGTCCCGCCTCGGCTGGCCGCTGGGCAGCGATGCCGGAACGACTGCGGGGGCCCTGGAACAAAGTGAGAACTGGCAGGCGTTCCAGGCCTGGCAGGAAGGGTTGCGTGAGCTCGCCTCACTGGATGCCACGGTACCCACTCTGAGTCGAACCGAGGCGATACAGCAATTACAGCAGGTTTGCCGCGAACGGATTTTTCAGCCGCGAACTCCCCCGGCGACCATCCAGGTACTGGGAATGTATGAGGCAAGCGGTCTGCGCTTTGACCATTTGTGGGTATTGGGACTGCACAACGACAACTGGCCGCCTGCCGCCCAGCCCAACCCTTTTATCCCCGGGGTGTTGCAACAAAAAGCACAGATGCCTCAATCCAGTCCTGCGCGTGAGCTGGAAGTAGCGCGCCTCGTGACCGATCGTTTGCTGGAAACCGCCGATGACTGCGTGTTCAGTTATCCAGGCCAGCTCGATGGCGAAGACGTATTGCCCAGCCCTATGCTCGAAGGCGCCCGGATTCAGCCGGTTGATGACGTGCCGGGATGGCAGGGAGACAGCTGGAAGCAGACTGTCAACCAGTCAGATTTACCCGAGACAGCCACCCTGCTGATGCCCGGACCGCTCCTGCACGGCACTGCCAGGGGCGGTAGTTCCATCCTCAAACACCAGGCGCTTTGTCCTTTCCGGGCTTTTGCCAGCAATCGCCTCGGCGCTGATGGTCTGGAAACACCGGTGGATGGCATCAGTCCCAGTCTGCATGGCAGCCTGGTGCACCGTGTTCTGGAGAATTTCTGGCAGGAAACCCTGAGCCACGAGACGCTAATTTCGCTGGACGAGACAAGCCTCGCAACCCGGATAGAAAAACATGTGGATCATGTCATCAACGAGGAACGGGCCCTCAACAACCGGCCGCAATTCAAGGCGGTCGAGGGCGCCCGCCTGGCCAGGCTTGCAGCAGCCTGCCTCGATCTTGAGAAAGTCCGGGATCCGTTCGAAGTTATCGGTTTCGAGAAAGAAATTCTGCATGAGATCGAAGGTCAGTCGATCAGACTGGTCATCGACCGCATTGACCGGCTACCCGGGGGTGAAGAAGTCATCATTGACTACAAGACCGGTAAAGTCGACCCGGCAAGGTGGTTTGGAAGCCGGCCGGATGACCCGCAATTACCCCTGTATTCAACCAGTGCCGAAACCATTCCGGCAGCGATTGTATTCGCGGTGATCCGCGATGATGAATGCCTTTATCGCGGTGTGGTCAACCGGGACGGCATCTTTCCCGGACTACCGCCCAAACCCGGCAAATACACCGACCAGGTTATCGAGGCCGGCCGGGACATGCCGCTAACGATTGTTAACTGGCGCCAGATACTGCACCGCCTGATGGCGGATTTCCTGGCAGGTGAGGCTGCCATCGATCCCAAGGATGGCCGCAATACCTGTAAAAACAGCTTCTGCGAATTACAGGCTCTGTGCCGAATTAGCGAACTGGAGCAATTCCAGAAAATGAAAAACCGGCAGGCAGGCGCGTGAGCCGCCCGATCGATTGGCGCGAGCGCGAAAGAGCGCGTGATCCGGAACAATCCTGGATCGTCCAGGCACCCGCCGGGTCCGGTAAAACAGAACTGCTGACGCAGCGGATGCTGGGGCTGCTGTCCCGGGTAGAACACCCCGAGGAAGTCATCGCAATCACGTTTACGCGCAAGGCGGCTGCTGAAATGAGTCACCGCCTGGTCAAACGCCTGCAGGCGGCAAGCAGGCAGCCGGAACAGGCACTCGAGCCACATGAGCAGGTCAGCCGGGACCTGGCGCTGGCGGCGTTGAAGAATGATGCGGAACGGGGCTGGAATTTGTTGCAGCAGCCCAGCCGGCTGCGCATCCGAACCATCGACAGCCTGTGCAGCGAACTCGCACGTCAATTACCAGTTCTTTCCGGCCTGGGCGGTGAGCACCAGATTGCACTGGACGCCGAGTCCCTTTACCGCGTGGCAGCGGCCAGAACCATGGCGGCTATCGAAGACGACAATGACGAACTGCAGGCTGACGTGGTCCGTGTCCTGGACCGCTATGACAATCAATACGACCGCCTGGCAGGCTTGCTTACCCACATGCTCGGCCACCGCGAGCAATGGATCGCTCATCTTTTCGCGATCCGGACCGGCCGCGGCTTTGACCGCAACAGCCTGGAAGACGCTTTGCGCCTGCTTATCGAAGCCGAATTACAGGCAGTTCGTGAAAGTGTTCCGGATGAACTGCTCACTGATTTACCCCGCCATTTCAATTATGCGCTGGCCAACTCACCGGCCGATGAAATCGAGCTGAAGGCTTTGCTGGAAGCCTGCGGCGGGCTTGATTGCGACTACCTGGACCTGCCAACCCATGCAGAAGCACTTCCGCACTGGGTGACGATGATCCGGCGATTACTCACCGCCCGCGGCGACAAATGGCGGGCCAACGCGGATGCGAAAGCCGGCTTCCCGGCGCCCTCTAAAGCAAAAGGTGAAGAAAAGGCCACTCGTCAGCAATGGAAGGACGGTTTTAGGGACCTGCTGGACCAGTTCCGGGACAACGACACGCTTCGCGAGCAGTTCAACACCCTCTGCAAGCTGCCCAAACCCGGTTACGAGGACGAAGCCTGGGAGTCAATGGAGTCGCTGATGCGAATCCTGATCAGGGCATTCCAGGAATGGAACGTTGTCATGTCCGAAACCGGCGAAACCGATTTCAGTGAAATTGCCGCACGTGCGATCCAGGCCCTTGGGAATGAGGACGAGCCCAGCAACCTGGCATTGCGCATGGATTACCGGATCGGGCACCTGCTGGTTGACGAGTTTCAGGACACCTCGCTAAGCCAGATCCGGCTGCTCGATAGACTTACTTCCGGCTGGAGCGAGGGCGATGGGCGCACCCTGTTCCTGGTTGGTGACCCGATGCAGTCGATTTACCGCTTCCGAAAAGCCGAGGTGAGCCTGTTCATCAAGGCTTTCGAAGGCGCGCTTTTCCGCCACATCAAATTGCAGCCGTTGCAACTGAGCGTGAACTTCCGCTCTTCAGAACCCGTCGTGGACTGGGTAAACCGGGTCTTTCCGGACGTCATGCCGCAACACAGCGACCCACTGAAGGACGCTGTACATTACAGTGAATCCTGCGCCCGTCCCGCAGCACCTTCAGGCGGAACTGTTGCCATACAGATCAGGCCCGAACGGGATGACGAAGCCGAAGCCCTGCGCATAATCGAGATGATCAGGGAATCTGACCCGTCGCAGTCCGTGGCCATCCTGGTCAGGTCGCGGAACCACGCCAGCGAGATACTGACTCAGCTCGACCGTCTGAAAGCGGAGAACGCCCGCTTCCGTTACCAGGCCATCGACTTCAATCCCCTGGCTGACGCCCCGCTCATCCAGGACCTGGTCTCCCTGACGCTGGCCTTGATACAGCCCGCCGACCGGCTGGCCTGGCTGGCGCTGCTGCGTGCTCCCTATTGCGGCCTGGACCTGGCCGACCTCGATGAACTGGTTGGCGGCAACGCAGAAGGCATCATCCTCGATGCTCTGGCCGGCAGCCAGGAGCAGGATAATCAAAAGCCAATGAATCTTGGCCCTGGCGGCCGCAAGCGTCTGCACCGCATCGCGCCAATCCTGGCCCATGCTTCCGGTCGCCGCGGCCGGGACCCGGTAAGGGCACTGGTGGAATCTACCTGGATCCGGCTGGGCGGCCCTGCCTGCGTTCAAAATGGCAATGAACTGGACGATGCGGCTACTTTTTTTGATTTGCTGGACTCACTTGAGGACGAAAACCTGCCGATCGACCGGGATACCCTGAACCTGCGAATGAAGAATCTATATGCGGAACCCGATGCGGAGGCCAGCGACAGGCTTCAGGTCATGACCATCTACGCCGCCAAGGGCCTGGAGTTCGATACCGTCATATTGCCCGGGCTGAACCGTGGAACCGGCAGTGACAAAGGTAAATTACTGCACTGGTTCGAGCTCGCCGGGCAGGACCGCATCGTGATGTCGCCGATGAGAAACGCAGCGGACAAGGCGCGTCAGAAAAATGAAGGCGATCTGATCCAGTTCATTTCTGATGTCGAAAAGCGTCGGCAAAGCCTGGAAAACGGACGCCTGCTATACGTGGCCGCCACGCGCGCAATCAGCAACCTGTACCTGTTTGCCGCCATCAAGCCCAAAAAAGACGGTGAGATCAAGGCAGACAACGGTACGCTGCTGGGTGAGTTGTGGCCGGCGATCGGGTCTGAACAGGAACCCCTGGTCCGGGCCGCCGTGAGTGCCCTCGAAGAAAGTCAGGGCGAAGACGGCGCGGAAGATGCGCAGCCGGAACCGATTGCTGTCACCTTACCGCAGGAATACCGACGGCTGGCCAGCGGCTGGAAACTGCCCGGCCCGCCAGGCTCAGTACAGCAGAGCCCTGCTGAATCCCCGGATGTCCAGGAATATATTGAGTTCCGCTGGGCGGGCGAAGATGCACGCCTGACCGGAAACCTTGTGCACCGGCTCTTGCAACTGATTGCCGCGCAGGGGCTGCCGGCATGGTCCGCCAGTGGCGGCATGGCCAGCCGCGAGAACTGGTGCCGCTCGCAACTGGCGAGCGAAGGTGTGCTGGGCGTCAGGGCTGACTCGATCATCGCCCTTACCGCGCAGTCCATAGCGAATTGCCTGGAATCAGAACACGGGCGATGGATTCTCGAATCTCACGAACTCGCCGAATCCGAGTATGCACTGACAGCGGTGCTGAACGGCCAGCCCAGGCGCCTGGTCCTCGACCGCACGTTTGTAGACAACGGCACCCGCTGGATCATCGACTACAAGACATCCAGCCACAGCGGTGGCGGCCTGGAGGGATTTCTGCAAAATGAAGCCGACCGCTACCGCGAACAATTGCAGCGTTATCGGGCAGCCGTGGCAATCAATGAAATCCGCCCCATCCGGACTGCACTTTACTTTCCGCTACGGGACCGGTTCCTCGAGGTTTGAAGCGCCACAAGCAGCAGGGCAAAGCCGAATGTCAGCGCCTCGGCCAATGGAATGGTGATGAATACGCCCGTGTCCCCGAACCATCGGGGCAGAAGCATGATTCCCATGGCGGGCAGCAC
>CALDVW010000104.1 GCA_937924405.1 uncultured Lysobacterales bacterium
ACGATGATCCAGCCTGTTTCACCTTCGATAATGGTCATGTTTGACAGGTCATATCCACGCACCTGGTACATACCGCTGGTCACTTCGAACAATCCATGAATATTATTCAAACCGGCTTGCCGCCATAGACTGGGGTTAACACTTGCAGGCGCTTCCCCCTGGATAAAATCGTAGGCGGGCCGGTTCCAGACGTGCGACCCATTGTCTGCAGACACTTTCAAAGCAGGATCGGAGGCAATCAGGCCACGGGTGGCATCTTCGAAATCCTGCCGGTCTGTAAAATCGAGTTCATCAAGAACTGCCGCGTTGGCTTTAAGTGTTGCTGGGGTTGGGGCCGTATGGCCGTCTTTGTCAGCAGACTGATCATATGAATTTTGTTCGCACGCGGACAACAGCAGGCAGGCCAGGGCCGACAGAATTTGCAAGCTGCGGTTCATCACAGGTGATCCTCTCAGGAAGATTCGAGTTCCAGGTGGTAAGTATAGAATTCTTCGTCCCTCTCCCAGCCGAGGTCCTCGTAAAGCGACTGGCCGGGCCGGTTCGTGATGGCAGTCTCCAACTGCAGCCGGCCGGCAGCGCGACCCTCGGCATACTGCCTCGCGGCCGCCATCAACGCCCGGGCGACACCCTGGCGCCGGGCATCCGGAGCGACGAACAGATCATAGAGATAGATCAGCTCCTGCATGGCGACTGAGCAATAAGACCGGTAAAGCTGGGTAAAGCCAACGATCCCGTCATCATCGAGGCGGGCGGCAAATACCACCGATTCGTCGTTTTTAATGCGTTCGCCGATAAAATCACGGCAGCCTTCGAGATCGGGTGATTGTTCATAGAATTGCCGGTATTGGTCAAAAAGAACCGCCAGCTCATCCAGATGACAGGACTCTGCCCGGAAAATGTACATAGAAACTCCGGCTATTGGAAAGTCTTTAGCTTACATGACCCGAGACTGGTAAAAAAAATTCAACGGTTAATGGCAAATTATTCATTTGGTTCTTTTGTTGCAGGTTTTAATCATAATGACTGTGATCAAACCGAGTGTTACGAACACAGCACCGGCAATCTTCAGTGCATTGGACTCTACCGCAAAAAAGATTGAGTAACCCCCTACAAAAACCATTGACAAGATGGCAATAGCCTTGACTTTTCGTGAAATGCAGCGATTCTGTTCCCAGTTCCTGATCATCGGCCCAAACGTCTTGTTGGCCAGTATCCAGCGGTGCCATTTTTCAGAAGAGCGTGCAAAGCAGGCCGCAGCCACCAAGACAAACGGTGTGGCTGGCAGTAGCGGAAGAAAAACACCAACCACCCCCAAGCCCAGGAACAGGAACCCCAACACACGAAATGCGTTCACTAGTCAGTAGGCCTTTGGGTAGATTGCAGCGGGCTTTATCGGCAATTCTTGGCGATCTGGTTCTTCAGCTGTGCAACCCGATCAGTACGTTCAACATCATCCATGCGTTCGGTTTCACCCTCCTCGTTGGTGAAAAACACGCGCCGGTTGGGCTCCAGGCGATCCACTTCAGCCTGCCATGAGGAGCACTGCGCGGAGTATACGGCCTGATTGACCTGTGCCTGCTGGCTTTTTTGAGCAATCTCGTCACGCCTCTGTTGAGCGATAGAAGGCTGATTTTCGACTTGCTGGTAGGGATTGTCCGCCGCCGGCTGAGGATCATTGGGAATCATTTGCTCACTGACCTGCTGGCCTTCCGGCCGGGTATCGCTGAAATGGACCACTCCGTTTTCGTCGGTCCAACTGTACATCTGCTGGCCTTGCGCCTTTGTGGTCGCAACCGCACCCAAGCCAACGAACAATATCACCGTGAGTATAATTGCCTGTCTAATCATAGAATTTCCCGCCTTCCCTGATCAAGAGTTCCAGCATTCATGATAGCACTCATATTTTCTGTCAGAAAAGTGATGAAAAGTGGGTCCTTGACTGAAATGCCTAAAATGCTTTTTTTTATACTGTCGATTTATCTCTCGGAAGTCGGCGCGGATGACCTCTATCACCTCAGCTTCGACGAGAAGATCGAATTTGTGTCGGTGCAGGTCTGTTTTGATGGAGAGCCGCCGCGATACCTTTATCGTAACAGCCAGTCAAACCGCTTCACCGAGTGGGTCCGGGCCGGGGACAGGAATATCGGGCATCGGGGTGAAAGACACCTGAGCCTGAAAGGGCTCGAAGCAGGAAGTTGTGTGTCCTGGCGTGTCAACCTGGCCAGGGCAGCCAGCCACGGCGATTACCGGCTTGCCCTGCAACTCGAGGATGCCGTTCTGATGCCGGCCGATCTCTGGTTCTGGCGGGACGACGAGCGCAGGCCTCTCCGCGTCAAAGTTGATTTACCGGAAGGCGTTTCACTATCGGTTCCGTGGAAAGAGCAAATCGCCGCATCCGGCCAACAATTCTACGTTCCTGAGCAGACTCCGGCTTCCTGGTCATCGAAAGTCGCTGTCGGATCCTTCACGATCGATCAGATCCCGGTTGGTGGAACCCGGTTGAGGCTGGCGATTATCGGCGTACCGGGCCAGGACAAGCGCCGCGATTTGGCGGCCTGGATACGCGAAAGTGCGGCCAGCGTTGCATCAGTCTATGGCCGCTATCCGCAGCTTCAGCCGCAAGTTCTGATTGCCTCAGTCGGAAAACAGACCAGCCCTGTCCCGTGGGCGCACATCATCCGGGGTGGGGGCGCCGCTGTTGAGTTTTTTATCGATCACCATCGTTCATTGAGCGAGTTCAGAGCTGACTGGACAGCCACTCATGAGATGAGTCATATGCTTTTGCCTTACGTTTCCAGGCGGGATCGATGGTTGTCTGAAGGGCTGGCCTCCTATTACCAGAACGTGCTGAGAGCACGTGACGGGCGGCTGACCGAAGAACAGGCCTGGCGCCGGCTCAACGACGGCTTTGAGCGTGGTCGAAAAGCAACTCGCGGCGGTAGCCTGGCCAGCGCCACGCGCTCAGGCCGGGGCGCCACGATGAGAATCTACTGGAGTGGGGCGGCGATCATGTTGAAAGCTGATGCCCAGTTACGTGCGCTGTCCAATGGGCGCCAATCCCTGGATACCGCACTGGAAGGCCTGCACGGATGCTGTTTCGAAGAGGGCAAAACCTGGAAAGCAAAAGAGCTGTTGGCTGAACTGGATGTGCTGACCGGATTCGAGGTGTTCAGCGGGCTTTACGAGGAGCACGTGCCGGATGAGGAATTTCCGGATGTGGAAGCCCTCTATGCCAGGCTGGGGGTGGTAGCCGCAAACGGCTCCATTTCACTGGAGCCCGCGGCGCCCTGGGAAAATATCCGCCAATTCATCATGAACGATCACAGCGTCTCAACCGGCGGTTCCGGCAACCGCTGAACCGATTTCATTTTCCAGGAAGTCTACCTCGCCGGTTGCCAGGGAATATTCGGCTCCAACCACCACCAGACCTTCGTCACGGATCAATTTCTCCAGGATTCTGGACCCGGTTCGCAACTGGTCAACGGAAGCACTGATATTGGCCTTTACGGCCCGGCCAAGCATCGATTCAGGTGCCATTTTTTCGCCCGGTTCGAGCAATGGCCCCAGGCTGGTCCTGATACGATTGACGATGAATCCCAGGTTCGGGGAGGTATTGCCGGGCCGTTCCAATTCTTCCAGAGCCGCAAGCACCGCGCCGCAACCGGAATGTCCCATGACGACCACCAGGCGCACACCGAAGCGCTCCGCGGCAAACTCGATGCTGCCAATCTGCGAAGGCGCAACAATATTTCCCGCCACCCGGATCACGAACAGGTCGCCCAGGCCCTGGTCAAAGACCAATTCCGCCGGAACACGCGAATCGGAGCAGCCCAGCACAATCGCGAACGGGTTTTGGCCTTCGACTAACTCCATGCGCCGCGAGTGGTCAGCACTGATGTCGCGTGCGGCCAGACCGGTCACAAAACGACGGTTTCCCTGCATGAGTCTTTCAAGTGCTTCAGCGGCTGAAATCATTGCCCCGGTACTCATTCATGTGTTTGTTGACTCGTTGAGAAAATTCACCTCGATGCGCGTTCCTGCCGGATCATGAAAGAAGATCTGGCTCATATTGATTTCGGCAATATAGCTGGAACGGTATTCGATGTTTTTTGTATTCAGCCGCTCTATCATATCTTCCAGGCCAGTGGTCTGAAACGCCACGTGATTGAGGTATCCCTGTTTCATGTCGGTAAGAGCAGCGTCGCACTCGGACAGGTGTATCAAAGGCTTGTCACTACTGTACAGCCAGAACCCTTTCTGTCCGAAATCAGGCCGATAACCCTCTTTCAGGCCCAGGACCGAGCAGTAAAAGTCCCTGACCTCCATGAGAATCTCCATGGGCGCGCTGATGTTGATGTGATCAAGCTTCATCAGTTTTTTAAGTTTTCAATTTCTTGCGCAACTCTTCAATTGCGTGCAGTTTTGCCATGGCCTCTGCCATTTTGGCCATGGCCTGGGCTATTTCCATCTCACCCTTGCGGTCCGCCAGCTGGCGCTCAGCCTCCTCTTTCGCTCGCAATGCGGCGGCTTCGTCCAGGTGATCGGCGCGAATTGCGGTATCGGTCAGCACAGTGATCAAATGCGGCATCACCTCGAGAATCCCTCCGCCGACGAAGAAAATGGCTTCTTCATTGTCCGGCAACACCACTTTCAGCGGTCCGGGCTTCAGGGTCGTCATCAAGGGCGCATGGTGCGGATAGATGCCCAGTTCCCCACTGGTTCCTGTAGCGACGAACAGGGCAACCTGGCCGGAAAATATTTCTTCCTGGGCTGACACTATGTCGCAGCGAATGGTGTTGCTCATTTCAACGCTGCCGATGCCACACTTCTCTCTCCATTCACTGTTTTCCAGCTTCGGCTTCCAGCAATTTTTCCAGTGCCTTGCCACAGGGGTCTTTTGAAGCCAGGAACCGATCATATAGCGACCTGCCCACTACCGACAGGCCCATGGTAGCCACTGCCACCGTGCCTTTAACGACTACGCCCTCCGGATCGAGTTCAATCATCGGCGAGGCGAGTTTACCGCCAAGCCTGATAAAAGGATTGAAGACCATTCCGGCACTGAGGCCTATGCCCTTGCGCACCTGGGTATGGAAATCGAGGCCGATTTTTTCAGAATCCAGATCTACTGTCCCGCCACTGACAATGACAATTTCCTTGGTCTGGATAATCAGGGGATCCAACACAACATTACCATCCTTTATATCGGCCGCTATCAGGGAGCATTCGAGTTCTGTGTAAGGACTTTTTTGTGCGAACGGGTTAAGTGTCGTAAACAACTCCGTCAGCAGATCGGAAAATATCAGGTCCATGCCGGCGTTGTTTATGAAACCGGGATTCGCATGCAGTCTGAAACGACCATTAAGCGAACTGGCCAGTTCGTGCCATGTCGATCCCTTGCCTTTCGCGCGAATCATGAAATCGGTTGCCGGTGCTTTTTCCGAGGCCATGCCCTCAGGAGTCATTATCTTCAGGCGAAAACCCTCTCCATCCAATGCCAGATCGAGATCTGCTTGTTCCCCGGTCGTGTCGAATGCAAATTTTCCACTGACGGATTCTCCCAAAGGCCCTCCGGCAATGGCCACATCCGCCTTGATCGCCCGGTCTGTCAGAGACAGCTCCAGGTCAACATCCGCCAAGTCGGTGAAATTCAATATGATACGTTTGGCATGCAATTCCAGATCAACGTTCACGTTACCGAATCGATTTTCCGGGATAGGTGTATCGGGAAAAACCCGCTCAACTTTCTCTGCCTCTACACTTTCTTCCAACTCGGCTTCGTCCCCCCGCTGGTTCAGCCAGGCAATGGAAAGGAGGTCAGATTCAAAACGTCCATTAAATTTGACCCGTTCTTGCAAACCCAGCGTGAAACTGCCTGTTAGGTTACTTTCACCCCAGGTGGCGTTAAATGTATCGACATCGAATAAGTGGTTTTTACCTTTTACAGAGGCGGCCAGGGTAAAGGGCTCTTCCGGGATTTCCTTATCCAGCACGGCGCTGAAAATGGATAGGTCAGGGCCACTGGCTGACACGCTGATTTGTGCAGAATTGATATCCATCAGGTCGTTCACGGTTCCAACCAGATTCGCCTTCATCGAACCCAGTTCAAGCTCCAGGGCTTCCAGGCGGTCGAGGCCGTCGCCTTTCTCAATCCGGCCGGATAATTTGAACTTGCCCGGCAGGGGCTGTAGCGACTCGAGTGGTATCAGTTTCCTGAAGTCCGGCCCCGATACCGAGAAATCCAGTGTTGAGCCACTGAGCCCTGGATTCCGGGTCAAGGTGGAATCCATTTTGAAGGCCGTTTCGCCTACGCTGCCATCAACGCCAGTGAGGACGAACGTGCCTTCCTCGTAATCAAACTGCCCAGTGGCCTGGCCAGGCATGGCTGGAAGTTTCAGTGCCTCTACATCGAATGGAATGGCGCTGAGGGCAGGAATGGCCAGCTGAAATTTTATTGACGTGTCTTTCAAGTCGGACAGGTCGGCCAAGCTACCGTGGAGGTTGACAGCGAGTTCACCAAGGCTTGAATTCCTGATGTCAAATTCGAGCGCACCGTCCAACAACTGTGCATCGCCACTCAGACTGACCGGGTATTCCGGTAGCCCCTCGTAACCGAACAGATGACCGAGTGCCCCCAGGTTCCGGACCTCCGCCTGGATCTCGATATCGCTGTCGCGGGAGTAATGTTCAATAGAAATAATGCCATCTGCCACCAGGCTGTCGCCGCCCAGATCAATACCCAGGTTACTGAGCAGCAGCGATTTTTCGTTGCGGCCCACGCTGCCCTCAATGGCCAGAGGAAGTGATGGAAATTCAGACAACGCAGGTAGAATGGTGATCTTCGAGAGGTCGGGAGTCATGGCCCTGATATCCAGCGCCGAGCCCACCAGCTTTGGTGGCTTGCCCAGCGATCCGGCCACTTCTATAAAGCTGTCCCCGGCAACCAGCCGAACGGTTGTCAGAATGGCATTGGATTCACTGTCTGAAAATCGTCCGCTGAACTCGTACTCTCTGGAAGACAGCCCGCCTACCCTTAACAGCGGGCCCCAAACACTGATGTCCGGGCCCTTGAACCAAAAATCGAACTCACTGCCGATCAGTTCCGGCCACTTGCCGATCCTTCCACTTACCTGGCCCTGGTTTTCGCCAATGCTGAACACCAGGCTGTGAATTTGCGTCACCGCATTCTCGACGGAAGCGTCACCCTTCAATTGATACGTCTCGGCCACCAGGTTCGGCTCGCCAAAGGTCTCGCCCAGGGCTTGTAAGTCGGGGCCCGAGATTTCAAAGTTGTATTGCCCGGCCGTCGGGGAAAATATATCATCGACTTCGCCAGCTGCATTCACATCCAGGCTGCCGAGGTTACCCACCAGGTCGATCCGGCTTTTGTGTTCGGCGGAGTCTATCTTCAGGTCAAAATCGAATTCACCGGTGCTGAAATCGGGTAGCCCCATCTTCCGGGTTATCCATTCAAATTCAGGACCGGAAAAATTGAGTTCGACATCAATGCCATCCAAAGTCAGCACATCATCCACATGCCCCTGGAAGTTGAGGTCAATCTCCCCCACAACCAGGTCCATCTTGCTGTTCAGTTCTCCACCGGTCACCAGGTGCTTCAGGGGACCCACCATGCCATCGAGCTCGAGGGGCAAACCATTCAGCGAGCCCCGGGCCGAGGCATCGGCCTGACCCTCGGTCAATCGTTCAACTTTCAATTCAGCTACCGACAGATCCAGGGGTTCCGGGCGTCCGGGCGCCATTTTGCTCAGCTTGAAATTGACGAGTGAAAGATTGTGAAGACGATAAGGCAGGTCATCAGGCGGTGGCCCGGTGTCAGCCTGGGGTGTTTCATCCCCGCCTGGGAACAGATCCCAGTTTTTGTCACCGTCATCATTTTCGACCAATGCGACCGCCAGGCCGTCGGCCTCGATGAAATGAAGGACAAACTGCTTTGAAAAAACACTGGCCAGTTCAAAAGATACGCGCAATGTTTCCAGCCGGATCATGTCGGCTGGTTCGGCCCAGGGCGCATTGGCCAAGCGCAGGCTTTCCGCTCTGATGACAGGGTCTGCCGACAGGGATATTTCCAGGGGACCATCTATCACGAAATTTCTGCCGGTCAATTCCGTGACAAATTCCTGGACTTCACCCTTGATCCAATCCTGATCGTGAAGTAGCCAGGCTACGGTCCCAATCAGGGCGAGCAGGAGGGCCGCAAAAACAGCAAGGGCGATTAGAAAGACACGTTTCATGGCTACATGTCCATTGTAGTGCAATCGAGCACGGTTTGGACGTCAGGGCCCGATTCGCTATTTCCTGTTTAGGTGATGCCCATCGAGACAATTGATGATGTCATGAGCATGGTGCTCCTCCGGTTCAGGGACTAACGCGCTTTGCGAGGTCGACAATGTCCCTTTCACAATAAGTGCACACGTACCTGTGGCCGTCGTCAACCGCAAGTTTGAACTCTGATACGACCGGTTCGTTCTGGTTTGAGATGCAATTGGGGTTCGAGCAGGTGAGTATGCCCCTGACAACCTCTGGCGCCTCGGCATTGAATTTTTTCGCGACCTTGCCGTCGACAATGATGTTGATTGTCGCCTTGGGCGAAATCAATGCCACTCGATTTGCTTCCTCCGGCGAAAGTTCCCCATCTTCGATCTTCAGGATGTCCTTCTTGCCGCCCTTGCCCGAGTGGGAATTGATCAGAATACTCATGCTCCTGTCGTTCGAAAGCCCGAGCACCCGGAGCACGTCGAAAGCCTTGCCCGGCAGGATGTGATCAATCACCGTGCCTTGCCCGATTTTTTCGACCTTCATATATTTTTCGGACATTTCAATCACCTCCAACCAACATGGACAGCAGGGCCATTCTTACCGGCACGCCATTGAAGGCCTGGATAAAATACCTGGCCTGTGGAAGAGCATCCACTTCAGGTGCGATCTCTTTCACCCGCGGGAGCGGGTGCATGATGATCATGCTACCAGGGCCCTTCGCAACCAACCCGGGATCGACCCGGTAAATTCCCGCAACTTTTTCGTATTCCACCGGGTCGGGGAATCGCTCTTTCTGAATCCTCGTCACATACAGGATGTCAGTTTCAGCAATGACTTCGTCGGGAAGATGACAGGCGGTTCCGAACAGGCCGGCGTCCTCGAGGTACCCGACAACCTCGTTTGGCATTTCCAGTCCTTGCGGAGACACCAGGTTGATTTTGTTACCCAGCTTGGCCAGCGCAATGGCCAGAGAATGCACGGTCCTGCCGTACCTCAAGTCGCCCACCAGGCTGATATTCAGGCCTTCCATCCGGCCCGTTTCCCTTCTGATCGTGAATAAGTCGAGCAGCGTCTGTGTCGGGTGCTGACCCGCACCGTCTCCAGCGTTGAGAATCGGCACGCTCGAAAATTCGGTCGCCAGCCTGGCCGCTCCCTCATGAGGATGCCGCAGTACCACTGCGTCGGCATAACCGCTCACCATCCTGATGGTGTCCGCCAGGGTTTCGCCCTTGACGACCGATGTCGCCTCGGTTCCCGCGAAGCCAATCACCCCGCCGCCGAGGCGGTTCATGGCTGTTTCGAATGAAAGCCGGGTGCGCGTCGACGGCTCAAAGAAGATACAGGCCAGAACCTTGCCCCTCAGGAGGTCGGAGGTCGCCTCTCCCCGGGCTATGGCCACCATGCCTTCGGCCCTGTCCAACACCTCCACGATTTCTTCCACTGAGAAGTCGTGGACCGAGATTACATGTCTCATCTAATACTCCTGCATTTAAAGCCTGTCTCATCCGGGCAGATTTGCCAGGCCCTGTTTAATACTCCGCACGACATCGATCAACCCCCAAGACACATTCCGTCGATATCGTTGGAAATCAGCGTGCCGGCTTCGCCTTTCATAATCTTCGACAGGTCAGAAAGTTTGCCGATGGCGCTTTTTTGACCGGTTTCGCGAACGAACTTGCAGGCGCCCAGCACTTTGGGTCTCATCGATCCGATCGCAAAATCCTGTGCCTCCAGGGCATCCGGATGGGCGGCCGTGATCGGCCTTTGGCTTTCTGTTCCAAATCCGGTATAAACGTTGGGAACGTCCGTTAACATCACGAACATATCGGCATCCAGGCCCCTCGCCAACAAGCCGCTGGCAAGGTCCTTGTCGATGACAGCTTCCACGCCGTATAACTTCCGGTTTTCGTCGTAAGCCGTGGGAATGCCCCCGCCACCGGCACATATGACCACGACACCGTTATCCACCAGCATCCGGATAGCATCGATCTCGATGATCCGCTTCGGCGTCGGGGAAGGGACAACCCTGCGAAAGTAAGGCCCGTCGGGCGCCATGGACCAACCCTTTGCCTGTTGCAACTTTTCCGCCTCCACCTTTCCATAGATCGGACCCACCGGCTTGCCTGGATTCTGAAAGGCAGGGTCACCTGAATCGACCAGAACCTGGGTGAGTACCGTGACGATATGATCATCGAAAGGAATGATGTTGCCCAGCTCCTGCTCGATCATGTAGCCGATCATGCCAACGGTCTCGGCACCGAGTACATCAAGGGGATAGGGGTCGACTGCGGTATAAGCGGCATCCATCAAGGCCAGCAATCCGACTTGCGGCCCGTTACCGTGCGCGATCACCAGTTCATGATTAGCGTGGACCTCGGCCAATTGCCCGGCCGTCACGCGAATGTTCTCGCGCTGATTCTCGGAGTTCAGTTCCTGGCCGCGCCGTAGCAGCGCATTGCCACCCAGGGCCACGACTACGCGCACGTCCCGGTCCTTATTTGCCTGAGTGTCATGATCATCCCACCCAAACCGTTACTGGCTGCCGAGTGTGGCCACCAGCAGCGCCTTGATGGAATGGACACGGTTTTCCGCCTGCTCAAACTGAATACCGGCGGGTGATTCAAACACGTCTTCCGTGACTTCCATGGCATCCAGGCCAAATCGTTCATGCATTTCACGGCCCACTTCCGTCTCAAGGTTGTGAAATGCAGGGAGGCAATGCATGAACCGTACCCTGGGATTACCGCTGGCAGCCATCAGTTCGGCGTTGACCTGGTAAGGTTTTAGCAACTTGATGCGCTGTTCCCAGACTTCTGCAGCTTCGCCCATGGACACCCAAACATCGGTATGGATGAAATGCACACCTTTCACCGCCTCTATAGGGTCTTCGGTCAGGGTCAGCGACCCCTTGTTGAGTTGCTCGAGATTCCGAGCGTATTCGAGTAGCTCTTCGTCCGGCCAAAGATGCCGTGGTGCGCCGATACGCACGTCCATCCCCATCAGGCAGCCGGCAATCATCAGGGAATTACCCATATTGGAACGCGCATCACCCACGTAGGCATACTTGAAGTTATGCCAGGGCTGGGGCATGTACTCGCGCATGGTCATCAGATCGGCGCACATCTGGGTGGGGTGGAATTCATCGGTCAGGCCATTGAAAACCGGAACGCCGGCATACTTGGCCAGTTCCTCGACGATGTGCTGACTCGAGCCGCGATACTCTATTGCATCATACATACGGCCAAGAACACGGGCCGTGTCCTTCACAGACTCTTTCCGGCCCATGTGCGAGCCGGCCGGGTCAAGATACGTCACGTTGGCGCCCTGGTCATAGGCTGCTACTTCGAAAGCGCAACGTGTGCGGGTAGACGCTTTCTCAAAAATCAGCGCAATGTTCTTGCCCCGTAAATCCTGTACCTCGTTACCCGAGTACTTGGCGCGTTTCAGATCCCGCGCCAGGTCGAGAATATAGGTCAGATCCCGCTTCGAAAAGTCAATCAGCTTGAGGAAACTGCGGTTCTTCAGGTTAAACGGCATGGAAAGTCCTCCAAATATTGTTGAGCACCCGCCTGTTCCGCTGATTGTAATGCTCCCGTGAACAACAGAAACGCCAAAAGTTCACTCGAGCTGATATAGGTTCTGATTCAGGAATGAATCATGCTGCCTGCCCGGCAAATCGATTTACCTGGAAAGTGAGCCCCTGGTGAATCAAGGGGCGGATATTCCTGGCCAGGCGCCCCGCTTGTATGCGGCGCCTGGCCGGAATTTCATTCTACTCGGCGGGAACTTCCACCAGGGACAATGCAATGGCTTCGGTGTATGACGTCACAACGAGATCACCCACATCAGCCTTCTTTAGGTTCTCCGGATCCTGGGCAACGTATTCCATAATGCTGCCATCCGGCCACTTCAACTTGAAGGTGTTGGCTTCAATGTTGATGTCCTCTACCGTGGCCGTGGTTACCGTGGTGATCATTTCCATCCCGGCGGGTGTTTCCCCCTCTTCGTTGACGCCGGTGGCGGTCATGACACCTGAACCCGGCTCCATGCCGTCATTGGCAAATACTTCGATGGACATGTGCTGAACAAACTCGACAGCCACATTGTCGCCCACTTCGATCCTGTCGATATTGTCAGAATCTTCACGAGCCTGGATCGTGCGGGTATTTCCCTGGGGGCCTTTCAGCGTGATGGTTCTGGCTTCACGGTCTATGGCGTCGACTACCGTGGTCAGCTGAATGGTCTGGGTTGCCGAAAATGAAGGCTTTTCGGTGGCGGCGGCCTCGTCACCGGCTTGCAGGGACAGGGCAATGGACAAAGTGGCAATCAAAAACAGTAATTTCATTTTCATGGAAATTTTACTCCGTAAAAGATAGGGCGATCACTGAAGAATGATCGTGGTGGTTTAAATCCGGATGCGCTTGTCAGCCAAGAAACTGGTATTAGCTGTCACTTGGTTTTGCGCAAACGAGTCAGGGCCTGTAACTGGGCGGCAGCCTCCAGCAAGCGGGCCTGGGCTTCGGCGACATCCATCTCACCGGCCCGGTCGGCCAGTTGCCTCTCAGCCTCTTCCTTGGCAGCACGGGCTGAAGCTTCATCGAGATCTTCGCCGCGCATGGCGGTATCGGTCAACACGGTAATTTCATGGGGCTGTACCTCGAGGATACCTCCGCTGGCAAAGAAAAAGACTTCTTCACCATCGGACTGCAGAACCCGTACCGGCCCCGGTTTCAACTGTGTTATGAGCGGCGCATGACGGGGGCTGATGCCCAGTTCACCGGCAACACCGGTGGCAAAGACCATCGAAGCCTCACCGGAGAACACTTCACCGTGTGCGCTGACAATATCGCAGCGTATCGTCTTTTTCATAATTCCGCTCTCTCAAAAAGGCCGGTCAGGCAGCCTCTTTCGCAGCCATTTCAGCGCCCTTGGCGACTACTTCTTCGATGCCGCCGACCATGTAAAAGGCCTGTTCCGGCAAGTGATCATACTCACCTTCGACGATCCCCTTGAAAGCCCTGATGGTATCACCGAGGCTCACATATTTACCCGGGGACCCGGTAAAGGTTTCAGCCACGAAGAACGGTTGCGACAGGAAGCGCTGAACCTTACGCGCACGCGCCACGACCTGCTTGTCTTCTTCTGAAAGCTCATCCATTCCCAGGATGGCGATTATGTCCTTGAGCTCTTTATATCGCTGCAAAACACCCTGTACGGCACGGGCCACATCGTAATGTTCCTGGCCTATCAGGTTCGGGTCCAGCAGGCGCGAGGTCGAATCCAGTGGGTCCACCGCAGGATAGATGCCCTGCTCGGCGATCGAGCGAGCCAGTACCAGGGTCGCATCAAGGTGAGCGAATGTTGTCGCGGGTGAAGGGTCAGTCAAGTCATCGGCTGGAACATAGACGGCCTGAAACGAAGTAATGGAGCCCTTCTTGGTCGTCGTGATCCGTTCCTGCAACAGGCCCATCTCCAGCGCCAGGGTTGGCTGATAGCCCACCGCGGACGGCATGCGGCCCAACAGGGCAGACACTTCGGTTCCCGCCAAAGTATAGCGATAGATGTTATCGATAAACATCAGTACGTCACGGCCCTCGTCACGGAATTCTTCGGCCATCGTCAACCCGGTCAGCGCCACGCGCAAACGGTTGCCCGGCGGTTCGTTCATCTGGCCATACACCAGCGATACTTTGCCCAGTACGTCAGCGTCCTTCATTTCATGATAAAAGTCATTGCCTTCACGGGTACGCTCACCAACGCCGGCAAAAACCGAGAAACCGCTGTGCTCGATGGCGATGTTACGGATCAACTCCATCAGGGTTACCGTTTTGCCCACACCGGCACCCCCGAACAGGCCAACTTTACCGCCCTTGGCAATCGGCATGATCAGGTCGATCACCTTGATCCCGGTTTCCAGGATATCGTTACCGCCCGCCTGCTCTTCGTACGAAGGCGCCTTGCGGTGGATCGGCATACGCTTTTCTTCGCCAATCGGGCCTGCCTCGTCGATGGGCCGCCCCAGCACATCCATCACGCGGCCCAGGGTTTTCTCACCCACTGGAACAGAAATGGCAGCGCCTGTGTTGGTGACCGAAAGATGACGCTTGAGGCCATCGGTGGAGCCCAGGGCAATGGTACGCACCACCCCGTCACCCAGTTGCTGCTGAACTTCCAGCGTGATGTCGGTGTTGTCGACCGTCAGGGCGTTGAAAACTTTTGGCATGGCGTCACGTGCAAACTCCACGTCAACAACGGCACCGATTACCTGAACAATTGATCCAGCACTCATAAAACTAGCTCCGAATAAAATTTTTGATTAAACCGCTGCCGCACCGCCAACGATCTCCGAGATTTCCTGTGTGATGGCTGCCTGGCGGGCCTTGTTATAGACCAGCTTCAGCTCATCGATCAAATCACTGGCGTTGTCCGTAGCATTCTTCATCGCCAGCATGCGCGCGGCATGTTCCGAGGCGAGATTTTCCAGCACCGCATGGTAAATCAGGCCCTCTATATAACGCACAGATACTGCATCCAGTAACGACTGGGCATCCGGTTCGTAAATGTAGTCCCAGATATCCCTAACTTCTTCATCTTCAGACGGGGGCAGGGGCAACATTTGTATAATGGTCGGATTCTGCGTCATCGTATTGACAAACTCGTTGGCAACGATGTAAAGGCGCTGAATGCCATTGTCCCGGTAAGCTTCCAGCATGATGCGGACTGCGCCGATCAAGTCTTCAATTTGCGGTTTCTCACCCAGGCCGCTGACGTGCCCCATGATCTCGACATTAACGTTTTTGAAAAAGGAAGCTGCTTTTTTACCAAACGTAACCATGCTGACGTCAGCGCCTTTTTCCTGCCATTTCATCATGTCTGACATGACCAGCCTGAAAAGGTTATTGTTCAATCCGCCACACAGGCCGCGGTCGGTGGAAACGATGATATAACCCACGTTTGTCACCGTCTCGTATTCAACCGTAAACGGGTGGCGAATTTCCGGGTTGGCCTTGCTCAAATGACCGCTGATACGCCGCATCATCCGGACATAGGGGCGGCTGGCGCTCATCAGATCCTGCGATTTGCGTATTTTGCTGGCCGAGACCATCTCCAGCGCCGAGGTCACCTTCATGGTGTTCCCGATGCTCTGGATCTGTCCCGTAATTTCCTTTCCGCTTGCCATATTCGGCTTGCTCCTAAATCTTAAGCGCCATTCTTACCAGGAACCGCTTGACTTGAATTCGTCCAGGGCCGCGGCCAGCTGTGAATCGAGGTCGTCGTTCCAGTCTCCGCCGTTGAGCACTTCCAGCAACTCGTTCTGAGACGTTTTCATGTAGTCAACAACTGCGGCTTCGAATGAGCCTATTTTGTCCAGCTCGACATCATCCAGGTAGCCACGATCAGCTGCGAACAGTGAAACGGCCATTTCTCCCACGGACATCGGGCTGTATTGCGACTGTTTCATCAACTCGGTGACGCGCTGGCCCCGGTCCAGTTGCTGGCGGGTCGCATCATCCAGATCTGAGGCAAATTGGGCGAATGCGGCCAATTCACGGTACTGGGAAAGCGCCAGTCGAATACCGCCACCCAATTTCTTGATGACCTTGGTCTGAGCTGCCCCGCCCACGCGCGATACGGAAAGGCCGGCGTGCATTGACGGGCGGACGCCGGCGTTGAACATATCGGAATCGAGGAAAATCTGGCCGTCGGTGATCGATATCACGTTGGTAGGCACGAATGCAGACACGTCACCGGCCTGGGTTTCGATGATCGGCAGAGCGGTCAGGGATCCGGTCTTTCCTTTAACCTTTCCTTCAGTGAATTTTTCTACGTATTCCTCGTTGACCCTTGCAGCCCGCTCCAGCAGACGTGAATGCAGATAGAAAACGTCGCCGGGGTAGGCCTCACGGCCTGGCGGCCTGCGCAACAGCAGGGAGACCTGCCGATAAGCCCATGCCTGCTTGGTCAGATCGTCAAAAATAATCAGGGCGTCCTCGCCGCGGTCACGGAAGTATTCGCCCATTGTGCAGCCCGAATACGGTGCAATGTACTGCATGGCGGCCGATTCTGAAGCAGAAGCATTGACCACGATGGTGTGCTCCATCGCACCGTGTTCTTCCAGCTTGGCAACCACATTGGCCACAGTAGACTGCTTCTGGCCGATGGCTACATAGACGCACTTAATACCGGTGCCTACCTGGTTGATGATGGTGTCGATGGCGATGGCTGATTTTCCGATCTGGCGGTCACCGATAATCAGTTCGCGCTGACCGCGACCGATCGGCACCATGGAGTCAATGGACTTCAGGCCGGTTTGTACGGGCTGATCGACAGATTTACGCCAGATGACGCCCGGGGCCACTTTCTCGATGGGCGCAAAGCCATCGTTTTCGATGGGGCCCTGCCCGTCAATCGGGTTGCCCAGTGAATCGACCACGCGACCCAGTAAACCTCTGCCGTGAGGCACTTCCAGAATACGTCCGGTGCACTTGACCGTGTCGCCTTCAGTAATGTGCTCGTAGTCACCCATGATGACCGTACCAACCGAGTCGCGCTCCAGGTTGAGCGCCAGTCCGAATGTGTTGCCGGGGAACTCGATCATTTCGCCCTGCATGGCATCCTCGAGGCCGTGCAGGCGCGCGATACCGTCGGAGATACTGACAACCGTTCCTTCGTTGCGCGTCTCAGCCTTGATATTCAGGTCTTCAATACGCTTTTTGATCAGCTCGCTGATTTCAGATGGGTTTAATGTCTGCTGCATCTTTGTGTTTCCTTAATTTAATTCGCAAGGCTGGCGGAGAGTTTCTGAAGCTTGCCGCGCAGCGAGCCGTCGATCACCTGGTCGCCCGCATAAACTATGGCGCCGCCAATGACATCTTTGTCAATTTCATTTTCCAGCTCTATTTCACATTCCATTCGCCGGGAAAGCGCTTCCTTCAATCGGTCAGCCTGGTCTTCGTCCAGTGGGACCGCTGAAATCACCTTTACTCTCATGCGCTGTTCCGCCTCTTCGCGGAACTGGCTGAACAGCTTGCTGACCTGCGGCAACAAAGGCAGTCGCCCGTTGCTGCCCAGTACGGATAGAAAATCGCGGAACCGGTCGTCAAATGCCTCGCCGGCAGTATCCGTGATGATTTTCACAACCTCTTCATTCGAGATATGCGGGCTCTCCAGCAAAGCCGCCATGGAGCTTTCGCTTGCCATTTCACTTGCCAGCTTCAGCATCTCGTCCCAGCGGGCCAGGACCTGCTCATCCCGGGCCAGCTCAAAAGCGGCTTTCGCATAAGGACGCGCCAATGTCGCCAGGCTGCTCATGATGAACTGCTCATTCCGAATTCCTCGTCAGATCTCGGTGATCAGCTTGTCGAGAAGCTCACGATGCGTGTTTGCATCGACTTCCTTCTCGAGAATCTGCGAAGCCCCCAGCACCGCCAGGCTGGCCACCGACTTGCGAAGTTCTTCGCGGGCCTGGTTGGAGGCCTGTACGATATCTGCTTCCGCCGCGGTGACCTGGCGGCTACGCTCGGCGCTCGCATCGTCTTTCGCCTGATCCAGGATCTGTGAATGCCTCTGGTTGGCCTGGTCCACGATTTCACCCGCCTTGTCACGGGCTTCACGGATTTGCGCATCAACCTCGACCTTTGCCTTTTCCAATTCTTTCTCGGCTCGGTCGGAGGCTGCCAGGCCTTCGGCGATTCGCTCACGGCGCTCGTCCATGGCTTTCAGCAGCGGCGGCCAGAGGAACTTCATGCAGAACCACACGAAGATCATCATCGCGATTGACTGCAATATTAAAGTGGCATTGATGTTCATGCCTTACCTCGTCTTGATGGTTCGGTTTACCTGCCCGGAACGCCGGACGGGCGCATGTCAGCTGTAGAATTAACCGCCCAGGGCAGTCTGCAGCTGGCCGACAAAAGGATTTGCGAATGTGAAGAACAACGCAATACCCACACCGATCATCGCGACGGCGTCAAGCAGGCCGATAGCCAGGAAGAATTTACCCTGCAGCATCGGAGCCAGTTCAGGCTGACGAGCAGAACCTTCCAGCAGACGACCGCCCAGGATACCCACTCCGATACCAACGCCGAGTGCGCCCAGACCAATCAGCAGGGCTACGGCGATTGCGGTCATACCAATTACAGTTTCCATCGATAACTCCCGTTCTCAAAAATTGCCTATTAAAAAAATAAAAACTTAACTGATCAATGGTGTTCGTGAGCCATGCTCAGGTACACGATGGTCAGCATCATGAAAATAAAGGCTTGCAACGTCACAATAATCAGGTGGAACGCCGCCCAGGCAAAGTGCATTAACTGGCCGCCGAGGAAAGCCAGGCCACCGATCAGCAACATCTCAACCAGCAAAAGCCAGAGCGTCTTTTTATTATCAAGCACTCCTTTGAGATTGAGCCACAGGGTGGCGAAAACACTGGCCGTGGCCAATACCCAGAACCAGGCCGGGATGTGTTCCCCGAATATCGAGCTGAGGCCCGCTGCGATAAGTCCCGACCCCGCGGTAAAAATCAGTGCGATCAGAATGAAAATCAATTCACCTGCATACAGGTTGCCGAACAACCGAAGTCCGAGTGACACCGGCTTGGCCAGCAGGGCTATCGTTTCCAGCAACAGGTTGGGCAGAAAAAACGCGATCTTGCCGGCCATGCTGTTGGAGGCAAAAGGCTGACCGGTCAACTCACCGATAAAACCGCCAACGCCTTTGATCTTGATGCTGAAATACAGGATCAGGATGAAGACGGTGATCGCCATGCCCATGGTGGCGTTAACGTCTGTCGTGGGAACAACCTTCTGGTAGTGGATGCCTGCCTGCTGAGCCACCCAGGGCAGCCAATCGACCGGGATCAGGTCCATGAAATTCATGAAGAAGACCCAGACGAACAGGGTCAAAGCCAATGGAGCGATAAACTTGCTGGTGCCATGAAAAGATTCGCGCACGCTGGTGTCGACAAACTCAACAATCATTTCAATTGCTGATTGAAATCGTGTGGGGACACCGGAGTTGGCTTTCCTGGCAACGTTTCTGAATAACATGAAAAACGCCACGCCCAGCACAATTGCCCAGAACAGGGTGTCAACGTTGAAAGCCCAGAACCCCATGGCCGTTGCTTCTTCGGCCGAATGGGCCAGGCCCCAGCTACCGTCGGCGTGTTGCCCGAAAGTGAGGTTCTGCAGATGGTGCCTGATGTATTCACCCGTGGTGATGTTTTCGCTACCGCCAGCCATTCCGTATCCTGCTTTTTACTGCGTTTTCCGATCGGAAGCGACTGCGCCGCGCCCATCGGGATAATATGTTCAAACTGCCAAAATTCAAGTGCTTATCTGGTATTTTTTACTGTCCCTGGAAAACCTTCGCCAGGCCAAACCAGCTTGCGATCAGCACGCCGATCATTCCGAGGAAAAAATATCCGGCTGCCAGAGGCTTCACCCAAATGAAGACCATTGCGCAGAGCAGCCCGGTCAGAGCGAGCTTGCCAAACTCCGCGAGCATCGCTGTGCGTAGAAAAACCGCGCTGTCGCCACCGATTTTTCTCATCACCAGAACCGTAAACATCATTCCTGGCAGGTATACCGCGAGGCTACCGAATAATGATGAGTAAGCCGCCACCGGACCAGCCAATAACGACAGAAGAGCCAGCAACACGGCGACCATGGACTGGATCCTCAGACTAATCAATTTACCTTCCAGCTTTATTCGTTTCTTTGACTTTGATCATCCGCGCGGCCAGAGGCCAGTATCGGACACGGTCAAAGACCGCCTATTTTAGCATTTGCGAATATGTGGGGGCAATGGAAGAAATGCTTGGAAGTCGAAGAACGTAGAGCAACACCGGGAGTAATTACCCGGGGAAGCAAAACTCCTCTTAGTCAGACAGGTCAAGGCGATCGAGGATGCCCTCGAATTCGTCGGAATTGTTGTAGCTGATCACCAGCTTGCCTTTACCGGAAGCCTGGTGCTGGATTCTGACACGGGCGCCAAGGGTCTCGCCCAGTCGATTCTGCAGGCTCAGAATATCCGGATCCACGCGCCTGCTGCCCTTTTTCTTCTTTGCCTGCTGCAACCGCCGCACCAGGTTCTCCGTGTCGCGCACGGATAACCGTTTATGCACCACTTCCCGGGCGGCCTGAACCTGCAGATCGTCGTCGAGGGACAAAAGGGCACGCGCATGGCCCATCTCGATGAGACGCAGGTCGATCATGTCTTTGACCTCCTGCATCAACTCAAGCAGGCGAAGCAGGTTGGACACCGCTGCCCGCGATCGCCCCACGGCATCCGCAGCTTCCTGGTGAGTCATCTGGAAATCATCGATCAGCCGACGTAGCGCGGTGGCCTCTTCCAGCGGATTGAGGTCTTCGCGCTGAATGTTCTCGATCAGCGACATGGCCAGAGATACTTCGTCTGGTACATCGCGCACGACGGCCGGAATACCATCGATGCCGGCCAATTGCGCCGCGCGCCAGCGGCGCTCACCCGCAATCAGCTCGAACTGCTCGTCACCCACCGGACGCACGACCACGGGTTGCACGACGCCCTGAGACCTGATCGAGTCAGCCAGTTCAGCCAGTTTTTCCTCGTCAAAAACCGAGCGCGGCTGAAATCGCCCGGGCTGGATGACGTCGAGTGGAAGATTCCGCAGTTCATCCCGTTGGTCTTTCTTAACCTGTTGGAGGGTAGTCTGGCTGAGCATGGAACTCAGATTGCGGCCCAATACCGGTTTTTTTCTGGTAGTCATGATTTATGCAATATTTCTCTTTTCATATCTGCGCAGCATCTCGCCGGCAAGGGACAAGTGGGCCAGGGCGCCCTTGGATCTGGGGTCGTACAACATCACAGGTAATCCGTAACTGGGTGCTTCAGCCACACGAATGTTGCGCGGCACCAGCGTCCGGTACACCCGGTCCCCAAAATTCTCAATCAGCTGATCGGAGACGGCGTTGGCCAGGTTATTGCGGCCATCGTACATGGTTCGCAACAATCCCTCGATTTCCAGGTCGTGATTCACGCTGGCTCGAACCTGTTCAACGGTATTGAGTAGACCGGTCAAGCCTTCGAGGGCATAGTATTCACATTGCATGGGAATCAAAACGCTGTCGGCAGCTGCCAGCGCGTTCAATGTCAACATATTCAGTGACGGCGGACAGTCGATAAAAATCCATGCGTACCTGGCCAACAGGGGTTTGAGAGCTCTCTTGAGAGCAAACTCCCTCCTGTCCTGTTGCAGCAAAGCCACTTCCGCGGCCGTCAGGTCACCGTTGGAAGGCAGCAGATCAAAATCGAGCCCTTCAGGCCGAAGTATGGTTTCTTCGGCACTGCGTTCGCCGAGCAGCACTTCGCAGGCAGAAACGTGTAGCCTGCGCGGGTCGATGCCGCAACCGGTAGTGGCGTTTCCCTGGGGGTCGATGTCAATCAGAAGTATCGGATACTTCATGCCGGCAAAAGCTGCCGCGAGGTTGACGCAGGTGGTGGTTTTACCAACGCCGCCCTTCTGGTTTGCTACTGCGATGATTCGGGCTGACATCTGACGGATTCTGATCGGGTTCTTTGATTCGGATTCATGCGTTGACGGACATAATGACGAGGTGGCGGTCCTCTTGCAATCCCGGCACCGTCAATTTTTCGATGGCATCGACCCGAATCCGGGCCGGCAGTGCTTCGAGTTCGCTTTCCGGATACCTGCCTTTCATGGCGTAGAGCGCGCCGGAATCCGACAGCAAATGCCTGGCGGATTCAACGAAGGAAGCCAGGTCTGAGAATGCCCGGCTGATCACAACATCAAAGCCCGGCTCTGCTGCAAATGTTTCCAGCCTCGATTGGACTGCATTTATATTGGTCAGGCCCAACTCCCGGCGGACATGGTTAAGGAATCGGACTTTTTTGCCAACACTGTCCAGCAGCATAACATCGAGTTCGGGCATGGCGATCGCCAGCGGCACTCCCGGAAGTCCGCCACCAGTTCCGGCATCGAGTAGGCGCCGCCCCCTGAGTAAGGGTAAAACCGTCAGGGAGTCCAGCAAGTGACGCGTTACCATGTCAGCGGGCTTTTTCACTGCCGTCAGGTTATATGCCCTGTTCCATCGGTTCAGCAGATCGAGGTAAGCAAGCAGCAACGAAACCTGCCTGGAATCGGCATCAAACCCTTCGAGTTCAGTCAGACCCGTCCGTAGAATGTCGGCCGGATTCATTGCTGGCACAGCAGCCCCGTTTTGGCTAATTCAGGCCCGAAGAGCGCATTTCCGAAGCAATTTTCTGAGCGATATCGCGGGCGCCATCGGTGTGCTCGGTGTCTTTTGTGAACGTCACAATGCGCCAGATGGGCTCTTCGGTATCCATGTCGTAGTAACTCGATTCGACATATGCCGTATTCCTGACATCAGCCCACCCCGGGCCCTGGCGAACGGTGTACACACTGGTCATGCCGGTGAAATACGGCCGGCCCCAACTGTATGTCATTCCGCTGCCTAGGTACTCCATCCAGTAGTCTGAGCGCACGTAACCCTCTGACGGCCCACCGCCGGAATAAAACATCACCACAATACCGTCAACGCCGGCTTCCCTGAGCAGACCGGTAGCCACTTCGACGTCGATCTCGCCACGGATTCCTCCGCTCAGGCCGGGAAGGTTGCTGCTGGCTACTGCCGGTGTTCCTTTATCCGCCAGGATTTTTGCCACATCAATTTCAACGGCTTTGCGCATCAGAGCCTCAGGCAACATGGCAATCACGGCCACCTTATCCACTTTTGCCGCCACCGGCTTTTCGGTTCGCCACGAGTCAACGACGCTGGTCTGGGCACAGGCGGACAACAGCAGCGATGTGATCAGGATGAACAGGCCAGTACGGCCAACCCGGTACAGGTTCTGGTGAGTCATTAGGTAATCCAAGAAAGACAAAAAAACATCTTACCCTATAGGCCGATTCGCCGAAACCTCGGCCTAAATGGACAGGTCAAGCTCCTCGGCCCGGTGGCAAGCTGCCCAGTCTTCGTTTTCCATTTTTCGTAAAGCAGGCACGTCGACTTTACAGCGTGAGACCCGGTAGGGGCATCGGTTATTGAAAATACAGCCTTTGGGACGCTGGTAAGGTGACGGCATATCTCCGGTCAGCCAGCTATTGCGCCGCGCCGCGGAAGCCAGTTTCGGGTCTGGAACAGGCACCGACTTCATTAACGCGTTGGAATAGGGGTGGCGCGGCTTTCTGTACAAATTGGTTTTGTCGGAAACCTCCATGGCCTGGCCCATGTACATGACCATCACCCGATCACTGATGTGCCTGACTACTGAAAGGTCATGGGCAATAAAGATCAGGGCCAGGCCCAGTTTCTTTTGCAGGTCTTTAAGCAAATTGATGATCTGCGCCTGGATCGACACGTCAAGGGCACTAACCGGCTCATCGCAGATTAACAGGCGGGGATTAAGCACGAGGGATCGCGCAATGCCGATACGCTGGCACTGGCCACCGGAAAATTCATGTGGATAACGATTAATCTGATTTGGCAGCAGACCGACCAGTTTCATCATTCCACGGGTGCGCTCATCGACCTGCCTGCGCTCCATGTTGGGGTAAAAAGTCCACAACGGCTCGGCAATGAGATCGCCCGCCGTCATGCGCGGGTTCAGCGATGCGACAGGGTCCTGGAAAACGATCTGCAGTTCCTTTCTCTTCTGGCGCAACTCTTCTTCGTCGAGGCCGGTCAGTTCCTCTCCCCTCCAGATGACACGCCCCCTGCCCGGTTTTATCAGGCCGAGTATGGCGCGTGCCAGAGTGGACTTGCCTGAACCCGATTCACCGACAATACCCAGGGTCTCACCTGCGTGAAGTTCGAAGCTTATTCCATCGACTGCCCGAAGCTGACGTTGCTTACGCTGCAGAAGCCCGCCGGTGAAGCTGGTAAACGTCACCGCAAGATCCTGCACTCTCATGACGGGCTTGGTCATTCCGCACCCCCGGCTTCTTCAGAGGCCGGCTCGATCGCCCCTCCCTCCATTTCCATGACACATCGGCTCACCCGGCCGTCCGCTGACACCCACAAAGGAGGCTTTTCGCTACACTGCTCTATTGCTTCGACGCACCGGTCCCTGAAACGGCAACCGGATGGAAGTTCAAGCAGGTTTGGAGGGTTACCGGGAATGGCCTGCAGCTCATCGTCCGAGACCCGGTCCAGCCTGGGAACAGACGCCAGCAACCCTCTGGTATACGGATGTTGCGGGCGATAAAAAATGTCATCCACGCTTCCTGCTTCCACGACTTCTCCGGCATACATCACGATAATCCGATCGCTGATCTCAGCAACCGCGGCGAGATCGTGGGTAATCAGGATGATTGCCATCCGGGTTTCCTGCCGAAGCTCACTGACCAGTTCTGTAATCTGGGCCTGGATGGTGACATCGAGAGCCGTACTTGGCTCGTCCGCGATCAACAATTCAGGCTCACACAGCAGACCCATGGCAATCATCACCCTTTGCCGCATTCCCCCGGAATATTCGTGCGGGTATTGAAGAATCCGTTCCTCGGGGTCGGGAATCCGCACGGCGCGTAACATTTCCACAGCGTGGGCCCTCGCTTCATCCCGCGGTAGCCCCTGGTGGTGCATGGCGACTTCGGTCATCTGTTTCTCAATCGACAAGAACGGGTTGAGCGAGGTCATCGGGTCCTGGAATATCATCGCAATATGGCGGCCGCGCACCGTATTCAGTTCTTTCGGCTTCATCTTCATCAGGTCTTTGCCGCGAAACAGGGCCTTTCCGCTGGCGCTGCCGTTCTCCGCCAGCAAACCCATGATGGCCATGACCAACTGGCTTTTGCCCGCTCCCGACTCACCCACGATCGCCAGGGTCTCACCCTCGTTGACCTCAAAATTCATGCCGTTCACAGCCTTTACTGCGCCTTCCGGCGTATCGAACTCAACTTGCAGCCCGGTAACTTCGAGTAAGGCCATTACGTGCGATCCTTGGGATCGAGTGCATCGCGCATCCCATCGCCAATGTAGTTGAAGCAGTACAGGGTAATCGTCAGGAACATGGCCGGAAAAATCAGCGTCCAGGGCGATGATTCCATGTCCTGCGCGCCATCATTCACCAGCGCCCCCCAGGAACTCATGGGTTCCTGCACCCCGAGGCCAAGAAAACTCAGGAAGGATTCGACCAGGATGACCTGCGGAATGGTCAGTGTCACGTAAACCATCACCACGCCCAGCAGGTTTGGAATGATGTGACGCCGGATGATGGATTGGTGGTCCACCCCGCAGGCTCTGGCCGCCTCAACGAACTCGGTATTTTTTAGGCTAAGCGTCTGACCCCTGACGATGCGAGCCATATCCAGCCAGTTCACAGCTCCAATAGCGACAAAAATCAACACAATGTGACGACCGAAAACCACCATCAGCAAAATGACGAAAAACATGAATGGCAGAGCGTAGATGATGTCGACAATCCGCATCATGACGCGATCGGTCATGCCGCCGTAGTAACCCGCAACCGCGCCGTAGCTGACACCGATCACCAGGCTGACCAGAGTGGCCACGAGACCTACCAGCAGGGAGATTCTCCCGCCCTCCAGTGTTCGTACCATGATGTCTCGGCCCACGGCATCCGTACCAAACCAGTGACCCGTCTGCGCGCTGGGAGGAGTGGATGTGTTGTCCCAGTCGGTAAAATCGCCTTCCCAGGGCAACAGCATTGGCCCGAAAATCACCATCATCACCATTAGAGCCATGATGAATCCGCTAACCACGGCAGCCCGATTTTTCAGCAGCCGATGCCACGCGTCGACCCACAGCGAGCGGCCGCGGATGTCTTCCGCGGCGAGGGCGGCGGCGAAAGGGTCTTTAATTTCCAGGCCCTGGTCTTTCAATTCAACGCCGCTGTTCATGAGGCCTCGTCATATCGAATCCTCGGATTCAGCCAGGCATAAATCAGGTCAACAATGAAGTTCAGGACGATGATGACGATGCCGTAGAAAATGACCACCCCCATCACCAGCGTATAGTCGCGGTTGAGGGCGCCCTGCACGAAGTAGCTGCCAAGACCGGGAATGCTGTAGATTCGTTCAATCACCACTGAACCGGTGATCAGCGCAGCGGTGGCGGGGCCCATATAGGAAATCACGGGTAGAATCGCCGGTTTGAAGGCATGCCGGCGAATCACCATTCGCTCTGGAAGTCCCTTGGCGCGGGCTGTGCGGATATAGTTGCTGTGAAGCACCTCGATCATGCTGCCGCGGGTCAGACGGGCGATATACGCAATCACCGGGAGGGCCAGGGTGATGACCGGAAGGACCATTCTTTGCCATGACCAGTCCCACCCACCGGCCGGAAGCCAGCCCGCATAAACCGCAGTACCCAGGATCAACAGGGGTGCGATGACGAAATTGGGGATCGATATGCCAAGCATGGCTACCCCCATCACCGAGTAATCCGTTGCCGTGTTTTGTTTCAGCGCTGCGGTGATTCCGATCAGGGTACCAAGCACAAACGCCAGCAGCATCGCCAGTCCGCCCACCGTGGCCGAAACCGGAAAGCCACGGGCAATCAATTCGTTCACGGTCCAGTCCTTGTACTGGAATGAGGGGCCAAAATCTCCCGACATGATTTGTCCCAGATAGCGAAAATATTGCTGAAGCAACGGCTCGTCGAGATGGTACTTGGCATCCAGGTTGGCACGAATTTCAGGCGGCAGGACCTTCTCACTATCGAAAGGTCCACCAGGTGCGACGCGTATCATGAAAAATGCAATGGTAATCAGCAACAACAGGGTTGGAATCAATCCCAGCAGGCGCGTGGCGGCATGGCGCAGGATTCCTTCCTGTATCACTGCGACTCTTCCTCATCCGCCAGCACCGGTTCCGCTGCCTGCTCCGGCGTTGGCTCTTCCGGGTCTCCAGTTGCACGGGGCTGCGCTTCCGTTGCAGGCGGCGTGTCGGGCGCAAATTCCGCCTGCGGTTCCGGTGACCCCGGTGCTCTCGATTTAAGCTTGAACATGAATCGCGTCGGGTGGTGGTCCATGACGTTATTCTGCCATCCCCGCAGGTGGGGGTTCACCAGGCGTTTGGTCACATAGGTATAAATCGGGATAACGACATGATCGGACATCAACACCCTTTCCGCTTCGAACATCAATCGCTCACGCCGAGCCCTGACCCGTTCCTTACCGGCCTCATCCAGAAGTGCGTCAAAGGTGCTGTTGCCATAACCGTAGTCATTGAGGCCGTGCCCCGTGCGGAATAATTCCAGAAAACTGTAAGGGTCATTGTAATCGCTGATCCACCCGGCCCTGAACACCTGGGTTACGACTTTTTGCTCCCGGTTTTGCAGGAATACCCTGAACTCCTCGTTCACCAGCGTGCTGTTGATCCCCAGCACCTGCTTCCACATCGAAGCGATCGCCAGCGCGATCTTTTTGTGGTTATCGCTCGTGTTATAGCGGATTTCAATTCGCAATGGCCTGTCCTCGGAATAACCGGCCTGCTCAAACAGCCGCCGTGCCTCATGATTCCGCTCTTCCTGGGTCCAGTCTGCGTATTCCGGGGAAAATGGCACATAACCGTCGATACCGGGCGGCACCAGGGCAAATGAAGGCTTTTCTCCAAACTGGGTCACTTTTTCAGTCAGAATCTGCCGGTCAACAGACAGTATCAGCGCCATCCGCAGGGAAGGGTTATCGATAAACGGTTCCTGGGTAAGATTGAAGCCGAAGAAATAGGACCCCATCCACGGGCTGATCACCAGTTCCCTGGCGTAATGCTGCTGAAGCCATTTGAACTGGTTGTTGGGTACTTCAAAGGTCCAGTCCAGATCACCGGAACGAAAGCGGTTGACCTCTGTCGACTGGTCCTCGATAGGCAGGTAAATGACCCGCTCGACCAGTGCACTGTCCGCTTCCCGGTAATTCGGATTCTTCACCAGCTCGATACCGACTCTCGGGTTCCATTCACTGAGTGTGTATGCCCCATTCGACACCAGCTTTCCCGGTTTGGAAAACTGGTCCCCAAATTCTTCCACGTTCTTGCGGTTCACCGGGTAAGCAACGGGACTGGCCAGTAAACCCAGGAAGTATGGCGTCGGTCCGGTTAGCGTGATCTGCATCGTGAACTCATCCAGCAGGGCGATACCCAACTCTTCTATCGCCATTTCGCCCGCCAATACTTCACGGGCATTCTGAATGGGCAGCAGCGTGGTCGCGGCACTGGACGCTGTACCGGGATCCAGGGCGCGCTGCAGACTGTAGACGAAATCGTCGGCGACCAGCGGTTCGCCATTGGACCAGACCAGGTCGCGCCGCAGGTAAAATGTATAAGTTCTGGCATCGCGCGAAATATTCCAGCGTAAGGCCACACCGGGGATGACTTTACCTTCCGGAGATTCCGTGGTGAGTCCTTCGAACAGGTCGCGCAGAATATGCGACGATGGCACACCCTGCGCCAGGTGCGGGTCCAGAGTCTCCGGCTCCTCGCCATTTCCACGCAGGACAGTCTGTTCGTCAGCGAGCACAGCAGGGTCGGGCCGCCCGTTTTCCATCAACACCAGCTCGACGGGCTGTAGCCTGTTTTCCCGTGGGCCGCCAAAATCCCTTTCGCCATCACCGCAGGAAGCCAATCCTGTCAGGCAGCAGGCTAATAACGCTCTGATTGCTGATGACCGTGTCAAGGTTTCTCCGTGATCAGTCTCAGGTACCTGGAAAGATGGACGTCACGAATGTTATCCACATATCCGGTAATTTCCGGTCGCACAAGGTGACGTGAAACATAATAGTAAAGCGGTATGACCGGTACGTCCTCCATTAAGCGGGCTTCGGCCCTGGCAAGAATTTCCATCCTGGTTCCGCCAGATGATATTTGCGCTGATTTCATCAGCATGTCGAAATCTGAATTTCCATAAAACGTGGAATTCAGGTTATTTCCACTGACAAACAGATCCAGGAAACTCGCCGGGTCGGCAAAGTCCGCGATCCAGCCACCTCGAAATACTTCGGTGACGACACCCATTCTCCTGTTATTGACAAAGACCTTCCACTCTTCGTTCACCAATTGTGTGTTCACACCCAACACCTGCTTCCACATCGCCGCCACCGCTACCGCAACCCGGCGATGAACGCCAGAGGTGTTGTATCGAAGTTCCAGCAAGAGCGGCTCATGCCGGCCAAACCCCGCCTGCCCGAAAATCCTCACCGCCATTTCTTCGCGTTCTTCCTGACTTAGTTCAGATTGCAGCATTTTGGCCGGATCATATCCCTGCATACCGGGCGGAACGACACTCCAGCCGGGTAATTCCCCGGCGCCTAGCACTTTTTTGGAAAGAATCTCCCTGTCAATTGCGAGCGCCAGGGCCTGTCGCAATTCCCGTGAGTGGCCCAGGACAGGTTGTTTCAGATTAAGGCCCAGCCAGAATGTGCCCAGGTAGGGGTGAACCCGCAAGTCGGCTGAAAGGTTTTCCTGCAGCCAGCCGAAGCGGCCGGCCGGAATGGTTTCCGTGATGTCCAGTTCGCCTGCCCGGTAACGTGAAAGTTCAGCCGATGGTTCCTCGATCGGAAAATACTCGACTGAATCGGCCAGGACCGATTGAGCCGCATGAAATTGCGGGTTGCGGTCCAGGCGTATACTCGCTCTGGGTGTCCAGTCGCTCAGAACATACGGCCCGTTAACCGGCGCAAGAAGTGGATTGTCGATAGACTCTGAATGCAGAGGAAAGCTGACCGGATGGGCCAGGATCTCCAGGATCCAGGGTGCAGGCTCGACCAGGCTGATTTCCAGGATACCAGGCTCGATTGCCCTGATTCCAAGCGACTCCACAGCGGCTGAACCCTGCAGAACTTCATTGGCATTGAGAACGTCCTTGAGCAAACCTGCCGTGGCGGCGGCCGTCTCCGGCGTAAACGCCCGCCGCCAGGCACGCACATAATCCCCGGCCGTGACCGGGTCACCGTTTGACCAGCGCGCGTCGGGCCGCAAAGTAAATTGATATCGCCTGCCGCCATCCAGAACCTGCCAGGACGCTGCCTGCCCGGGGACCGGTTCTCCTTTCTCATCAAATGTAACGAGACCCTCGCGAAGGTCACGCAAAAGATTTATCGCCGCCAGGCCCTGGGCCTGATGAATGTGAATAGAATCCGGCTCGGGACCCAGGCCGCGCCGAATCTTGAAAGCAAGTGCATTCTGACACATCAGGCTGAGCGTCAGTCCGCATAAAATGTAGCCGCCAAGGCGTTTGACCAGCAGGGGCATGTGGCGATCCAGCCTGTTTCGTCCGTGTTCCTGCGTGTATCCTAGGCAATCGGACCGGGCTTTCCAATGCAAAATTTTCAACCGGTCGTGATTTGGCCCCCCCGGATCCGGTCCGAATCAATTGAAGCAGTGAAACTGGAGCATCGTTTTGGCAACTTCTGATAAATCCGAGTTCGTGGAATCCAGGGAAGACCTGGTCGCTTACCTGGAGGGTGGCTGCAAGCCGAAATCCCAATGGATGCTGGGTACAGAGCACGAAAAATTCGGTTTCCTGATGGAAGATCTCAGGCCACTTCCCTATTCAGGAGAGCGCGGAATCCGGGCGATACTGACCGGTTTGGCTGAGCAATTCGATTGGCAACCGGTGCAGGAAAATGGCCTGCCCATTGCGCTGCTTGACGATACCGGGGCCTCCATCACCCTGGAACCAGGCGGACAGCTGGAGCTCTCCGGCGCCTTGCTGGAAAACATTCACCAGACCTGCACCGAAGTGAACACCCATCTGAAGCAGGTGCGTTCGATATCGGAGCCACTCGGAATCTCTTTCCTCGGAATGGGATTTCAGCCCAAATGGAAACTCAGTGAGATGGAATGGATGCCCAAGGCGCGCTACCGCATCATGCGCGAATACATGAATAAAGTGGGCACGATGGGGCAGGACATGATGGCAAGAACCTGCACGGTACAGGTCAACCTGGATTTCAGTTCCGAAGCGGACATGGTGCAGAAATTTCGCACTTCACTCGCCTTGCAACCCATTGCGACGGCGCTGTTCGCCAATTCACCGTTTACCGATGGAAAACCCAACGGCTACGCCAGTTACCGATCGCACGTATGGGAAGATACCGATCCGGACCGGACCGGCATGTTGCCGTTTGTGTTCGCCGACGACATGAGCTTTGAAAAGTATGCGGATTACATGCTGGATGTGCCGATGTATTTCGTCTACCGCGACGGGCAGTACATTGATGCCACAGGCCAGTCATTCAGGGACTTCCTGGCGGGCAGGCTGCCGGCGCTTCCCGGTGAGCAACCCACTTTCAAGGATTGGGAAGACCACCTGACCACGGCTTTTCCGGAAGTCAGGCTCAAACGATTTCTTGAAATGCGGGGCGCCGACGGCGGCCCCTGGGCGCGGCTTTGCGCATTACCGGCATTGTGGGTCGGGTTGCTGTATCACCAGCCCTCACTGGACGCTGCCTGGGAAATTGCGGGCGACTGGAGCATGGACGAGAGACTGAAACTTCGTGAGGACGTTCCACGAATGGGCTTTAAGGCTGAAATTCGCGGGCGAACCGTACAGAATATTGCGAAGGACGTGATTGAGTTGGCCAGGCAGGGCCTGGCCGCACGTGGGCACCTCAACGCAGCCGGTGACAATGAAACCGGATTTCTTTTACCGTTGCAGGAAGTCGCTGCAAGTGGCGTGACGCCAGCCGAACGGAAGCTCAGGTTATATCACGGGGACTGGAATGGTTCCGTGGACCCGGTATTCTATGAGTGCGCATACTGAAACAACCTGAAATCCGAGTGTCCCCGGCTAATGTTTTGAACCGCCCCCCTAACCACAGGCGCCGATCCGCCGCCCTTCCCAGTTCATCGTCATTTCCATTGTCTGGCCCTGGAAAGACATGGTAATTTTGCCCTCTCCCGTCACTGAATCGCCTGATGAGGTGGCCTGCCATTGACCGTGTGATGTTCCACCCTCAACCGGGCAGTCCACTGACCATTGCATGGTATTGCCATCCAGTTGGTCCATCGCAAATTTACAGTCCGGGCCCATGTCGTTCGAACCCAGATCGTCCATTGAAATTTCCGATTTTTCCATACACTCGGTCATCGTGGTGACCCGGGGTTGGGGCATCATTGGCATGTTTACCGTCGAAGTCATTTCCCACAATCCGGGCTCAACCGGAATACCTTCCGCGGATACAGTGGACGCCAGGGACAAAAATGTAATGACCACCATGAATTTTTTCAACATTGTGTCAATTTCCTTGTTCATAATTATTTTCCTGAAGGTGCCTGTTCGTAACCGCCCGTTTCAGAACGGAAGGTCAAGGTCCGGCTTGACAGCGAGCATCTGCATCCTGAATGTTGTCTTGATGCGCTCGAGCGCCTCCTCGGTCTCGGCATCGAAACGAACGACCAGGATAGGCGTTGTATTTGATGCCCGGACCAGGCCCCAGCCATCGTCATAATCTGCGCGCAATCCATCGATCGTGCTGATGTTGGCGTCATCGAAATTCGCCGCTGCCTTGAACGATTCAATGAACCCATGGTTTTCGCCCTCCTGCATTTGAACTTTCAGCTCAGGGGTGCTGAAACTGGTGGGCAGTGCGTTCAGGATAGCTTCGGGCGGCGTTTCAGTGCTGCTGAGGATTTCAAGAAGGCGGGCGGCCGCATAGATTCCGTCATCCACTCCGTACCACCGCTCTTCGAAGAAGAAATGCCCGCTCATTTCACCGGCGAATGGTGAGCCGATTTCCTTCATTCTAGCCTTGATCAGTGAGTGACCGGTCTTATACATGACCGGATTTCCTCCCGCCTCTTCGATCACCTTGGGTAAATGTCCTGTACATTTCACATCGTAAATAATGGTCGCTCCGGGATTGCGGTCGAGCACATCCAAAGCCAGCAGCATCATGACGCGGTCGGGGTAAATGATATTTCCCGCCAGAGTCACGACGCCAAGCCGATCGGCGTCGCCGTCCAAAGCCAGACCGAGATCTGCATCCATCAGGCGCACGGACGCGATCAGGTCTTCCAGATTTTCCGGATCACTGGGATCAGGATGATGATTCGGGAAGGTACCGTCCACCTCGTCGAACAGCGGCAGAACTTCCGCTCCGATGGCACGCAGTGTTTCGGCCGCACAGACACCGCCAATCCCGTTACCGCAATCGATCACGATTTTAAGGTCCCGCTCCATCTTGATGTCGTCGGAAATTCGCTTGATGTAATCAGGAACCACATTTTTACGCGCTATCGAACCCTGGCCGCTGCGGAGTTCACCGACGCTGATCCGAGTGTAGAGACCGGCGATTTCCTCGCCGTGCAGTGTGTCACCGCCAACCATGATCTTGAATCCATTGTAGTCGGGCGGATTATGGCTGCCGGTGATCATGACACCCGATCCACTGGCCATTTCATGGGCGGCGTAATAAAGAACTCCGGTCGGGACGGCACCGATATCCAGCACGTCGCAACCCGTTGAAGTGATACCTTCGAGCATGCCTTCCATCAGGTAAGGGCCGGATAGCCGTCCGTCACGAGCCACCACGACCGGCGCCGCCTCGCGTTCCAGCGCGACCGTTCCAACCGCCTGCCCGATTTTTCTGGCCACACCGGAATCCAGCGTTTTGTCGATAACCCCTCTGATGTCGTAAGCACGGAATATTTCCTGCCTGAGTTCGACGGGGGAGTGCTCGGATTCTCTCATTTTGCGTCTCTCTGCAACGTCGTAATGAAGGTGCATGGGCGGTGGTTCCGGTAATTCATCCGGGTCGGCCGAAGTCGAATCGACTTCTTCAGTTTCCGTATCCGTGGCTATTTTCTCGAATTCATGGTCGAGCGGATCGTCCCCGGCCACTTCATCTTCAGCTTTACCAGCCAAACGCTTTAATACAG
>CALDVW010000105.1 GCA_937924405.1 uncultured Lysobacterales bacterium
TGACGTGCGCCAGCGACTCGAGCTATTGAGCCAGGAGCAGTGGCACCAACAGACCCGCCACGGTTATGCGCGCGGCTACGAGGCGAAACAGTACGTGGAAAATATCCAGAGTTACTACCAAATCCTGGTCTGGATGGATACGCAGGATCATCCGCTGTTGACTGATATGTAAACAGTAAGCCGATTTGTAGACTGCGTGAACGCCCGTCGGGTGGCTGTCTGCCCGACAAAGAGGAATCCGTTAACCCTATCCAGGACAATCAACTGTCGGGAACAGTTGCTTAGCGCACAGGGATGTCTCGAGCGTGTCCTGGAAAGGGATAACGGATACCTCTCTTGCGACAAACTCAAATCGCGGGCGTGGCCAGCTTCTGCGGATTTATTGTGATCGTGCAATTGATTTTGATCTCGGCTATGTTTATCTGCAGCACACTTCATAAAAAATAACGAGGAGAACTCTTCATGAAACGACGCCAGTTTCTCAATTCTTCGATTGCAGCAGCCATCGCCACTTCACTGCCCACCGGCCAGGCGCTGGCCGCAGCCCTGGCTGCCATGAGCGAGGTCAGCGGAGACGTCGATGCAGTCACCGGTGGTGGCGTCTCGATTACGCTGGAACAGGCGGCGGTGAAGGAACTCAGCGACAGCCTGCGCGGCCGGCTTTTGCTCTCCGGATACGAAGGTTATGACGCCGCACGGCGCGTATTGAATCCGACAATTGACAAACACCCCGCTTTAATTGTGCAGCCCAGCGGTGCGGCCGACATCATGAATGCGGTGAATTTTGCCCGGGAGCGCAACCTGTTGGTTGCCGTGAAGTGCGGCGGACACAGCTTCTCAGGCAAATCTACTTGTGTCGGCGGCATGCAAATTGACCTGTCTTCATTCCGCGGCGCCCGCGTCGATACCGAGTCGAAAACGGCGTACATTGCCGGCGGCAGCCTGCTGGGTGAACTGGACCACGAAGCGATGGCGCAAGGTCTCGTTACGACCGCCGGCACAGTTTCACACACTGGCGTGGGCGGATTGACTCTGGGTGGTGGTTTCGGGCGGCTCGCGCGCCGCTACGGCCTGGCGCTGGACAATGTTGCGGGTGTGGATATCGTAACCGCTGATGGAAAACTCCTGCATGCCGACGCGAATGAACATCCTGACCTTTACTGGGGTGTGCGTGGTGGAGGTGGCAATTTTGGCGTGGTCACATCTTTTGAATTCAAGCTTCACCCAATGCAGCGAACAGTGATCGGCGGTGACGTTGTGTTCCCACTGAAAGACCTGGCGGGTGTACTCAAGGTGTATGCCGACTATGCACCGGTTGCTCCGGACGACCTGTACCTCGATTTTGTCGTGAGTTCCGACATCGGCAAGGAAGACGGCATTGCGATTTTGCATGCCTGTTATTCCGGACCGGAAAGCGAAGCGGCGAAAGTGCTGGCGCCCATCTACAAGGCCGGTACCCCCGTGAACGACGGGATCAAGTCCATAGACTATGTTGCCCTCCAGAGTTCCTGGGACAACACCGATCCTCGCAACACGGGCAGCTATCTAAAGTCCGGGTTTGTCAACGACATTCCAGACACGCTCGTGAGCACGATCACACAAAATTTCAAAACTTATAACGAACGCGGCACCACCATGTTTTTCCAGCACTCCGGCGGGGCGATCGGAAGAGTGCCGGCGAACGCCACGGCTTTTGCCCACCGCAAATCCGTTGCCAACATGTTCGCGGTCGTGGAATGGCCGCTGGCCGAGCCCCGGGATTCACACGTCAGGTACATCAAGGAGTACTGGAAGGATTTCGAGCCCTTTATCGATGGCTGGTATACCAACGAAATAGCGGACCATGCAGACAAATCTGTAAACAGGAACTACCAGGGCAATTTTGCCCGCTTGCTCAAAGTGAAAAACAAGTACGACCCGACCAATCTGTTCCGTTTGAACGCGAATGTGAAGCCCACCGTGTGAAGCTGCGATCGACCAGTGCAATCTTCCCCGCCATCGATTTCCATCGACGGCGGGGAGATCGAATCTAAGAACAGGCCGGGCCGGGCCCCGAAAAAGATCATCCAGCCGGCAGTTCAGGCATCAGGCCATCAGCTCATTCCGGCGCCAGTTTGCCCACTACCAGGCCAAGAACGGCTCCACCAACGAGGTATACAACTAATGCTTCGATATTCCACCAAACCCAGATCATTTCCGGCAGGTTGAACACACCGGACCAACCGCCCGACATGCACAGGCCAATCAGGAACAGGATAAAACCATACTTGACTCCCTTGACGAGGGGAGAGCCGTCCAGGCCAGACCGTATATTGTCGAAAATTCCGGTCTGGATGAAAGCTGCAATCAGGCCGGTGGCAATCCAGCGCGGCATCAAGGCTGCCATGTCCGGGGGCTGCTGGTTCAACTCCGGCCGCCAGAACGATGCATGGGCCTGATACATTTCCGTTAAAATGCCTTCGTGAATGATTGCCCCACTTACCATGGAGACGACCCACTGGGCTGCATACAGCGCCAGGCCGCCGAGCAGGATGACTTTAATATTGAATTTCATGTGCGGCTCTCCTTCGGTGCCAAGTGACTTTTTAGTCGCTTAACTTTAACTTTAGCAAAGTTGTCAAAAGGCGCCCTGGCCCATGAACATACTCAGACTGATACCTGTTTTTCTCAGCTCGCTCTTACTGGCAGCGCACTTTTACCGGTCGGGCAATCTGCTCACGGCAATATTATGCCTCGCTGTATTGTTTCTCCTGTTCCTGAAAAAACCCTGGGTGCCGCGGCTGTTTCAGTTTTTACTGATACTGGGCGCCCTTGAGTGGCTTCGATCTCTCTATTATCTGGCAGCGATGCGAATTGCCTGGGAACAGCCCTGGGCCCGGTTGGCCATCATCCTGGGTGCCGTTGCCCTGTTCACAGCGCTTTCCGCCCTGGTTTTCAGCAGCAGGGTTATGCGAGCCAGGTATTACTCGAAAGACCAGTAATTATTTCAGACCGTTTGGTAGTACAGGTTCTGAGGATGGTTCGCCTGGGCGAAGAAGAACCAGCGCTCCGCCAGCAATCCGACATACTGGATCAGAAATGCGGCAATCAGCAGGCTGATCGCCTGCGCACTCAAACCGATGGATAGCAACATCAGAGGCAACGGGAATACCAATACCAGGAAAACCCATTTGATGTATTTGAAATTGCGCTGTGAAGCGCCGTGGAAATACTCGCGAGTGTTGAATGAACCCGCCATCGAACCCTGGGCTTTCTGTTCAATATGACGGTGGCGGATGCCGATGGCTGTTTCCAGTGATGATTTATGCCTGATGCGGGCGTTGCGGATCAGGCTGGCTGTGCGGGTCATAAAGGCGAGAATGGTCACGAAGATTGCCCAGCCGCCAAAGAAATCAACCAGTCCGGAATCTTGCCAGGCGGCGAAGCCGGTAGCCAGTATGAAGCCGGACGAAATACCCAGCAGTGTGTAATTGACGACAGTCAACGGTGTGGCCCATTCCTGCAGCATCTTGATACAGGCGTAAATCATGCCGGTACACAGGAACAGAAAGAAACACAACAGCGTCGCTGCGGCGCCTACAACCAGTGATAGGTCGATTTCATAGGTGTCGCTGATGGTGAACAGCAACGGGTTCCAACCCGTATAGTGAACCAGGCCCCACGCGGCGACTGCGCCTGTGAAGGCCGGCAGCACGATGACTTCCCGCGACAGCCAGGAAGTTTGCCAGCGGGCCGCAGCCCGCCAGGCGCGCTCCGGGCGGCCAAGATGAAAAAAGGAACTGACCAGGCCTGCTATCAGCAACACCAGCACGATCAGGCTGCCCAGCACGTAGTAGTTGGCCGAGTCCTGGACCGGCAACAGCTTGAATGCTGAATACAACTGACCGGTATAAAGTGCCAGGAATAGCCCCTGGCCGGCACCGATCAGGGTAGTGAGAAAAATCACAGAAAAAGCAGGATGCACTAATTTACTCCAGCTAAATCAGGGTCCGTTAAACCTTTGCAGCCCCTGATCACCAGCTTGTTGTTTCGTCCAGTGTCGGATCGTCGGCATCCGGCATGGGCAGCTGACGTTCCTTGTTGAGCGGGTTGTCGGCGCGAACCAGTTCATCATCGTGGATGGTGATGTGCGTCCTGCGCCGCGGCAGGTAGTGGTTCGCCGGGTGTGTACCCCATTCAGGCATCAATTGATATCCGCCTTGATCGCGAATCGCCTGTGAGACTTCCGAATCCGGATCGTTGACGTCACCGAACAGGCGCGCGTTGGTCGGGCAGGCGTTAACGCAAGCTGGCTTGCGCTCATTCTCCGGTAACGATTCGTCGTAGATGCGGTCCACGCACAGTGTGCACTTGGTCATCACCTTGCGCTCTTCGTCGAGTTCACGCGCACCGTAGGGACAAGCCCAGGAACAGTAATTACAGCCGATGCACTTTTCGCTGTCTACCAGCACAATGCCGTCTTCCTCACGCTTGTAACTGGCGCCCGTCGGGCACACGGGAACGCAAGGCGGGTCCTCGCAGTGCAGGCAGCTCTTCGGGAAGTGCACTGTCTCCGTATTGGGATAGCTACCCACTTCGAAGGTCTGCACACGGTTGAAGAAGGTACCGGTCGGATCCTTGCCGAACGGATTCATGTCGGCCAGGGCGCCGGCAGTGCCCGAAGTGTTCCATTCCTTGCAGCTGGTGACGCAGGCATGACAACCCACGCAAACATTGAGGTCGATAACGAGCGCCAGCTGGGTCATGATTTAGCCCCCTTACCGGCGAAATAAGTAAGCCAGCGGCCACGTTTTTCATCCAGTGCCTGGCCGGGTACCGGGTGCAGCTCCTTGAATTGCGGAGAGCTGATTTCCGGCTCTTCGGCACTGGCCGGGTAAATGCGCACGCGCACATCGTACCAGCCGGCCTGGCCGGTAACCGGGTCCGAATTGGAAATGTGGCCACTGTCTCCGGCTGATGGCAGTTCCTCACTGATCAGGTGGTTGAGCAGGAAGCCCTGTTTCGCTTCATTGGCATCGCCATCCAGGCTCCAGGCGCCGGAAGCTTTGCCGATGGCGTTCCATGTCCACACGGTGCCGGGTTCCACGGCCTCGGAATAGCGGCACAGGCAGCGTACCTTGCCGTGCATGGACTCGACCCACATCCAGCCACCGTCCTCGATACCCGCTTCGCGCGCAGTCTGGCTATTAACATTCAGGAAATTGTAGGTATGGATCTGGCGTAACCAGGCATTTTGCGAATCCCAGGAATGGTACATCGCCATCGGCCGCTGGGTGATCGCGTTGAGCGGGTATTTGTGCAAGTCGGATACATTCTCTTCCAGCGGTTGTGAGTAAAACGGCAGTGGATCGAAATGTGTCGCCACGCGCTCACGCAAATGATCGGGCGGCTGCCGGCCGCTGGTCTTGCCCTGCGCGGCCAGGCGGAACTTCTGCAGAACCTCCGAATAGATGTGGATGTTGATGGGCTCGGCATAACGGGTGAGCACGTGGCGCTTGGCCCACTCCAGATAACCCTGGTTCCAGTTACGCATGTACTGGTAAGACTTGGGCAGCTCGTACTGGAATACACAGTTGTTTTTCTCGTACATCTCCCACTGCCTGGGATTAGGCTCGCCCTTCATGAATTGCTCGCCGTCCTTGCCACGCCAGCCAGCCAGGAAGCCGATACCGGAATCGGGAGAGGTTTCATAATTGACCACAAAATCCGGGTAGTCGCGGAACTTGCGACTGCCATCGGCGTTGGTAAAGGCCGGTAATCTGAGCCGTGAACCCAGTTCAATAATGACTTCCTGAAACGGCTTGCACTGCCCCTTTGGCGGCAAAACCGGGATGCGCACCGAATCCACCGGACCATCAAACTCCGAAATCGGCCGGTCCAGCATGGACATGCAATCATGACGCTCCAGGTACGTGGTATCAGGCAGCACAAGATCCGCATAGGCCACTGTTTCCGATTGAAAGGCATCGGCCACGATCAGGAAAGGAATCTTGTACTGGCCTTCCTCGTCCCTGTCGTTGAGCATTTTGCGGACTTCGCCGGTGTTCATGCTCGAATTCCACGCCATGTTAGCCATAAAGATCATCAAGGTATCGATGGGGTAAGGGTCGCCACGCCAGGCATTGGTGATCACATTGTGCATCAGGCCGTGAACCGCCAGCGGGTATTCCCAGGAAAAGGCCTTGTCAATGCGCACCGGTCCGCCGTCGTCGTTGACGAACAGGTCGTCCGGTTCGGCGGGCCAGCCGAGCGGCATGCCGTCCAGCGGGGTATTCGGCTGCACGGCGCGCGCATCATTAGGCGGCTTGGCGCAGGGCGGGATCGGGCGGGGAAACGGCGCCTTGTGGCGAAAACCTCCGGGGCGGTCGATGGTGCCGAGGATACTCATCAATATCGACAGGGCGCGAATGGTCTGGAACCCATTGGAATGTGCTGCCAGGCCACGCATGGCATGGAAGGCCACCGGATTTCCAGTCACCGTGTCGTGCTCGTTACCCCAGGTATCGGTCCAGGAAATTGGCAGCTCGATCTTCTCATCGCGCGCCGTGATACCCATTTCGTGGGCCAGGCGCTTGATCGTTGCCGCCGGAATCCCGGTGATACCGGAAGCCCAGTCGGCCGTATATTTGTTGACGCGATTGACCAGCAACTGGAAAGAGGTCTGCACCGGCGTACCGTCGTCGAGTTTGAAATCACCCAAAAAATAAGGATCGACGCCCGGTGTGCGGGCAGCTACCGGTTTGTCCAGCTCACGGTCCCACCACAACTTGTTCTGTGGGTCGAAACAGCCCTCATCAGGCGGCACTTCGAAGCGATGGAACATTCCATACTCGCTTGAGCCCTCGTCCGTGTTCACCAACTCGGCCGCATTTGAGTACTGCACCAGGAAGTCGCGGTCATACAGACCCTGCCTGATAATTTCATTAATCAAGGCCAACAACAGAGCGCCATCCGTGCCGGGCTTGATGGGAATCCACTCATCGGCAATGGCAGAGTAGCCGGTGCGCACCGGATTGATGGAGATAAACTTGCCGCCCTGGCGTTTGAATTTGGAGAGGGCCATCTTCAGCGGGTTGGAATGATGGTCTTCCGCGGTGCCGATCATCACGAACAACCTGGCGCGTTCCAGGTCCGGCCCGCCGAACTCCCAGAATGAGCCGCCGATGGTGTAGATCATGCCGGCTGCCATATTAACGGAGCAGAAACCGCCATGCGCCGCGTAGTTCGGTGTACCGAACTGCTTGGCAAACATACCGGTCAGCGCCTGCATCTGGTCACGACCGGTGAACAGGGCAAATTTCCGGGGATCACTTGCGCGCAGGTTGCCCAGGCGTTCTTCCATGATTTCAAACGCCCTGTCCCAGGAAATTTCATCGAACTCGTTGTCGCCACGATCGCTGCCCGCCTTGCGCAGCAACGGCCTGGTCAGGCGCGCCGGCGAATATTGCTTCATGATTCCGGAAGAGCCCTTTGCGCATATCACGCCCTTATTGAGAGTGTGGTCCGGATTGCCCTCTATGAACCGGACTTCGCCATCGCGCAAAGTGACTCGAATGCCACAACGGCAGGCGCACATGTAGCAGGTTGTGTTTTTGACCTCCACGCTACTGTCTTCGTCGAGCTTTTTCGACAGGGGATCGTGTAACGGGTTGGACATTACCGTAATCCTTATTGGGCCCTTAATATTACCATATACTAATATAAACTTGCATGAGCAATCTGCAATTTAAATCCTCAATACGCTCAGGACAGGCTGGAGTAGTAGTCGCGCAGAATCGCCACGACCTCCGGCCGGCTGAACTCCAGAGGTATCTCCTCGTGGTTGGCCAGCATGGCCCGCTGCTGGGTGCCGGAGATATGGATGCGGTCCTCTTCCCCGTGCGGGCAGGTCTTACCGGTAGCCATACCGTAACAACGGTTGCAGAAGAAAGTGATGTCGATTTTCAGCGGCCGGGTTTGCAGCGCCCCCTCCCACAGGGTCTCAAAAATGTGGTGGGCATCGAAGGGGCCGTAATAATCACCGACGCCAGCGTGATCGCGCCCGACGATCAGGTGTGAACAGCCGAAATTCTGGCGAATCAGGGCGTGTAGCAGCGCCTCACGCGGCCCCGCATAACGCATCTCGATGGGGTAGCCCGCCTGTATCACCGTGCCGGGCACGAAATAACTGTCAATCATGGCCTGGATGGCCCGGGTGCGCACATCGGCCGGAATGTCACCGGGCTTCAGCTTACCGAGGACCTGGTGGATGAACACTCCGTCGGTCACTTCGATGGCGATTTTCACGAGGTGCTCGTGTGCGCGCTGCATGGGATTGCGGGTCTGAAACGCCGCCACCGATGACCAGCCGTTCTCCAGGAACATGGCCCGTGCTTTCGCCGGACGCAAGTACAGGTCAGGGTATTTCTCCGGGTATTCACCTTCCGACAGGCAGGTCACTCGCCCGGCCAGGTTAACTTCGCCCTGCTCCATCACTTTCTGCACGCCGGGGTGGGCGGTATCCGTGGTCCGGTATACGTGCTCGCATTCCAGGCCTTTGTCGGCTACGTACTTTTCCGTCACTTCCATGAAGGCGAGTATCTCGCCGCTTGCGCCGTCCACCAGAGCGACCTCTTCCTCCACGTGGATGCTGTCAGCCAGGTCCCTGTCGCAGGAGAGCGTGATCGGTATCGGCCAGAAAATGCCGTTTGCCAGTTTCATTTCCACACTGGAGCCTCGCCAGTCGGCCTCGTTCATGAAACCATCGATTGGCGTGTAGGCGCCCATGGCCATCATCAACACATCCGATACCTCGCGGCTGGTCATGGGCACCTGGGTCAACCCGCGCGCGCGGGCCAGTTCTTCCGCACGCTCCGTCCGCGGCGCCAGTAGCGCTTTCAGACCTTTACCACCATGTGGCTCCACCAGTTTTGACACGATTCCGGCCTCCTAAAGAGATTCAGCAGTTACGAGCAGGGATCAGGGTAAAGTGCCAGACTCCTACTCTGGCACTTTACTCTGACCCCCCCTGTTTTTCACGTATTTCTGCTTGTGGGGTATGACCCCGCGCACCCCGCCCCTGGGGTCTTCCATGTCACCTTGATACCTTGGAATCATATGGATGTGGACATGTGGCACAGACTGACCTGCCGACTTGCCAATATTGACTCCGACGTTGTAACCATCCGGGTTGAATTCTTCATCGATGATGGGTTTCATTTTATCGACCAGCGCCCAGATAGCCGCTTTTTCCTCGGCCGTCGCCTCGAAGTATTCGGCAATATGCCGTCGCAGGATGATCAGGCAATGCCCCGGGTTTACCGGGTAACTGTCATAGTCGGCAAAAGCCAACTCATTTTCCATAACAATTTCGGGATCGCGGCAAAAGGGACAATTTTCAGTTTCGGACATTTCAGGGCCTGTCATTCGCTTAAAACCGCATGACGTTTACACAGCCAATTGATTTTTGACAAGGTGAACGCAGCAAACGGTTGTTTTTTCAACTTAACACTGGGATACTGCTACATTAGCAAATTATAATGTTTAGCAGTTTGAGTTGCGAGTGCTAATGTTCCAAAATCATTCATTCAATTAATAATCCCTGCGGAGGCCCGATTTCATGTTCACCATCAACCCCTTCTCCGAGCTTTCAGGGCTTATATCTCCGATCTGGATGCAGTTGTATGTCATAGCAATGATCATCCTGGTCGTAGGCGGCACGCTTCTGGACACTCTTCACAAAAAAAGCGCCAGGTACTTCTTCGAAAATTCTGAGAAGGCCAGGAAGGCAGCAAGCCGGACCGTTTCCAGTGGCGAAAAGGCATCGATAGCCATCAAAACCGTGGCGGAAGACGTATTGACTTCCGCTGAATTCTGCAACCAGCGGCGCCGAATTGCCCACCTGCTCACCATGTATGGTTTCGTCATATTTGCCGCAACCACTGCCATCATGATATTCGGCTACGCTGGCTCCGCCACCCCCGCCATCCTGCCGCTGCTGTGGCATGTTGGAGCACTGTTGCTCTGCATCGGCGGTTACTGGTTCTGGTTTTTCATCCGGGTCGACGTGGCTGCGGAGGGAAATCCCTGGTATCGCGTTATGCGCGCCGACCTGTTCATCCTGTCGCTGCTTGCAACGGCCACCTTCGCACTGATCTGGTCTGCCCTTCAGGCCGCCGGCGCAAGTGGATGGGATACCCTGTTTTTCATCCTGTTCATCGCCGCCAGCACGGTGCTGTTCGGCGGTGTGCTCTGGTCCAAGTTCGCACACATGTTCTTCAAACCCGCTGCCGCTTTCCAGAAACGGGTAGCCGAGGCGGACGGTTCGCGGGACGGCCTGCCGGAGCCCGCGGACAAGCCCGAGCAATTCGGCCTAGGTATCAAGCGCCTGGCACCAAAAAACTACTGACCGCTGGAGACGAATCAAAATGCCAACATTTGTCTATATGACCCGCTGCGACGGCTGTGGCCATTGCGTCGATATTTGCCCGTCCGACATCATGCACATCGACAAGACGCTCAGGCGCGCCACCAACATCGAGCCCAATATGTGCTGGGAGTGTTACTCCTGTGTAAAGGCTTGTCCGATGAATGCAATTGATGTGCGTGGATATGCCGATTTCGCTCCGCTGGGCCATAGCGTGCGTGTACTTCGCGAAGAAGAAAAAGGCACGATTTCCTGGAAGATCAAATTCCGGGATGGCCGGGAGAAAAACTTCGTTTCACCGATTTGTACTGAAAAATGGGGAGAAAAAATCGAAGACCTTGCCAACCTCCCTGTGCCCGATGAAGAAGCATTGAACTCCCAATTGCTCTGCTATGAACCGGACGTGCTCGGCTACGAGGGCGGGCTGCGGGGCTTGCCGGGTGAATTCAAGAAGGGAGTATATTACTGATGCGCATTAAAACCGTATATGAAGATTGCGATATCCTCGTCGTCGGCGGTGGCATGGGTGGCACCGGCGCGGCTTACGAATCCCGGTACTGGGGCCGCGATCTGAAGATCGTTATTGCCGAAAAGGCCAATATCGATCGCTCCGGTGCGGTCGCCCAGGGTCTCTACGCCATCAACTGCTATATGGGAACGCAGTGGGATGAGAATAATCCCGAGGATCACGTGCGCTACGCCCGCAACGACCTGATGGGGCTGGTGCGGGAGGATCTCGCTTTCGACATGGCCCGTCATGTCGATTCCGCCGTCCACAAGTTCGAAGAGTGGGGCCTGCCCTTCATGCGCGACCCTGAAACCGGGCGCTACCAGCGCGAGGGCAAGTGGCAGATCATGATCCACGGCGAGAGCTACAAGCCCATCGTCGCCAATGCCGCGCGCAACTCCGCGGACAAAATCTACAACCGGATCATGGTGACGCACCTGCTGATGGACGAGAGCAAACCCAACCGCGTGGGCGGGGCCGTGGGCTTCAACGTCCGTACCGGCGCCTTCCATGTTTTCCGGGCCAAGGCGGTTATCGTGGGCGCAGGCGGCGCCTCGCACATTTTCAAACCCCGCTCGGTCGGCGAAGGCATGGGGCGGACCTGGTATGCACCGTGGAGCAGCGGTTCGGCGTACGCGCTGTCGCTGCAAGCCGGCGCCAAGATGACGCAGATGGAAAACCGTATCGTGCTGTGCCGGTTCAAAGACGGTTACGGGCCGGTCGGCGCTTACTTCCTGCACCTTAAGACCTACACCCAAAACGGCTACGGCGATGAGTACGAGTCCACCTGGTACGACGACACCAAGGCCATGGTCGGTGAGTATATCGATCACCACCCGACCCCCACCTGCCTGCGCAACCACGCCTTCCTGCAGGAAGTCAAAGCGGGCCGTGGGCCGATCCACATGGTTACAAAAGAAGCCTTCCAGGATCCCCACCTGGAAGAAGTGGGCTGGGAGAACTTCCTCGGCATGACCGTCAGCCAGGCGGTTGTCTGGGCATCCCAGGATATTGATCCGAAATACATCAACCCGGAACTGACTACTTCCGAGCCCTATGTGATGGGCTCCCACGCAACCTGCTCGGGCGCCTGGTGCAGCGGGCCCGAGGACCTGTCCCCCGATGAATACCAGTGGGGATATAACCGGATGATGACAGTCGAAGGGCTGTTCGGCGCCGGAGATGCCATTGGCGGCACCGCGCATGCATTCTCTTCCGGCTCCTTTACGGAAGGCCGCCTCGCCGCCAAGGCAGCGGTCAAGTACGTAAAAGACCTGCGCAATGAAGCCATGAAAATTTCCGACAAGCAGGTATCGGATTTCAAGGAAATGATCTACAAGCCCCTGGAAAACTACCAGGTCGGCCGCAACGAGATTGTCTCCGGCACAGTTTCGCCCAGCTACATATTGCCCATCCAGGGACTCCAACGCCTAGAGAAGGTCATGGATGAATACGTTGGCGGCATCAGTGTCAACTACATGACCAACGACAAGCTGCTGGGCCGCGGCATAGAGTTGCTGAACATCATGGAAGAAGATTTCGAGCACCTTGGCGCCGAAGACCTGCACCAACTCCAGCGGGCATGGGAACTGAAACACCGTCTGCTTGCTTCGCAGTCGGTGGCTCAGCACACCCTGTTCCGCGAGGAAACGAGATGGCCGGGTTACTACTACCGGGGCGACCACATGCAATTGGATGATGACAACTGGCACTGCCTGACCCTGTCCCATCGCGACCCGCAGTCGGGCGATTGGACGATGGAAAAGGCGCCCGTTTATCACCTCGTCGACTGAAGCATAAAAACGGGCCGGATACATTTAACTCCTGAGCCGCAGGCGGGAGCGGTGAAACGAGACTCCTTTCCCGGAGTTAAATGTATCCGGCCCGTTTCTCTTTTTCCATTTATGATCATCAGATGAATTTGACTGAACCTGAAAATGCCGCTCATTCTCTTGCCGGACAAGCCCAGGCCGCTGCCGCCGAACGGGAATACGAGCGCGCTGCCGGGCTTTTCTCAGAAGCTGCGGCAACCAGTGGGCTGGAAGCCGCGCAGCGCTGGAAATACCGGAACGAACAGGCCCGGATGCTGACAGAGCTCGGCCGCGAGCTCAAAGACAATACGGCGCTCGAGCAGGCCATCGATCTCTATGAAAAGACGGTTCTCGATCTCGCTCCAAATAAGGACAGGCCAGGAGACTGGGCGACAACACAGCATAACCTGGGTCGTGCGCTTGGGCTTCTGGGGCAACGCCAACGGGCTACGCGCTCACTGGAAAGAGCCGTCCTGGTCTTCGAAAATGCGCTTTCAGTCAGGAGCCGGGAGCAGATGCCATTGGAATGGGCCGCGACCCAGGACAATTATGGATCTGTGCTTGGAAGTCTGGGGCAGCGTCAGGCTGATACGGATCTGCTGCAAAGATCAATCGAGGCATTTGAAAAAGCGCTTGAGGAACGCACGCGGGAGAAGTCACCGCAGGACTGGGCCACAACACAGAACAATCTCGGCGCCGCACTTCAAGCCCTTGGCCAGCGTGAAAACAATACACGACTGCTGAAGAAATCGGTTGAAGCCTATAAAAGTGTTTTGCAGGAATGGACCCGTCAGCGGGCTCCACTCGATTGGGCCGCCACCTTCAACAGCCTGGGAACGGTACTTCGCCAACTGGGGGAACACCGCAAAGGCCCGCGTACGCTGGAGCAATCGGTTTCCGCCTATAAAAATGCACTTGCTGAAAGGACCCGTGAGCGGGTTCCCTATGACTGGGCCATGACGCAAAACAATCTTGGTGCGGCACTGCAAGTCCTCGGCACGCGCCAGGACGATGCACGATTACTGGAAGAATCGGTTACCGCTTATGAAAACGCGTTGCAGGAGATAACCCGGGAGCGGGCTCCGATGGGCTGGGCCATGACATTGGGCAACCTGGCTGCAGCTCGAATGATACTGGCCGAACGGACCGGCAATGCCGCCACTGCCCTCCTGGCATTGAATGATTTTGATGAGGTCGTAAAGTTTTTCCAGAGCATCAGCCACGCGCAATACATGGAACTTGCCGAGGAACAGAAGAAGAACGCACAGGCCCTGGTCAAGGCGCTGGAGGAATAGTCGTTCTGAATTGAACCGGGGTCAGTTTAAATTAACTCTGGCAATTACACTGACTCCTTAAACCACACCTTGTTCGTTCAGCCTGGCCAACTCTTGCGCAGACAGGCCCAGCAACTCCCGATAAATCTCGTCGTTGTATGCCCCTACTTCGGGTCCGGCCCAGTCCGTGCGCCCCGGGGTCGCGCTCATCCTGGGCACCATGGCTGGAATCTTCAGGGTCTTGCCGTTGAATTCGACTTGTTCGAACAGGCCGCGGGCGATGAAATGCTCGTCGGCCATCATGTCTGCCACGCTGTAAATCGGTCCTGATGGAACCCGTGCCTGTTCCAGCATGGACAAGGCGGTTATTGAGTCAATCGAACCCGTCCACTCGGCAATCGCGGCATCGATCTCCGGCTCATGTTTCACCCGGCCGGCATTATTTGCAAAGCGCTTATCCTCACCCAGTTCCGGGCGCCCCATCTTCTCGCACAGGCGTTTGAAGATCGAATCACCGTTGGCGCCGATGACGATGAATTTACCGTCTGCGCACCGATAGGTGTTGGTCGGCACAATGCCGGTAATGG
>CALDVW010000106.1 GCA_937924405.1 uncultured Lysobacterales bacterium
CAGCCATTTTCTGGATGTACTCGCCGATGCTGGCTGCCTCCGCTCGAGCAAATGCTTCCCTTGAATTCTCGAGATACTGGAGCAACCGCAGGTAACCGCCGGTTTTCAGCAGGTCAGAGCATACCGTGACTGTCTGCATGCCCGCCGCCAGCAGAAGCGGCGCCTTGAAGCAATCGGCTCCCGCGGAAAAAGACATGGGCAGGCCGCCTGAAAAGTCTTCCGCCAGGTCGGCGGCTAGATTGACCGTTATTGCGTGCAGTGGACGCCCGGAAAGATACATCATTTTTTCCGACTCCCGGAAAACAGACCGGAAGTTCTCCACCGGCAGCGTGTTGGTCAGCTTCACGCCGAAATCCAGGCCGCAGTCTGCGGCAAACGTACGCAGGCCGTCCAGCAGGGGAACAGCGTTATCGTAAGCCAGATCGTGTTCAAAGGCCTCGTCCGGCACGATCACGTCCGTGTATCCCAGGTCATCGTGCAGGATAGCCCGGACACGGTCAGGCCCCAGCAACGTCGGGTTGCACTTGACGTAGGTATGGAGCCGCCGCTGTTTCATCAGGTATTCACAGATGTTGCCGATTTCCTTTGGCGGGCAGCCATGCATGGTGGACAGGGTCACGGAGTCGGATATGCAATCCGGAATATCGAGTTCCCCGACGGCGGGGTGGAAGCGGGCAATCTGTTCAATGATGGCCTGTTTTTCAGCAGAAGCATCGCGCGCCATGTCAAGGAACCATTGCATGTTGGGCTTCCTTATCCCCTCGAGGTCATAACCCACGCTGAGATTAAACACCACGCCCGGTGTCTTGCCGGGGAAGCCGAGTTTGTCGTTCAGCGCATGGATCAGCACCCAGGCCCGCAGATACTCATCGAAGGACTGGTGGATTCGCAGTTCCTGCGACCACTCCACGTTGTAGCCCTCGTCCTCCATGTCGATGCACGGTTTGGATACGTTCAACACGTCCAGCGTCTGCACCGTTTTCAGTTCGATATAACGCGCACCGCACAGCCATGCCGCGATAATGTTCTGCGCCATTTGTGAATGCGGCCCCGCTGCCGGCCCGAAGGGTGTTTCCAGCAGGTGGCCGAAAGCGGCCGTCCGGAATGGGTCTACTTCAGAAGGCATGAAGAAATGCCGGCGGGGAATGCCGAAAATCGAATCACGGCATTCCAGTTCCGAGAATACCCATTCAATGAGCTGTTCTGATTCAATAGGTTGAAACAGATCAGACATGCCTATCCGCCTCCTGATTAGCCACTCACCGCTGCTCTTCACGACAGAGCAGCGGAACAGGTCAATAATGCAGTACACTTCAAGAGCAATACCAGTTGACAGGTCAAGTGAACTTCAAATCGATTTAACGGGGGTTTCATGAGAATTGACAACGATGTAAAACTGGATTTCAACGATGTGCTGATCCGGCCCAAGCGCAGCACCCTGACCAGCCGCAAAAACGTAGACCTCGAGCGCACCTTTGTATTCATGCACAGCGGCAGGAAGTGGACCGGCGTGCCGGTTGCCGCGTCGAACATGGACACCACCGGCACATTCGAGATGGCCCACGCCCTGGCCGGGCACCGGATGATTACCGCCTTACACAAGCACTACTCCATTGCTGAACTGAAGGAGTTTTTCGCCGGGTTCGACCAACCCGACTACGTTGCTTACTCGCTGGGGATTCGCGACGAAGACTTCGAGAAACTCGCGGCCGTGCTCGATGCGGGCCTGGGCGGCCACTTCAATTTTATCGTGCTCGACGTACCGAATGCCTACCTGGAACGTTTCATCGGAAAAGTGGAAGAACTGCGAAACCTGTGTCCGCAGCACACGATTATCGCCGGTAATTGCGTGACCAATGAGATTACCGAAGAAATCCTGTTGCGCGGCGCCGACATCGTCAAGGTCGGAATCGGAAGTGGCAGTGCCTGCACCACCCGGCGTATGACCGGCGTGGGCTATCCGCAATTGAGTGCAATCATTGAATGCGCTGATGCGGCGCACGGCATCAGCGATCCGGCAACCGGCGTTGGCCTGGTGATGTCGGACGGCGGCGCTGTCTATCCCAGCGATGCAGCCAAGGCCTTTTGTGGCGGTACCGATTTCCTGATGAGCGGGCAATTTTTCTCCGGCTTCAGCCAATCCGGCGGGGAGTTGGTGGAGAAAGATGGCAAAAAATTCAAGGAATATTACGGCATGAGCTCTCACGCAGCGATGAAAAGCCATTATGGCGGGGTGGCCAGGCACCGGGCCAGCGAAGGCCGCGAGGTGCTGCTACCCTACAAAGGGAACGTGCATGATTTTATTTATGAATTATTCGGCTCATTACGCAGCACGGCGACCTACATCGGCGCCTTGAAGCTCAAGGAGTTTTCAAAAAGAACGACATTCCTGCTGGTAAATAACCAGTTAAATCGCTCACTGGAAAAATACGAGTGAGGCTAACGGGGCTTTTCCAGCCCGGCATACCACCTGGCCAGTAAATTTCGTTCTTCATCCGTCATGCCGGTGAGGTTGCCCAGCGGCATGGTGCGGGTAACCACCACTGACTGGTAAACGCGGGCCGCCGTCTCCTGCAGATTCTGTTCGCTTTCCAGCACAAGGCCCAGCGGCGCAGTGGTAAACGCCGGATGCTCCGGATTTTGCGCATGACAGCTTGTGCAACGCTCCCTGATCACAGGCATTAACGCAGCACTGCTGGGAGCGCCTGCCTGATCCGGTTCCAGCAACAGCTCATGGGGTCTCATAAGAACTATCAGGCCCAGCAGAAGTAACACGGCCATGGGTAGAATCCAACGGTTATGCCCGGGTTGATGACGGATGTTGAACCAGTGTCGAATGCCCACTCCGGCGACGGAAATCAGTACCAGCACCAGCCAATTCCAGGGGTGAGCATAGGTACCGGCATAATGGTTGCTGATCATGATGAACAACACCGGCAGCGTAAAATAATTATTGTGCCGCGAGCGTAGCAGGGCATTTTTGCCCTTCGCGCCATCCGGTTTACGATTCTCGCCAACCGCGGCCACCAGGTCTTTCTGTGCTGGAATGATCACGAAAAATACGTTGGCTACCATGATCGTGCCAATCGCTGCACCCACATGAATGAAAGCCGCCCGGCCACTGAGACACTCGCTCAGGAGCCAGGCCAGCAGCACGAACCAGGCAAAAATCAGTGCGGCCAGTATTTCGCCGTTGCGCTTCAACGGCGAGCGGCACAGCAGGTCATAACAAACCCAGGACAGCGCCATCGAAGCAAGCCCGATGACGATGGCCTGCAGACCTGATATATCAGCTACAGATCGATCGATAAGAAAGGCGCCGGCATTCCAGTAATAGACGGTGCAAAGCAGGGCGAACCCGGTAATCCAGGTGAAATAGGCCTCGAACTTGAACCAATGCAGAGTGGCCGGAAGTGTTTCCGGAGCCACCTCGAATTTCTCCAGGTGATAGAAACCTCCGCCGTGCACCGCCCACAGGTCGCCTGCAATTCCGCCCGGGGCTTGCTGGCGCTCCAGGTGATTCTCCAGCCAATTGAAATAAAAAGACGCGCCTATCCAGGCGACGCCCGTTATGAAATGCGCCCAGCGCAGCAGCAGACTCAGCCAGTCGTGAAGATAAGCTTCCATCAGGCCTCGGCTGCCGCGGCCACTGCCTGCAGGTGCCGGCTTATTGACTCCGGATCAAGAAAAGAGGCTTCGAAACTGTTGCGCACCAGGCTGAGTATCTCATCCCGGTTCAGCTCGATTGCATTAACCAGCGCATTGAAATTGTCGTTGACATAACCGCCAAAATAGGCCGGATCATCGGAGTTGATCGTAGCCTTGAGCCCACAGGCGAGCATTTGACGGATCGGATGATTGGTCATGTCATCTATCACGGCCAGGCGCAAGTTCGACTGCGGACAGACTGTCAACGGAATCTGCTCACGCGCCAGCCGTTCGACCAGGGCGGAATCCTCCAACGAACGGTTGCCGTGATCGACTCGATCCACCCGCAGGCTGTCCAGGGCCCCGACCACGTATTCCGGCGGGCCCTCCTCCCCCGCATGGGCGACCCGTTTCAAACCCAGCTCGCCCGCACGTTGGAACACAGATAGGAATTTTTCGGGTGGATGGCCGACTTCAGAGGAATCCAGCCCGACGCCTTCAATACGATCGAGAAAGGGCAGGGCCTGCTGGAGCGTGGCGAAGGCATCCTCCTCGTCCAGGTGGCGCAGAAAACACATGATTACCCGGCTACTGATCCCCAGATCCTGTTCACCCCGGCGCAAGGCCGACCAGATCCCTTCGAACACCGTATCGAACGCCACGCCCCTTGCCGTGTGCCCCTGCGGGTCGAAAAATATCTCGGTGTGCACGACATTGTCATCTCTGCAACGTTGCAGGTAGGCCCAGGTCAGATCATGAAAATCCTGCTGCGTGAGCAGCACCGACATGCCCTGGTAATAAAGGTCGAGGAAATCCTGCAGACAATTGAATTCGTAGGCAGCCCGAATGGCCGCCACATCAGGATATGGCAGTTTCACGCCATTGCGCTGCGCCAGTTCGAACATCATCTCGGGCTCCAGGCTGCCCTCGATATGAATGTGCAGTTCAGCTTTGGGCAAGGCCCGGATCAGTTGCTTCTCGTTATTCATTCGTCACCCCGTGCTCTGCTTCTTTGCCGTGCATTAACTGCGCCACCAGGCTGAGGGCAATGATTGCAGGCTGTTTACCCTTGATGCCTTCAAGCCCGATCGGGCATTCCAACCGGGCCAGGCCGGATTCGCCGATTCCGCGTTGCGCCAGGCGTTGCACGAAACGCCGCCGCTTGGTGACTGATCCAATCAGCCCCAGCCAGGCAAAATCGCCACGTGACAATACGTCAAAGCAGATATCCTCATCAAGCTGATGGCTATGAGTCATCACTACGAACACACTGCCTGAAGGGGCCTTGCCGACCTCGTCCAGTACGTTGCCCGTCTCAACGGCAGTGACGTTCGATCCCGTCCCGTCCGGAAAAATATCCGGCCGGCCGTCCACCCAGGTTACCTCGAAAGGCAGGTCTTCCAGCAGGCGGGCCACCGCCTGCCCCACGTGCCCGGCCCCAAATAAAATCAATGGCTTGCGTTTCGCTTCCGGCATTTCCAGCCACCACTCCCCATCCAAGGTTTCCAGCTTTTCGATTCCGGTTTCGCCCGCACCCTGCAGAAGTTTCCCGCTCCGCTCCATCACCTCAACCGGAACGCTACCGTTGCTGTCGGCCTGGGGAAGCAGAATCTTGCATGGCTCAGCCCGGTCAATGGCGCTGGCCAGCACAACCGGCTGTTGTTTTCCGGTTTTCTCCACCAGTTCTTCCAGCCAGGCCGGACTGCCCGCTTCGAAACGCTCGAACAGCAAGGTAACCGTTCCGCCGCAGCACTGGTTCAAAGCCGGTCCCAGTGAGTATGATCGGTGCTCCTGCCGCGCTGATCCGCCCTGCGCCAGCAATCCCCGTGCATGCGCCGTTGCCTCGAACTCCAGGTTGCCGCCGCCGATACTTCCCATGGCCCCATCGGCCGTAACGATCATCCGGCTTCCCGCCTCGCGCGGCGCCGAGCCGATAATCAGGTCCATGGTCACCACGACGCAGGGTTCGCGATCAAGCACTTCAGCCAATTGCAGGGCCCAGGCCGGCATCTAGCCTGGTAGCGCCTTGATGCAAAGCAATACTTTCTCCGGTGTGGCCGGCGCATCCAGTTGAGGCATTACCCCCACCGTCGTGGTACTTGCGATGGCCTGGCAAATCGCGCTGTGGACGGAGATCGCCAGCATTAACGGCGGCTCGCCAACGGCCTTGGATCGATGAATGGTGGGTTCCCGGTTACGGCCGGGCTCCCAGATATTCACGTTGAATATCTCCGGAACGTCTCCCCCGGTCGGTATCTTGTAGGTCGAGGGCGCGTGAGTGTGCAGTGCGCCCTCCTCATCCCACCATAATTCCTCCGAAGTTAACCAGCCCGCGCCCTGTACGAAGCCACCCTCGATCTGCCCCAGGTCAATGGCCGGATTGAGCGAGCGGCCGGCGTCGTGCAGTATATCTACCCGGCGGATGCGATGCTCTCCGGTCAGGGTATCCACTTCAACTTCCGAGACGGCTGCACCGTAAGCGAAATACAGGAACGGCCGGCCGCTGGCCGTGTCACGATCGTAGTGGATCTTGGGCGTGCTGTAGAACCCGGTCGCCGACAGGGAAACGCGCGCCAGGTAAGCTTCCATAATCAGCTCCGGGAAGGTCCTGAGGTGTTCTCCGATCCGCACCTGCTCATGCTCGAAAATCACCTCATCCTCTGTTACGCCGTATTGCGCGACAGCAAAAGCCACCAGGCGCCGCTTGATCTTGCCGACGGCGTCCAGTGCCGCCATCGCATTCATGTCGCTGCCCGACGAAGCGGCCGTGGCCGATGTATTGGGAACCTTACCGGTGTTGGTTGCGCTTATCTTCACCCGCTCGAGGCGGACCCTGAACCCATCCGCAACGACCTGGGCCACCTTGATGAACAGGCCCTGCCCCATCTCCGTTCCACCGTGGTTAAGGTGAATGCTGCCGTCCTTGTAGACGTGCACCAGCGCGCCGGCCTGGTTCAGGAAAGTGGTTGTGAAGGAGATGCCGAACTTCACCGGTGTGAGGGCTATGCCCCGGCGAACAAATTCACTGCCTCGGTTGAATGTATCTACTTCGACCCGGCGCTGGTCATAATCGGAACATGCAGCCAGATCGGTCAGCAACTCCGGCAGCACATTGTCTTCCACCGTCATGTGGTAAGGCGTGATGTTGCGGTCGTCCTGGCCGTAAAGATTAGTCCTGCGCACCTCGTACGGATCCTTGCCCAAATGCCTGGCGATTGCATCGATGACCCTTTCGATACCCATCATCCCCTGTGGCCCGCCAAACCCCCGCAGCGCCGTATTGGAGACCGTGTGGGTGCGGCAACGGAACGAGCGGATATGCACGTTGGGCAGGTAGTAAGCATTGTCGCAATGAAACATGGCACGGTCGCTGATCGGGCCGGAAAGATCGGCCGCCATCCCGCAGCGTGCCGAGAGTTCCAGATCAATCCCCACGATGCAGCCCTCGGAATCGAATCCCACGTCATAACGGATCAGGAAATCGTGACGTTTGCCGGTGCTGATCATGTCATCGTCACGGTCGAGCCGTATCTTCGCCGGCAGACCGGTTTTGTTCGCCATCAGGGCGGTGATTACCGCCCATTGTGCAGCCTGGGTTTCCTTGCCGCCAAAAGCACCGCCCATGCGACGGACTTCCACCGTGACTGCATTATCGGGCAGTCCAAGCGCCTGGGCAGCGAGGTGCTGGAGCTCTGAGGGATGCTGGCAGGATGAGTGAATCAGCAGATCACCGTCCTCCATTGGAACCGCCATGGAGGCCTGGCCTTCGAGGTAAAAGTGATCCTGGCCCCCGGTTCTCAGTTCACCGCGCAAGCGGTGCTCCGAGGCAGCAATGGCGGCCGCGGCCTCGCCCCGGGCCATTTCGTGCGGCTCATCCACCCATGCCTTTTGTTCCAGCGCATCCTCGATTTCCAGAATGGCCGGGAGAGTTTCTACATTGATATCAGCCAGTTTGGCAGCACGCCGGGCGGATTCGCGGTCCTTCGCAGCGACAGCAAACAAGACCTGGCCATGAAAGCGGATTTCGCCGCTGCACAGGATCTCCTCGTCCAGCGTGTGCATCGGGCTGATGTCATTGAGGCCGGGAATATCCCCGGCGACCATCACCGCCACTACCCCCGGAAATGCCTCGACCTGCGATAAATCCATGCTCACGATACGCCCGTGTGCGCACTTGCTGGTTCCGACATAGACATGCAGCAGGCCGGCCGGCTCACGTATGTCGTCGATATAAACCGCCTGGCCGGTGACGTGTTTCACAGCGCTGTCGTGCGCCAGGGCGCTGTGCACCACTCCGGCGCCGTCGTTTAAGGAGTCTCGCTTCCCTGTTCCCGCCTGCGGCTTTTCCGTCTTACCTGGCTTGCCGGGCTGGAAAGCCGGGATGTTGCGCAGGCCGCTGGTATCCAGCTGACACGAGTGGCCGCTTGTCTCCAGGAAAAAACGATGCAGCAGGTTTTGTGCCGCCAACGTCCGGTAGGCGGCGCTCGCGCGCCAGTCGCTAATGGGCTCGAAATCCTGCGACAGGGCATCCCGGGCGCGGTTCATCGTGTCCAGGTTCCATTCCTGCCCGGCCAGCGCCTGCTCACAGGCAGTGGCTCGTTTCGGCACACCGGCCATGCCGCCGAAACAGATTTTGGCTGCTGTCACCCGGCTACCATCGCGTTGCAGTGAAAATGCCGCACATACGGCTGATATGTCCTGTTCAAAGCGCTTGGACAGCTTGTATACGCGGAACAAATGGCCCGGTGACGGTAAGGGCAAGAGAATTTTTTCTATGCATTCTCCCGGGCGCAAATCCTGCCTGCCGTATTCGATAAAAAAATCCTGCAGGTCGATGGTCCGTTGCCCTTGCGAACTGCTCAGAACCAGCTGTGCACCCAGTGCAATCAAAGCTGGCGGCATGTCGCCAATCGGTGAGCCGTTGGCTATATTGCCGCCTATCGTGCCCGCATTGCGAACCTGTACGGCCCCGAGGCGGCTCAGCATGGGTTGAAAATCCGGATAAAGCCCGACCAGGCTAGCCATCGCATCGGAATAGGTGACAGCGGCTCCGATCTCCATCCAGCCAGTGCTTTCATTGACAACCATCGCCTGGAGCTCGGCAACGCGGCCAAGGTAAATCAGTGTGTCAATCACCCTTTGCTGCTTGGTGATCCAGAGACCCAGATCGGTAGCACCTGCCACCATTGCCGCATCCGGATTTGCCAGCAGCAAGCGGCACAATTCATCCAGGGTAAGCGGTGCGAAAAAGCGACGGCTTCCGAACACCAATTCCAGCCCCTGGCCGCGCTGAATCTCCTGCAACAATGCAGCGGTTTCGGCCTGCCGGGAACTGAAGCCGTCTTCCCGCGGGCCATTCAGTAGCTGCGAAGCGGCTCTCACGATCGGTGCATATCCAGTGCAGCGGCACAGGTTGCCGGCTAAATCCTGGTCAATCCGCCAGCGCTCGCTGGCACTGCCGTCTGCTGGCTGCGGGCTGTGATACATCGCGAAAAGGCTCATCACGAAACCCGGGGTGCAGAACCCGCATTGTGAACCATGCTGGTCCACCATGGCCTGCTGCGCGGGATGAAGCCTGCCGTCGTCGCTTTGCAGGTCCTCGACCGTGATCAACTGTTTGCCGTCCAGCGTCGCCAGCAACTGGATGCAGGCGTTAATGGCCCGGTAACGAATGCTTCCGCCATCGAGTTCCCCCACTACCACGGTACAGGCGCCACAGTCGCCCTCGGCACAGCCTTCCTTACTGCCCTGGCGGTTCGCGTTCGTGCGTAACCATTCAAGTACCGTAAGCTGCGGATCGAAACCGCCGAATTCGACGACCCGGCCCCCCATAACGAATCTCACGGATCCGCCGGAGTTCATCAGCTGCCCCTGTAGGTGCTGTAACCGTAGGGAGAGATCAGCAGCGGGACATGATAATGCTGGTCTGTGGATGCGATGCCAAAGCGAATGACAACGTTGTCGAGGAACGGCGGGGACGGGAGATCTTCGCCACGGACGCGAAAATAGTCGCCGGCATGGAATACCAATTCGTACTCGCCAACCAGGAAACCATCATCTGCCAGCAAGGGGCCGTCGCAGCGCCCGTCGCTGTTGGTGGTCATGCTCGCCAACAAAGTGCGTTGATCCCCGAGCCGGTAGAGTTCCACCAGGATACCGGCGCCAGGCTCGCCGGAAGACGTATCCAGTACATGTGTCGTCAGACAACCCATTCAGAACTCAACCTTCAATGCACTGCTCCCTGTTCTGCGCCTGCTGAGTGACGTAAAGTATGCAGATTCGCCACGCCAACAGAGTAGTCGCCTGAGTATAGCAATTCAATGATGGAAATTTACCCCAGAGATCTTGCCGGTTACGGCCCAAACCCGCCCAATCCCAGGTGGCCCGGCGGCGCCAGGCTGGCTTTACAGGTGGTTCTCAATTACGAGGAGGGTGGTGAAAACTGCGTGCTCCACGGCGACTCTTGGTCGGAAGCTTTCCTGTCCGAAATCATTGGGGCCGATGCGCGCAAAGGGGTGCGCCACATGAGCATGGAGTCCATTTACGAGTACGGCAGTCGCGTGGGCGTGTGGCGGCTGAAACGTCTTTTCGACCGCTACCGTGTTCCCGTCACCGTCTTCGCCGTGGGCATGGCGGTGGAGCGTTACTCTGAGCCAGTCAAGGCTTTGCACGACGCTGGTCACGAGATCTGCAGTCACGGGTACCGCTGGATTGATTACCAGTACGTGGATGAAGAAGTTGAGCGCGAACACATCCAGCGCGCAATCGAGGCCATCGAGAACGCAGTGGGTGAACGGCCGCTGGGCTGGTACACCGGCCGTAGCAGTCCGAACACCCGGCGCCTGGTGGTCGGAGAAGGTAATTTTCTCTACGACGCTGACGCTTACAACGACGACCTGCCCTACTGGACTTTCGAATTTGGCAAACCTCACCTGGTCGTTCCCTATACGCTGGACGTGAACGACATGCGTTTCGCCACCAGCCAGGGCTTCAATAGTGGCGAGCAATTTTACCAGTACCTTAAAGACAGCTTCGACGTTCTCTATGCCGAGGGTGAAAACGCCCCCCGTATGATGTCCCTGGGATTGCATTGCCGCCTGGCGGGGAGGCCCGGACGTATTGCCGCGCTGGAACGCTTTTTCCGGTATATCCGGACTTTCGAAGATCTGTGGTTGTGTCGGCGCATCGATATAGCCCGTCACTGGCATGAAAATCACCCGCCGGTTGAAGGCGGCGGTTGAGGCAGGGGTCATGGACAAAGCGTCTTTCATGGCTGAGTACGGAAGTATTTTCGAACATTCTCCGTGGATCGCCGACCAGGTTTGGGAAAGTGGTACGCGCGTTACCGGCTCGAAAGAACTGCTGATAGCCTTCGGCGATGTGATTCGCAACGCAAGCCCGGAGCAGCAACTGACGCTGTTGCGACGGCATCCCCAACTGGCAAGCGGTATCGCCGGCGAAGAAGAATTGACCGTCGAATCGCGCAAGGAACAGCTTGGTGCTGGCCTTGACCGTTGCAGCTTGGCGGAATTCGAAGAGTTTAATTCTCTTAATAGTACGTATCAGAGCAAGTTTGGATTCCCCTTTATTATGGCAGTCAAAGGGTTCAGCCGCGCACAGATTCTGGAGTCTTTCAGGACGCGACTGGCAAACGACCCTGATGAAGAGTTCCGCGAAGCCCTTGAACAGGTGATCCGGATTGGTGGATTCCGTTTGCAGGCCGTCGTTGCAGAGTCGGGACGCGTTATATGATATCCAGCCCCGGCTTTATCCATCGATTCATCGACCTGACCCAGCCGCGACTGGGCGCCGCGGTGATCGAGGCCACGGATGAATTCTTTGCCCCCAAGGAGCGCCTGATTGACCCTGCGGCACCCGTATTTGTGCCCGACCGCTACGATGACCACGGCAAGTGGATGGATGGCTGGGAAAGCCGCCGCAAGCGGGAAACCGGCCATGACCATTGCATCATCCGCATATGCGCCGGATCCATACACGGTGTGAACATCGACACCAGCCACTTCACCGGCAACTATCCACCAGAGGCTTCGATTGATGTCTGTTGCAGCGTCAACGATCCCGACGAAACCACACAATGGCACAGGCTGATCCCCAAGACGCCGCTGCAGGGTGACTCGCATCATTACCTGCCGGTACAGGACCAGGGCGTTTGGACGCATGCCCGCCTCAATATATACCCCGACGGCGGCGTGGCCCGGCTAAGGATCTATGGCGTCGCACAATGCGATTGGAGTGAGTGCGCAGCTGATGAATTGGTTGATCTCGCCGCCATGGAGCGCGGCGGACGGGCGCTGGATTGCAATGACATGCATTACGGTCACATGTCTAACCTGATTGCACCCGGCCGGGGAATCAACATGGGCGACGGCTGGGAAACACGGCGGCGGCGCGAGCCCGGCAATGACTGGGTCATCCTGAAATTGGGCCACCCCGGCCGCATTCGCCAGGTGGAAGTGGATACGGCCTTTTTCAAGGGAAATTACCCCTCCAAGTGCTCACTTCACGGTTTATACTCCCCGGCAGCCCCTGATGAGCATCTGATCGACGCTTCGTTACCCTGGCTGGAAATTCTGCCGCCCGCTGAACTGGGCCCGGACCGTGTACACCTGTTCAAGCATGAAGTTGTCGACACCGGCATCGTGAGCCATGTGCGATTCGATATCTATCCCGATGGGGGAGTCAGCCGCCTGCGGCTGTTCGGGCATCGGGATCCCGATTGAGGACTGACAGATGAAAGCGCAGCGACTGAAACTCGAGCCGTTGACTGCGGAAGCTTTCAGTCCATACGGCGACGTGATCCAGCGAAAAGGGGTGATCCCGGAAATCATCAATACAGGCCGAACGCAAAAGTATGCCGATCTGGCCCGGATCGATACCAACGGGGGCGGAACATCCATTCATCTTTATCGCAGCCAGGCAGCCATACTGCCATTCCTGATCGAGCGGATGGAGCGGCACCCACTGGGCAGCCAGTCTTTTGTGCCGCTGCACAGGGGGCCATTCCCGGTTATCGTGGCGCCACCGGGAGATAGTCCGGACATTCAAGCCATCAGGGGTTTTATTTCGAACGGAGAACAGGGTGTCAGTTTTCACAAAGGCGTTTGGCACCATAGCCAGATCAGCCTTGACGGGGTCTGCGACTACCTGGTGATTGACCGGAAAGGCCCGGAAGCCAACTGTCAGGACTGGGTTTTAGAACGGCGATTGTTCATCGACGGGGTCTGATGATTATCCTGACCCCTGCAGAGGTTTCTCAGTGGCGCACTTCATGGCTTTCAAATCGACTCAATATGCTTTCGAATGAATCCCTGGTAGGCGATATCAGGCACCATAATTTTATGTTCTTGCCCATCACGATGAATTCATTCTCGATGACCAGGTAGGGCTGGTCCGGAGCTTCCGCAGAAGACAGAATACTCTGCACCAGTTTTTGACCGGTATCCCTCAAGGCGAAAGGAACGGAATGATCCGAATTCATTTTGCAAATCCTGTATATCGCTTTGGAATACATACCAATAAGAACATTTCCCAATTCGCCCAGCGTATCCAGCATCTGGTCCTGAAAAGCCGAATCATTCGAGTGCCCATAGTCATTGTCGTGCATCCATGACTGTTTCTCACTTTCAAGTGTGGCCAGGTCTGCATCCGGGCTGGAAAGGAACAAGAGGCTCAGTATCGGCCGCATCACCTCGCCCAGACGTACAAAGTCACTCGAGCGCATCAACAGCAGGATGCTGCCCTGCAGATCACCGTCCAGAGCACTGGCAACGGTGTACAGAGTCCCGTGACCGAGGTGTTTCAGGTACTCACTGTTGGCCGCCGGCGCTATTTCCATGTTGGAGTTTGAACTGTCAACAGAAAGCCCGAACATGGTTTCGAGTGCGTCCAGGGTTCTACCGGTTCCATCGAGCATGAACTGATCGAAAGACTCAACCTGTGTCTCGGTTAAATTCATCTGGCTGGCGATCATATTCGAACCTCACAAATCGTCGTAACTGCAGCGGCACACCTACAGAGATCAGGCATTCATCACCTGGTCAATCGCTTTCAAAATGTCTTTTTTTGCAAACGGCTTCTCGACAAAAACCTTCGCGCCGGTTTGCAGCGCCCGTTCCTCGAGTTGGCTGTCACCCGATCCTGAAATCATGATCACTCGCGCTTCCGGCTCATGCTGAATGATTTCCCTGAGTACGACTTCTCCGGTTTTACCCGGCATCAGGTAGTCGAGCGTGACGAGTTCCGGATTAAGTTTCTTGAACAGTTCCAGCGCCTGGCCGGCGTTTTCCGCCCGCCCGACTACTTCGTGCCCTCCGCTTTCCATAAACATGCTCAAGGTGTTTCGCGTAAAAGCAGAGTCGTCCACAACCAGTATTTTTGCCATTTTTCGTCCCTTGTTTTTAATAGCCACAACACGCCCTTCCCGGGAGCATCAGGAAAATCAATCAGTCGATAGGGGATTTACGATCCGGAATAGCGTGACCTGCATCCCTTTGCAGATACACGATTTTCCCACGTTTGCAAATGAAATCTGGCGCAGGGAATCATCCTCTATGCTGCTTAGAGGTTTCATTCCCTGTAACCATTTTGTGGCGCCTGGCCAGGTTGGTTTTAAATACCGGACTGGTTAGACCAAGCGCGCCGGAGAATGAAAATGTCATTCCCGTTCATTCATTGTAGACGAAATTGGGAAAAAGTGGCTTCCATTATCCCGTCAGGGAGTCAGGATGAATTTGCACCGGTTTAGCGGAAAGCCCGAAAGAGGCTGTTCTTAATCAATGAAACGGAACCCTGTAAACTTTAACATTAACTCTTCTCAACGATATCAAACGCAGAAATGTTTTTCGTGGCAGGGTCGCCTACCTCGTCACGGTCTTGCTGATCAGGCTCTGATGAATCGGCACAAGCGTGCTCCCCGCTCCCGTTCATTTAGCTGGCGAGTCAGCCGAAATCGAAAAATTCCACTCATTTTTTTAAATGAAATGATCAACGAAGCAACTGATTTAGCCTGCCTTTGAAAGCAATCAAAGAAGCCGGGGCCAGCAATGGTCAGTCGGTTCATTTATCATGGATATGAACACGCTTATCAAGAGTGGAGAAATGGAAAGAACACTTGAACAGCCGGCCAGCATCAGAGATTTTGCCAGTATTATGCGCTCGGAAACAGTCCAGACAATTTCCCCCCAATGCGAGATGTACCGTTTCGCAAGCTCACGATTTTCAACCGATGCTGAAACCCGCGACTACTATTTTGAAACCGGCTTTGAGCTTGCGAACAATTTATGCGAATTTTTGAAAGAGGTTGGGACCAATCCATACCAGGAAGACTTGTTGGACTATGCAGCGGGGTATGGACGGGTCACCCGATATTTCGTTCCGGTTTTTAAGTCCGTTACGGCGGCCGATATCGCCGAGGACATGATCACTTTCCATTCACAAACTCTCGGGATTGAAGGTTGGATCTCGCCGCCTGATCCGGCTGGCCTCCGAGCCCGAACCGATCGTTATGATGTCGTGTTCGTTTTCTCTCTTTTCACCCATCTGCCAAGAGACACATGGTCCAAATGGCTCGCAGCAATCTTTTCAATGGTGAAAGAAAATGGCTATCTCGTATTTTCAACGCATAGCTATGAACTTTTTGAGCTAATTGCTCCAGGAAAATTTGATGCGAAGCATAAGCGCGACTTCGTCTTCTGGGAGGCTAATGAAACGGAAGGTCGTCTCCCGACAAGTGCCTATGGCTGCAATATCGTCACCGAAAAATTTGTCAGAAAGGAACTGAGTCGCCTCAAAACCGCGGAATTCATTCGCCGATATCGGAAGGGCGAGTTCGATCGCTATCATGACATATACATAGCCAGGAAGAAGTGCGAATCTGCCAGACAGAATATTGCACAGACACAGCTGAGTGGAGAGAGCAGTATGCTGAATAAACTCTTTTCACTATTTTCGAAAATGCGCTCCGGCTAGCCCAGCACTTTGATGCTCAATTAACTTTTCAAAGGCGGGTTCACTGAAAACATCAACCCTCCGCAACTTGCTGCGCATCAACTTGCGGTGTTTTCATCCATTGGTTGTAAACAATCAGCGATACCGCCGTTATTCCCGCGAGGGCCGCGAAAAGAATCCACATCTGGTCCGGCCGGTTGACGCCCTGCGGTCCGAAATGCTGATAAGCCTGCCCGGACAGCAATCCGCCGAACAGATGCCCAAGGGCCACGCACCAGTAGAAATACCCCATATACATGCCGACTTTTTCCGGCGGTGCGATGCGGCCTGCATACTCCTTTGATCGCGGGCTTGCCATCATTTCACCGACCGAAAAGACCAGGATGGCGGAGACCACGATCCAGCCACTCATCCCGACCAGGTAGAGGCCGAAACTCGCGATGGTGACACACACTCCGACGAAGATGCTGGTCAGGGGTGATGTCTTGCGCATGATCCAGGAAACCAGCACCTGGAAGCAAATGATGCCAAATGCGTTGAGATTGATCAGGTGTTCCGGCTTGATCTGGCCGTGCTCCAGGACGGCGCGGGACCAGTTGGCCGTATCCATGCCGAGGCTTTCCGCTACGCCGGTGAACCAGGCGGCGGCCGGCGTAAACGAGGCAATCAGGTCTGAAGTGTCAACATAATCGCGGATGTATTCCGGAAGCGTCATGAAAATCTGGTTGAAGGAAACCCAAAAGCCAGCCATCAACAGCAGGAACAACAAATAACGACCTTCGCCGATCGCCATCGCTTGCATAAACCAGGGCCGTGAAGCAGTTGGTGTTTTGATTGCCCGTAACAGAACATCCAGGGCCAGGTTCCCGGCGAGCCAACCGGTTGCCACCCATCCAACCAACGAGAAGCTCCACCATTTGGAGCCCATAACCAGCACAACGAGCAGGCCGCTGACCAGAATGAAGAATCTCAGGTTTCCGATCACTTCCACCATGCCCCTGAAAACCTCTGCCAACGACCGCTGGCTCTCGGCTTCGACATCACGGGCCGGCTCCCGGTAGACCAACAGGCAGACGACCGACATGATGAGGATCCATCCTGCTGATGCGTAAAACACCAGGTTCCAACTCCAGCCGCGAACGACACCCGCCACTATCGGGCCGACGAACCCGCCAATATTCACCATCATGTAGAAAATGCCAAATCCGATCGAACCGTTTTCCTCATTGGTCGATTTCGCCACCGTGGAGATCACCACCGGTTTGAACATGCCGTGGCCGACCGCCACCAGAAAGTACGCGCCGAGGAAGGGCCAGAAACCGGTGGGTAACGACAGGAGAACATAGGCCGGCGCCATCACGGCTGCCGATGCCAGAAACATCCTCTTGTAGCCATAGCGATCTGCCAATGCCCCGAAAACGGCGGGGAACAAATACAAAAAGAAAGTCGCCAGCCCCTGGATCACACCCCTGTCCGCTGAGGAGAAGCCGAGCCCCCCGTCCTCTACCGAACCCGTCAGGTACAGGGTGGAAACGGCATAAAAACCATACCAGCCCATCCGTTCGAAGATCTCCATGGTGTTGGCAGCCCAGAACGAGCGGGGAAATTGACGAAGCACGCCTTTCTTTTCTGTCATAAAAATGTTCCTGAGTACCGGCGCCTGACCGGAACCGGCCCGATCCATGCCAAAACGGGAAATCGCGGATGAGAAGTATAAACCAACCCTTCAAGTCAGGCGGCCACTGAAAGATTTGAGGCCCGGGGAAATATGGCGAACGGGAAGCCCTGTCCAATAAGTCCGGAAAGGAATCCATACTTTTGACGTTTTTTCGTTTTATACTCCTGTCTTTAATCCGCGCCCCGGTCTGCTCTCTGAATGCTGTTCAACTCGTTACATTTCCTGGTTTTCTTCACTGTCGTGGTTGCTGTTAAAGCTGCTTGCCGGGTTGCAATGAATTCATCGGGGGTAAATCATCTGTTTTTGGACAAAACATTATGGACGTAGCACCAGTTGTTGAACCCTGATCAAATCACCCATTTCCGTAATCAGGGTTACCTGGTTTTGGAAAATGCTGTTGGCCAGCGGGATATTGCGGCGTTAAGGCAGTCTGCGACGGATATCGTTTCTGATTTTGACGTGGATCAGAATCGCACAGTATTCACCACCACGGACCGCGATGCCGGCAGGGATGATTACTTTTTCGATTCCGCCGAGGCCGTGCACTGCTTTTTGGAAGAAGGCGCATTGAATGAAAATGGCGAACTGAACCGGCCAAAGGAACTGGCCATTAACAAGATCGGTCACGCCCTGCACGACCTGGTGCCGGCTTTCACCGATTTTTGCCGCCTGCCCTTTATTGGCCAGGCGCTGCGGGATCTGGGCTACCTGGCGCCACAATTGTGGCAGACCATGTACATTTTCAAACAACCGGGCATTGGCGGTGAAGTTCGCTGGCACCAGGATGCCAGTTACCTGATTGCCGATGCACCGGGTGTTACAGGAATCTGGGTCGCCCTTGAGGACGCCACCAGAGAAAACGGCTGCCTGTGGATGCAACCTGGAGAACACTGCTCACCCTTGCGGGAAATTTACCAGGTCGACTGGGCTTCCCGCACAGGAGTCCTGAACAAACTCGATGACACCCCATGGGCGACAGCCAAAGCACAAGCGGTGGAAGTTCCGGCTGGCAGCATGGTATTTTTCAACGACCACATGCCCCATTACAGCTCAC
>CALDVW010000107.1 GCA_937924405.1 uncultured Lysobacterales bacterium
CATGTGTCCGGGGTGGTCCCAGGCGTATGCCTGGCCCGCCATGGTGGTGATAAATAGGGCGGTGATACAGGTAATGGCAGATTTGTGGAACATTGCTGGCCTCGCCTCCTTACCGCTGGTAGTAGATTCCGCGATGTTCAGTTGGGTATACGATGAATGTTCACGGGCTTGGCAAATATGTTTTCGACCGTTCCGTATCGTTTTTCCTTCCCGTCCTTTGGGGTCAAGTTTATGAATTCAGATCGCTTGATAGCTGTATACCCAATGACCCGTTAATTCACTGACTCAAGTCAAAGGGCATGCCAATCGGTGCGAAAGCTTCTCTATGCAGTCGGTTCTGCCATCATGGCGCTCCATCCGTACCCCGGCGATTGGTTCCAACATTGATCAGCCTGTCTGAATCGTAGTGGCCCGTGGGGCCAACGACCTTGAGGCTTACGCCAATGATCAAATGAAACGAAATCAGGTCGCCTGGCAAGATCAGTTTGCCTGATTTAAGTCGGCAGGCTGCCTGGGCGACTATGTTAAATAGGGTTCACCGATGTGGCACTAATCCGGTGTGCTACTCGGATGCAATACACATTGGATACTTTTCACTTTTGAACTCAGATAAGGACAGGAAATCATGAAACGAGGAATACTCACATTGATCGCAGCCGTGCTGATGCTGGTTGGAACATCTACTTTCGCCGCAGCTACCGTGCAGGATTGCCAGAATGCCATGTCCAAGTTCAAGGACCTGGGCAACGTGAAGGAATTGTTGGCTCAATCCTATGGCTATGCCGTGTTACCAACGATCGGAAAAGGCGGTATCGGCATTGGTGGCGCCGGTGGCAGCGGCTGCGTGTTCGCCGGCGGAAATCACACCGGCAATGTGTCCATGGGACAGGTGACGGTTGGCTGGCAACTTGGCGGACAGGCATACAGCCAGCTGGTCTTGTTCAAGAATGCCGATACCTATAAAGATTTTACTCAGGGCAATTTCGAATTCGGTGCTGATGCGACCGCGGTCGCGTTGACCTATGGCGCCGCTGCCGGTGCTTCCACCGAAGGTGCGTCTGCGAGCGCGGGTGACACCAAGGGAAAAGGCGCCTGGAAACGGGGTATGGCAGTGTTCACACTGGCCAAGGGCGGCCTGATGTATGAAGCTTCGATCGGCGGACAAAAATATAACTTCAAGCCACTGATTGACTGATAAAAAAGCAGCCAATCGCCCCGCCCGGGCCGGAAAGTTTGAAATGGGACCCATGTTGGGTGCCCAGGGTTCGTTGTATTTGGCAAAACTGGAATGGTTGTTAGCGTTATGAAAACAATATTGATCTCCTCAATTATTTTACTTTTTTCCTCTTTCAATGTTTGCGCCCAGGACGTGCAGGTATTTGCGGGTTATGAGCAATCAATTGCCTGGATGGAATCGATTGGCTGGTGGGGAGAGGAGCTTCGTACTGAACAGCTTCAGGTCCCGCGAACGCTGCTGATCGCAATTTCACCCGCCTGGCGGGAAAACGCTGCGCAAATGCCGGTCCCAATGAAAAAGGAGTTTTTCTACCGTTGCCTGTTGCCGCTCGTAACGCATGCCAATTGGCTGGTTCGGCAACGCAGGGCATGGCTCGAAGAGAGAGCGGTCGAGATGGCAAACGGCCAGGCTCCCAAGGGTGAAAACCTGGAGAACCTGCGGCTGTTTGCCGTCAAGCTCAAAGTGAAGACCGAACAGGAAGCCGGGGAAATCACGGATCCGGCGGAGTGGAGGAAAATCGTCGACGAACTGCTCTATCGTCTGGATGAAATCCCCGCGGGCCTGGCGATTGGACAGGCAGCCTATGAAAGCGGATGGGGTACTTCAAAATTCACGATCCAGGGAAACGCTCTTTTCGGGCAATGGACCTATGGCGGTGAGGGCATGGTGCCCGAACAGCAACGCAAGGAATTGGGTGATCATAAAATCGCTTCATTCACCTGGCCGTTCGACAGCGTGAGAGGTTACTTTCTGAACCTGAGCACCCACCGTGCCTATGAAGACTTCCGAAAGCTGCGGGCCGGGCTGAGAAAAAGCGGCAAGCCGTTGAACTCACTCACCCTGGCTGACGGACTGATAAGTTACTCAGAACGAGGCCAGGAATACGTTGACAGCCTGAAAAGCCTGATTCGCAGTAATGGATTCGACCTGGCGGATGCGGCATTGCCAAGAGATGAACCGCTGGCGTTTGCGCTGGGTGCGGCGAATGAAGAAGCGGCCCGATCAATGACCGAACGTTACGAGGCGATGAAAAAAAAGGGTGAATTCGACAGGATTGTCTCTGAGATGCGGCTCGAATGAGCCTGAATTGTTGTCAGAAAGTCTTGGGGTCAGAGTAAAGTGCCAGAGTAAAACCAAAGAACTCAGAATAAAAATCAAAAAGTGGTGGGCCGTGTAGTTTTCCGCTCCGATGGCAATCCTGAACAGTTCGTATTGCGTTTCGAACCAGTGGTCAACCGATTCAGACTGGCCGGGGCCCAAATCGATTCAACCGGTTCCCGCTCTTTGTTTTCCACGAACACCAGGCTCTTCCCTATCGATGATCAGCCCTGGCGAAACCACGACGCCCGGCGGAATGATCAGCCGCTGGCTGCGGGCCGCCCGCAGCGCCGATCAATACACCAATGGCAGCGCCATCCTCAAGTTTCATGCGAAGCTTTACAGATTGCCTGTGACTAACTATAGGGGAAATGAGCCGGCACGAAAATCGAAATCCCTATTCCATCGCAGGTTTTACGGAGGTTGCAGTCCGGAGTTAACCCTTCTCTGCCTCGATGCAACGCACCCGGGCAGCAAGCCCCCGGGGATTAATCAACATCCCGCCCGGACTGAGCTGCGCAATCGTGATGGCACAGACATTCCCAATTATTGCAATTCGAGCCGTATGATCCGGTCGTCCCCTGTCCGGGGATCACCGCGTGTATCCCGGTTACTGGTTCCCACGTAGAGATAACCACCGGGTCCCTGGGTGATGGCGCGCAGCCGGCCAAACTCTTCCACCAGGTGGCGTCGAAATCGCGGGCCGTTCTGACCGTCCAGCTCAACCTGTCGTAAATCCTGCGTGGCCAGGGTGGTGAAAAACAGGTCTCCGCGCATGGACTCAAAGCGATCCCCGGTGACGAATTGCGCGCCGGCCGGCGGTCCATCGTGCCTCAGCAACGGGCCGTCATATGAAGCGTGCGGCAGGCCTTCACGCTCTTCGGGCCAGCCATAGTTACCGCCCGCCTTTATGACGTTGATTTCGTTTACTCCGCCCGTGCCGTGTTCAGTGGCGAACAGCTGGCCGGTGCCGGGTTGCCAGGCCAGGCCCTGAGGGTTTCGGTGGCCCTGTGACCAAACCGGTGAACCGGGTATCGGGTTGTCATCAGGGACCGAGCCGTCGGCGTTGATGCGAAGAATTTTGCCGGCCAGGGAATCCACATCCTGGGCCAGTGGCTCCAGGCGCGCATCGCCAGTGCTTGCATAGAGCTTGCCATCCGGTCCGAAATCGAGAGCGCAACCATCGTGGTAAAGCGCTCCCGGTATACCCTCCAGCAAGGTCGTACGGTCGGTTCCAGCGCCCCCCTCCTCGCGCCAGCGCACAATGCGGTTTCCCAACAGGCCCTGTTCATTCTGATAATGGGTGTAACAGGCGTAGATAAAGCCGTTGTTCGCGAAATCGGGGTCGATTGCCAGGCCCATCAGACCGGATTCGGCCACCCTTGCCACCCAGAACTCAACCCAGGGCGCGTCCTGCAATTTCCCGTTTTCCCAAACACGTATCCGGCCGGCCCTCTCCGTAATGAAAAGCCGGCCGTCCGGCGAGAATTCCATATCCCAGGGCACTTCCAATCCTTCAGCGACGACAGTCGTCGCGAAGGCACTTCCGGCAGGCGAATCTGATTGCCCTGCGAAGGACAGCAGGCACATGCTCATCAAAGGGATGATTCGTTTGAACATGGCCGAAATTATAGGAGACGGTGAACGCGGTGGCATGATGACTCAGCGCGCCAGGTATTCGCTTTGTCTCATTGGTCCCTCTCTCGCCAACAGAAGCAAAAAACGCTTTCCGGATTTTAGTGAGCGTATTTATTGCCTTACGGTAGGTATTGGCGGAGAGGGAGGGATTCGAACCCTCGGTACGGCTCAACACCGTACTTCATGGAAAAGGGCCTTTGTTCTCCTTATACCCCTAGAAAATGCAGCGGGTCCCTGAGATTTTGAAGCGCCCGGTAGTAAAATAGCCGGTTGGGTCGTCTGGTCTTGAACCTGAGATTCTTCAGAAACTCGAGTTCATCATCGGAAACATCATTACTAAGCAAGGAATCCTGCAGAAAGTCGATGAGCCCCGGTTCATCCTTGCCTCGTTGGCCATGGTCCTTCTCAAGGAATGCGAACTTCTTAGGTTCGCTTGGGGCGAGCCTTTCGTTTAGCCTGATTTCCATATCGAAGGTCGAGAGGTCGATGTCCCAGTAATCAATTAATGGGTCCAGGAAAGAAATACAGTCTTCGTTTGAAATATTGAAGATATCTGTATCGAGAAACTCAAGAACGATGACGCGCATTTGCTCATTGCTTTTGTTACCAAGCCGACCTATCTCGTGGAGCCAAGCTTGAT
>CALDVW010000108.1 GCA_937924405.1 uncultured Lysobacterales bacterium
ACTACATTGTATACTGTCTTTCCCTTTTGACTCCCAACGCGGCTGAATTGCAGCGCTGATTACTACATTGCAGGAGAAGCTGATGTCTTTTCAAAAACCAGAGTTCAAAACCCAATATGCAAACTTTATCGGCGGCGAATGGGTTCCGCCCCTTGGCGGGCAGTATTTCGAAGACAGCTCGCCGGTGGACGGCAGCCTGATCGCAAGGGTCCCTCAATCAGACAGCAGGGATATCGACCTGGCAGTCGAGGCGGGCTGGAAGGCTGCCGCAGCCTGGGGTAATACTTCAGCCACCGAGCGCAGCACCATTCTCAATAAAATTGCTGACCGCATCGAGGAAAATCTGGAGCACCTGGCCCTGGTGGAAACCTGGGGTAACGGCAAGGCGATCCGCGAAACCATGGCGGCGGATATCCCCCTGTCAGCGGACCATTTTCGCTACTACGCCGGCGTGATCCGCTCTGAATCAGGCGAGGTCACCGACCTGGACGCCAGCACTGTTTCGATGGAGATTCATGAACCGCTGGGTGTGGTCGGCCAGATCATCCCCTGGAATTTCCCGATCCTGATGGCCGCGTGGAAACTGGCCCCGGCGCTGGCCGCCGGTAACTGTGTCGTGCTCAAGCCAGCCGAGCAAACCCCCGTGTCGATCCTCCACTTGATGGAGCTGATCGCCGACCTGTTGCCACCCGGTGTACTGAATATCGTCAATGGCTTCGGGCCGGAGGCGGGTAAACCGCTGGCCACCCATCCGGATATCAAGAAAGTCGCTTTTACCGGCGAGACAACGACCGGCCGGCTGATCATGCAGTATGCCTCTGAAAACATCATTCCGGTGACCCTCGAACTCGGTGGTAAATCACCCAACGTTTTCTTCGAAAGCGTGATGGCGGAAGACGACGAATTCCTCGATAAAGCCATCGAGGGCCTGGTTTTATTCGCATTCAACCAGGGCGAAGTCTGCACCTGTCCGTCACGCGCCCTGATTCAGGAAAGCATTTATGAAGAATTCATGGCGCGCTGCCTGAAGCGCATCGAAGCCATCACCATGGGTGACACGCTGGACCTCGCTACCCAGATGGGGGCACAGGCTTCCAACGATCAGTACGAAAAAATCCTCAACTATATCGATGTTGGCAAACAGGAAGGCGCCAAGGTATTGATCGGCGGCGGTGCATACCAGAACGAAACCTACCCTGATGGATATTACGTTCAACCGACGGTGCTCAAGGGTCACAACAAGATGCGGGTTTTCCAGGAAGAGATCTTCGGCCCGGTATTGAGCGTCACGACTTTCAAAGACCAGGCCGAGGCCCTGGAAATTGCCAATGATACGCTGTACGGACTTGGCGCCGGCGTGTGGACCCGCGACATCCATCAGATGCAGGACATGTCGCGCGGTATCCAGGCAGGGCGCGTCTGGTGCAATTGCTATCACCTGTATCCGGCCCACGCATCTTTCGGCGGCTACAAGAAATCCGGTTTCGGGCGCGAAACGCACCGCATGATGCTCAATCACTACCGCCACACCAAGAACGTATTGATGTCCTTCGACAAGAATGCTCTCGGGTTTTTCTGAGCAACGTGCTGTTGAATGTACATTGATCGGGTCACACTGAGTGACGAAGCCCGGAGCCTCATCGAGCAGCTCCGGGAACAGCACGGGGAGCTGATTTTTCACCAGAGCGGCGGATGCTGCGACGGGTCAGCTCCCATGTGTTTCCCCAAAGACGATTTCCTGATTGGTTCGCGCGACCTGTGCCTGGGTGAAATTCACGGCTGCAAGTTTTACATGGCCCCGGATCAGTTCGAGTATTACCGGAACATGCAGATTACGATCGATGTGACTAAGGGCCGAGGGGCAAGCTTTTCGCTGGAAATCCCGCTTGGCGTGCGTTTCATGACCGTATCCCGGGTTCTTTCAGACCAGGAATTGGAAAAAGTCAGGCCCATTGAAAATTAACCGCCCGAAATATAATTTCAATGCAAATCTGGGTTGACGCCGACGCCTGCCCCAGGGTGATCAAGGAAATCCTGTTCCGGGCCGCGGACCGGGTAGCCGTGCAGGTGACACTGGTCGCCAATCAGGCCATACAGGCGCCCCGCTCGCGCCATATCCGCTCCATCCAGGTGGCATCGGGTTTCGACGTTGCAGACAATTACATCGTGCAGCAGGCTCAAGCGGGTGACCTAGTCATCACTGCAGATATTCCACTGGCCTCTGAAGTCATCGACAAGGGCTGCCTGGCCCTGAACCCGCGCGGAGACCTGTACACCGTAGAAAATATCCGCCAGCGCCTGAACATGCGGGATTTTATGGATACCATGCGCGCCAGCGGGGTCGATACCGGCGGCCCGCCGGCTTTCAGCCAGGCAGACCGGATGGCTTTTGCGAATCAACTGGATCGTCTATTGCAGACTGGCTAACCAGATCGTGTGCCTGGCTCCTTTTTTACCATGGGCAAAAACGGAGACCTCCTCGACCAGGAACCCGCCACGCCGAAGCCGGTCATGAAAAGCCTGGTCCGGCCCGGCAGACCAGTAGGCCAGGATACCTCCCGGTGTCAGCGCTTGCTGGGCCGCCACGATGCCCTGCATCGAATAAAGCCAGTCATTGTCGCTCTGGGTCAGGCCTTCGGGCCCGTTATCGACATCCAGCGCGATGACGTCGTAATAAGCCCGTTTGCCTTTTAATAACTTCTTCACGTCAACCACGTGAACTCTGGTGCGCGGATCATCCAGTGGATAACCGCTGCGCTCACCCAGTGGGCCGCGGTTCCAGTCGACCACTTCCGGAATCAGCTCCGCTACCGTTACTTCGGCCTCACTGCCCACCTCCCTGAGTACCGCCGCCAGCGTGAAGCCCATACCCAGGCCTCCGATCAGTACCCGTGCAGTGTGGGAATTTTTCAACCGCCGGCAAGGCAGGGTGCCGAGCGCATCTTCGGACCCATGCTTGCGGGTGCTCATCAATTCCCCGCCGCCGGAGGATATCTTGATGAAAAAGTCATCCTTGCCCCGATACAGGCTCAGTGACTGGCTGGAGCCGGGAATGGATGCTTCACCGAGCAGGGTCCAATGCCTCATGTTCGATCCTTGTGCAGACAAGGCCCCGTTATATTCCGTGCGGCAGTCCCTGTCCACAGACGATCCGGTTTCCATTGAAGAAACCGGCCCCGGACACCATCTTGCAGGCAATACTGCCAAACGGGAAACAACCATGCCGTCTTTCGATGTCGTCTCCGAAGTCAACCATCACGAACTCAGCAATGCGGTCGACCAGGCTAACCGGGAAGTCACGACGCGTTTTGACTTCAAGGGAACCGGTTCAAATTTCGAGCTGAACGGCTCGCTGATCACCATGAATACCGAGTCCGAGTTTCAGCTGCAGCAGATGTACGACATGCTCTGCAACAAGCTGGTCAAACGGGGCGTGGACATTGCCTGCCTGGAAATGGGCGAGCCGGTGCTGCAACTCAAAACCGCCACCCAGGTGGTGACCGTGCGCGAAGGAATCGAAACCGTTGAATCCAAGAAAATGGTCAAACTGATCAAGGACCGGAAATTCAAGGTACAGGCAGCCATCCAGGGTGACCAGTTACGCGTTACGGGTAAGAAACGCGATGATTTGCAGGCCGTCATGGCGCTGCTGAAGGGGGGTGACTTCGGGTTGCCGCTGCAGTTCAAGAATTTCCGGGACTGACTGCAGGTGAAGGAAATTGAGATCTACCGCGAACCGGTCGAGCTCTACAAGCTGCTGAAATTCCATGGCCTGGCTTCCAGTGGCGGCGAAGCAAAAATGATCATCGGGGACGGCCTTGTCGCCGTGAACGGGGAAATCGAAACCAGGAAAAGAAAGAAGATCGTTTCCGGCGATGTCGTTGTGTTCGCCGGAGAAAGCTTTCGCATTAAGCTCCTTTAAGTTTTTTCCGCTATTATCATCGCCTCGATTTGACACGGAATCCGGGCAATGAACAATCGCATGATCCATTTTCAATGATGCAGGTCGTCATCGCCTCGCACAACCCGGCCAAGATTCGTGCCGTCAAGGATGCTTTTTCCGGCCAGTTTCCAGGCAAGACCATCGACTTCCTGGCGGTCGGCGTTGAGTCAGGAGTCAGTGACCAGCCCTTATCGGATGAAGAGACGCGCCGGGGCGCCCGCAACCGGGCCTGTAATGCGCAAAAGATTCACCCCGAAGCAAATTTCTGGATTGGCCTGGAAGGGGGCGTCGACACATTTGCCGGGCAACTGATGACTTTTGCCTGGATGGCGATTGTGGGTTCCGATGGGAACACCAGCATGGCCCGAACCGTGACACTTCCGCTGCCCCCTGCCGTGCAGGAACTGATGGACCAGGGCCTGGAACTGGGTGATGCCAATGACCGCGTCTTTGCAACCGTCAACAGCAAGCACCAGGGCGGCGCTTTTGGATTGCTCACCGCCGGCTTATACACGCGCGAAGGGGTCTACACCGAGGCTCTGGTTACCGCGCTGGTTCCTTTCATCAACGAGCTTTATCCTTATACTGTTTACTAATGAGCAGGGTCGTCTATAATCCTCCGCCTCTGCCGCACCAGGATTCCATCGATGTTTCGTAATTTGCGTTTTTACCGCATATCCAGCCCGTGGCCCGAGAGCGAAGAAAAGCTTTCCGGGGTTCTTTCTGAAAATCCATTTTCGCCCTGTGGCGCCTACTCCGAACGGACCGCTGGCTGGGAAGCCCCGGCGGAATATGAAGGCGCTCCGCTGTGCCGGCGCCTCAACGGCGCCGACCTGCTGCAACTGCGAACCCAGAGCCGGGTATTGCCGGTAGCGGCCATCAAGGAAGCCATGGAAGCGAAGGTCATTGAATACCGCTCACGCATGGAACAGGAACCACCGCGGGGAGAGTTGCGGCGCCTGAAAGAAGACACGAGGGATGAACTGTTACCTAAAGCACTGCTGAAGTCAGAGCGCACCCGTGGGTGTTTTATCATCGCAGAATCGATTCTGGCCATCGACGCGGCAACGGATGCCAGGGCCGAGTGGTTCATCGATCAGTTACGCACCTGCTTCGGAC
>CALDVW010000109.1 GCA_937924405.1 uncultured Lysobacterales bacterium
AGGCCGCCTCGGAGGCATATAACTTGGCCATGGAGCAACGGGCGTGCAGGGATTTAACGTTTTCGCCCCGGTCATGCGCCTCGGCAGCTTCAAACGTGATCAATCGTGCGGCCCACAGCTCGGTCACGCTATCGGCCAGCATGGCCTGCACCAATTGTTTATCGATCAGTTTCTCGCCGGAGACCTCGCGCTCTTTTGCGTAGGCAGTGGCTTCCTCGATCAGCCTTGCTGCCGCTCCGCAATCCCGTGCTGCGATCATCAATCGTTCGCGTCGGAACCAACTGTGAGTGTAGGACATGCCATCGCCTTCCTCGCCAATGCGGTTCTCGACGGGTACCAGCACGTCATTGAACCTGAGTTCCGGGTGATGATGGTCAAAGGTATGGCTGAACAGGGGGGTTCGGATTTCTTCGATACCCGGCGTGACCTTGTCCACGAAAAACATCGCGTCGCTGCCGGCATGCGGGCCCGTCGTGAGCCTGGCCTGCAGAAAGAAATAGTCAGCCAGGTTGGCGCTGGTAACGAACCACTTCACACCATTGATTCGATACCCTTCAGCAGTCAGCTCGGCGGTGGTGTTAACGACTACATCGGAGCCCGATTCTTCCTCGGTGATGGCATAACATTCCTTGCGCTCTCCCGTCATCAGGGGCAGTACAAAGCGATTCAACTGGTCCTCGTTGCAAGCCTCGAACATCCACTCGTGCGGCTCCGAGAAACACCAGCACAGCGCATTGGTCACCCGACCGAGTTGTTCCCAGACGGCCACCTGGTCAACGATTCGAAGCTTGAGACCGCCCTTGTCGCGCGGAACATCCATCGAACTGAAACCGAGTTCAATTGCCGCCTTTTTGTGGCGCTTACTGATCTCGCCTGGCAAGCGGCCTTCATTCATTTCGGCTTCGACCTCACAGGGAATCAATTCGTCTTCGGCGAAGCGGCGGGCTTTCTCCTGCCAATCCCGGGTTGTTTGATCCAGATTGAGTTTCACGCGATTTGCTCCGTATGCCCTGTCTCAGGCGTGGATTTCAGGAAAAATGGTCATAAAACACAGAAGCGAGGTAGCTCATGCAGATCCGGTATGCCTGGTCACGGCTCATCGACCGGGGATTGGTCAGCAGGTCCAGCCAGAAACCCGAGGTCATTGCAGACAATCCCGCCGCAATTGTTTCAGGGTCGATGTCGCTGTAGTCGCCAGCCTCAATCAGTTCTTCGCACACGAAGACCATTTCCCTGCGATACGCCATATCGCGCAAGGCGCAGATTTTGCGGTAAGTTGGACGGGATTTGCTCTCCCCCCAGAAAGCGAACCAGACGGCCAGCTTGTTGCGATCGCAAACCGGGCGTTTGAAGTCTACTGCGACCAGGGCTGACAATTTATCGGCCGGCGAATCCCCTGCACTTTTCAGTGCTTTTTCCCAGGCGGCTCTGTACTCATCCGCTATGTATCGCAGCGTCTCGACCAGCAGGCGGTCTTTACTCTGGAAATGGAGATTGATAATACCCTGGCTCAGGCCGGCTTCCCTGGAAACCGTGGCCATAGTGGTGTCGGAAAGGCCATTGCGGGCTACCGAACGGATAGTCGCCTGGATCAGCTGCTGTTGCCGCTCTTCCTTGGGAGCCGTCCGTTTTTTTGTGACTGCATTCATGGAGAACACAATATAGAGCAGTCTCCCGATCTTTGCAATGAATGAACAATCATTCATTTGAGCTGGACAAGGATAGCCCGGTTGTGAGACTCTAGGCTTCGCTAACAACTGGCAGATAAATCCGCATGCGCCGCACGCTAACCCGCTCCAATCAGCACCACCTTAAAGCTCTCGGTAAATTGCCGCTGGGCGTGTCGTCAAATTTCAGGTATTGGGGTGAAGACAAAACCATCTACATTGAACGCGGCCGCGGTTGCCGGCTGTGGGATATAGACGGCAACGAGTATATCGATTACCGGATGGCTTATGGCCCCGGCATACTCGGTTATGCGGATTCGAGGGTCGATGAGGCCGCCCGTCAGGGTATGGAAATCGGCGGTGTTTTCGCCCTCTCCACCGAGCGCGAATACGAGGTGGCGAAGCGCATTTCCGGAATGGTGCCGGCCGCCGAACTGGTGCGTTTTTCAAATTCCGGCACAGAAGCAGTGATGGCCGCGTTGAGAGTCGCGCGTGCGCACACGGGCAAGGACTCACACATCGTGGTGGAAGGCGGATATCATGGCGTATTCGATTCCGTGCTCTGGTATGCCGACCTCGAAGAGTGGGATCAAGCGGCAGGTGACCCGCCGATTGAAGCAGACAGCGAGGGCATTCCCGGGCTGTTGAAGAAACTGGCCCACTTCACACCATTGAACGACGCCAACTACCTGGAAGATCTTTTGAAGCGCCACCACCAGGACATTGGCGCTTTCCTGATCGAACCCATTATGGGAAATTGCTGCTCCATTGCAGCAACGCGCGAATACGTGCTGGCCGCCCGTGACCTGTGTGAAAAATTCAACGTTGTCATGATTGTTGACGAAGTAAAAACCGGCTTCCGGGTCGCCCGTGGCGGCGTGCAGGAACTGTTGGGATTCAAGGCCGATTTGTGCACCTTCGCCAAGGCCGTGGGTAACGGCTACCCGATATCGGTAGTGGCCGGGCGCGAGGATATCATGCGCAAGATTGGCAATGGCGTCATCCATGGAGGCACCTACACCTGCCATTCAGTGGCGCTGGCCGCGGCTGAAAAAACACTGGAAATTCTGGATGAAACAGAAGCCCTGGAAACCATCGCCCATTACGGCAAGGCATTGCAACAGGGTATGAGCCAGATTTTGAACGCGCGGGCAATCCCCCACTCGTTCTCGGGTCATCCGTCCATGGGCGGACTGTTCTTCAACGAGTCTGTTCCCGACAACTATCGCGACTGGCTCAATTCCGACTACAGTTTTTACGACACCATGGCGCTGGAACTGCACGATCTGGGCGTTCTGTGCGAGCCGGACTCGAGGGAGCCGTGGTTTATCTGCGAAGCACACGCACAGGACAACAGTCTCGACGAAACGCTGGCGGCGTTTGAACAGGCTGTCGATATAACCATGAGTTCAAGCAATATACGGAGTTAACAACCGTGACAAAAAAATATGATGCGATCGTCATCGGCGCAGGCCACAACGGCCTGACCAATGGCGCCTACCTCGCCAAGGCAGGGCTCGACACCCTGATGGTCGAGAAAAATGAATTTATCGGCGGGGCGACGGTCAGCCGCGCCCTGTACCGGGACGACTGGAAGTATTCCAATTGTTCCTATGTGTGCAGCCTGTTGCGCCCGGAGGTTTATCGCAGCCTGAACCTGGCCAAATACGGCCTTCAGGTCGTGCCTTACGGCGGCAGTGTGACCATCGCACAGAATGGCGATTACATCGGCAATTACGTTGACCCGGACACATCGCGCCGCGAGGTGGCCCGCCACAGTCACCGGGATGCCGACGCCACCGTGCGTTATGACCGCGACATCATGCGCCAGTGCCGCTTCATCCGGCAATTCCTGTTGCGCACCCCGCCTGACCCAACCTCTTTCAAGCCGCGTGACCTGCTCGAAATGATGTACATGGGCAAAGAAGCGTTGAAACTGGGCGAAGATCTTATTTACGACACGCTGCGCTTCTACACGATGAGCATCACGGATTTCCTCGATGAGTATTTCGAGAACCCACTGGTCAAGGCTTCGCATTCAGGCAGCGGCATCATTGGCTCAGCACTCGGTGTGATGTCGCCCGGTACCGCCTACATCCTGCTGCATCACGCCATGGGCGACGTGGACGGCAGCATGGGCGCCTGGGGCTTCGCCCGGGGCGGCATGGGGGCCATCGCAGACGCCATGCATGCCTGTTTCACCGATCACGATGGCGAAACTGTTACCGGTTCCGGCGTCGACGAGATCATCGTGAAAAACGGCCGGGCTGTTGGCGTTGCGCTTGAAAACGGTAACGAGTATTACGCGGACGTCGTGGTATCCAATATGACCCTTCCGCGGACATTCCTGGAGTGCATGAACCCGAATGACCTGGACCCCGGCTTTCTCAAGAAAGTCAAAAACTTCAAGATACGGGGCTCGTCCGGCAAGCTGAACATTGCGCTCGATGGCGTACCCAACTTCACCGCACTGCGCGGCAATCCGGAATTGATCCGTGGTGACATGCATTTGATCGACTCAACGGAACGCCTCGAGCGGGCCTATGACGACTGGAAAAACGGCATCTGGTCACAGGATCCTTACATCGACATGCTGATCCCATCGCTTACCGACACGACCATGACGCCTCCGGGCAAGCACTTCATGTCGGTGTTCGTGCAATACGTACCGCCCAAAATAAAGGGCAAGGACTGGACCGACGAACAGGTTCAGCAATTCGGCCAGACCGTCATCAACCAGATCGAGGAATACGCACCGGGTTTCAAGGAGCTTATTCTGCATATGGAGGTCCGTACTCCGCGTGAACTGGAAGACGAGGTAGGACTAACCGAAGGTAACATTTTCCAGGGCGAGCTGACGCTGGACCAGTTGCTTTTCAACCGGCCGATCCCCGGTTACGCACAATACCGCGCACCGGTCAAAGGCATGTATATGTGTAGCTCATCCACCGCCCCGGGTGGCGGCGTGATGGCAGCGCCGGGTGCGAACGCGGCACGCGAAATTCTCGGTGATCTGAATAAAACCAATACGGTTCCGGAGGGCTGGCTCGATGATTAGTAAGATGGAATCTGTGATCATTATCGGCGGCGGCCACAATGGCCTCGCATGTGCAGCTTACCTGGCAAAAGCAGGCAGGAAAGTCACCGTATTGGAAGCGGCGGGCCAGGTTGGCGGCGCGGCCGCCACCCGCGAATTTGCCACTGGCTACAAGGCCTCCTGCGCACACCTTTTGAACTTGCTGGATGATGGCATCAGCAAAGAGCTTGGGCTGGCTTCGAACGGTCTTTCAATGGCCAAATCCGGCTTGAACACCATTGCCCTGGCCACTGACGGCAACCACCTCACCATCAGCGCCGACCGCGTGGACGGGGGCAGCCTGTCGGGCGAGGACCAGGCCGCCTACAAAGAATACCGGCGTTTCATGTCGAAGTACGCAGGCATCATCGCTGCCATGCACAACATGGTGCCACCCCGCATCACCCAGGACCGCGGCGACCTGATGGCGCTCGGCAAGTTGGCGCTCAAGGTTCGGATGCTGGGCCGCGATGACATGCGCGAATTACTTCGCATAGCGGGGATCAACATTTACGACGTGTTGAAAGAGAATTTCGATAATCCGCTGCTCAAGGGTGCACTCAGCCTGGATGCCGTACTCGGCACCTTTTCCGGGCCAAGGTCAAATAACAGTGTGTTCACGGCCTTGCACCGCATGAGTGGCAACAATGCAGGCGCCGCCGGCGCTGCATCCATTCCGGCAGGCGGTATGGGCGCCGTTACCGATGCCCTCGCCGCGGCGGCGAAGAAAGCCGGTGCCGAGATCCGGACCGGCAGCCCGGTCAGCAAAATCCTGATGGATGGCATGCAGGTATCGGGTGTGGAACTGACCGGTGGTGAACAGATCAGCGCAACCACCGTGGTCTCGAACGCCGACCCGAAAACCACCATCATGGAACTCCTGGGCGCGCGCCACGTGGAGGCTGGATTTGCCCGCAAGATCAATAATATCCGGGCAAAAGGCAACGCAGCCAAGCTGCACCTGGCCCTCGACGGACTGCCGGACTTCACCGGTGTGAGCCCGGACCAACTGGGCGAACGGCTGGTGATCGCTCCCACCGTGGAATACGTTGAACTGGCCTTCAACCACTGCAAATACGGCGAATTCTCAGCCAATCCGGTGGCCGAGATCACCATCCCCAGCATCCACGATACTGCCCTGGCACCTGATGGCAAACACGTGCTGTCCGCCATCGTGCAGTACGCCCCGCGCAACCTGGGTGTGGGCTGGAACGAAGGAAAAGGTGCATTCATGGAGGCCATATTCAACACGCTATCGGCCTATGCGCCGGACATCCGGGAAAAAACGGTCGCCAGCGAATTGCTGACCCCTGAAGATCTGGAAAATGAATTTCGCATGGGCGGCGGCCACTGGCACCATGGCGAACTGTCCCTGGACCAGTTCCTGATGCTGCGACCGGTCCCGGGGTCGGCGCAATACAAAACGCCCGTCGAAGGGTTGTATTTTTGCGGCGCAGGCTGCCACCCGGGTGGTGGCGTGATGGGCAGCGCCGGCAAGAACGCGGCTACGGCCGTTTTGTCGAATTAAAGAGAATCGGGAAAAAATGATGAGAACTGTAGATTTCAGTAGAGAAGACCACTACAAGAACGCCGTATTCCCCAGCCCGTTCCATTCACGGCAAAAGCAACACAATAAGCTCAGGGAATGGAGCCGTTGGTCCGACTATCTCTCGGTACCCGCCTATTGGTGCGAGTCAATGGAATATTTCGCAGGCCGCAACGCCTGTGGCGTGTTCGACATTACCCCGATGGTCAAGCACCTGGTGACCGGGCCGGACGCCCTGCCTTACCTGAACCGACTGATGACAAGGGACGTCAGCAAGATCAAGCCGGGCCGCGTGGGCTATAGCGTCTGGTGTAACGAACAGGGCCGGGTGATCGATGACGGCACCATTTTCCACCTCACGGAAGGTGTGTATCGGATCTGTTCGCAGGAACACCAGATCGACTGGTTCATGACCAATACACTGGGCTTCGACGTCACTATCGTCGAGGATACCCACGACGTGGCGGGCCTGGCCTTGCAAGGCCCCACCAGTTGCGCCGTGCTCAGGGACATGGGCCTTGATGGCATCGAAAACCTGACCCCGTTCGGTCTGACTTATTTCGACTTCCACGGCACCGAACTGATGGTTTCACGCACCGGTTTCACCGGTGACCTCGGTTACGAGCTATGGACCAGTCCCGAAAACGCCGAAATGCTGTGGGACCGGCTGTTCGAAGCCGGCGAACAGCGTGGCATCAAAGCCATGGGCAGTGACGCGCTGGAATTGCTCCGGATCGAGGCCGGTTTCATCCTGGCAGGCGCCGATTTCCTGCCCGCGGCGGAAGCGGTGCGCCCCACTCACACACGTTCGCCTTTCGAACTGGGGCTGGGCTGGCTGGTCAGCTTCGACAAGGGTGTATTCAATGGCCGCCAGGCACTGCTGGAAGAAAAACAAAACGGCTCCCGCTTTCACCTGGTAAAGCTCGACATCGACGGCAACAAGCCGGCTAACCAGTCGTTTGTCTACACCAAAAATAAAAAATACGCGGGCACGGTTACCTCGGCCATGTGGTCTCCATCGGCCAAGGCCAGCATTGCCCTGGCATCGCTGGAAGCGCCACTGGGCAAACCGGGTGAAGAGTTTGAAGTGGAAATCTATTACCAGCGCGAGTTGAAATGGAGCCGCGTGATGGCCCCTGCCCGTGTAGTGAAAGACGTGTTCTGGGACCCACCGCGCAAACGGCAGACACCGCCTGCGGATTTCTGATGGGCCAGAGCGACTCCCGGGGGCCGGATAAGTTGGGGGAGCAATTCCTGCAGTAGACGATGAACAGCAACAGGCATTATCTGGATCCTCTTCTGCGGCCGGCCTCAATAGCCGTGGTCGGCGCCAGTAAGCGGCCCCGTTCCGTTGGTCGGCGCACCCTGCATAATCTCTTGACCGGTCAGTATCCCGGCAAACTGTATGCCGTGAATCCGGGCTACGACAGCATTCTCGGCATTCCCTGCTTTCCCAACCTGGCAGCGCTGCCCGAAACAGTTGAACACGTGATTTTCGCGCTGGGCGATGCTCATATCGAAGCGGCGCTGGACGAAGCCATTGCGCACGAAGCGACAGCGGTCACGATCATGTCCAGCCTGGTGCTGGAGCAGGATGAAGAGCCTTTTCTCAAGGAGCGCATCGCGCAAAAAATTGAGGCTTCCGGACTTTTGGTCTGCGGTGCCAACGGCATGGGATTCTATAACATGGCCCACGGCGTGTGGGTATGCGGTTTCGATACCCGTGAAAACCATCCCCGTGGCGGCAACGTCACCCTGATCAGTCACTCCGGCTCCGGCATGGCCGGCATCATGGACTGCGAAGAGCGTATCGATTTCAACCTGGTGGTTTCGACCGGCCAGGAACTGTGCGTATCCATGGACCAATACATGGATTTCGCCCTGGAGCAACCTGAAACTCGCGCCATCGGCCTGTTCATGGAGACCGCCCGGAACCCTGCGGGACTGATCGCCGCTTTTGAAAAAGCCCGGCGACGACAGGTTCCCATCGTCGCGCTCAAGGTGGGCCGCACGGAGTTGTCTGCCCGTTTGGCGGTTTCCCATTCCGGCGCGATCGCGGGCCGTGACGATGCCTACCAGGCGCTGTTTGATCGTTATGGCGTACAACGGGTCCAGGACATGGATGAATTGGCGACCGCGATGATCATGTTCGCACAGCCACATCCGGTGGCATCCGGGGGCCTGGTCAGCATTCACGATTCGGGCGGTGAGCGTCAGCTGGCGATCGATCTGGCGCACGATATGGACGTTGCACTGGCTGAAATCGAACCGGAAACAGAAGCCCGCCTGGAAGAGTTACTCGATCCCGGCCTGCCGCCGGTCAATCCGCTGGACGCCTGGAGTGCAGGAGGCCCGGATGCAGACAGAATAATGGAAGACTGCCTGGCCACATTGATGTCCGATCCCAATGCCGCCCTGGGCGCTGTCATCCATGACCGTGGGCCGTTGGGAGAACTGTACGAAAGTTATTTCGACTATATGCGCCGTGGTCACCAGGCCTCCGGCAAGCCGGTATTCCTGGTCGCCAACCGGCAAGGCAGCGGCACAGACCCCGCGGCTGTTGCAATTACCCGTGAAGGCTTCCCGATGATCGACGGTTTGCGGTCCTTTCTCGCCGGAGTGCGCTGCCTGCTGGGCTACCGTGATTTCCTGGCGCACGCCATTGACGAGCCGGTTGCGGCAGATGCTGAGCTGGTCAACCGGTGGCGGACGAAACTGGCTGCCGGCAACACCCTGGATGAATACGAATCCAGCCGTCTGCTGGCTGACTTCGGCGTTCCCATGAACCCGGCGCGCCTGGCCCGCGGCAACGCCGAACTACTCACGGCGGCCAAAGAACTGGGCTTCCCGCTGGTCCTGAAAACCGCTGAGCCCGGCATCCTGCACAAAACCGATTGCGACGGCGTAATACTCGGCATTGAAACGCCGGAACAGCTCGAACATGCCTACCTGGACCTGTCAAAAAGGCTGGGCAAAAGAGTTATGGTCACACCGATGGTAAATTTTCGAGGCCAGGAACTGGTGCTGGGCATGGTGCGGGATGAACAACTGGGCCCACTGGTCATGATCGGCTTCGGCGGCATCAACGTCGAGACCATTCGCGACGTGGCTTGCGCCCGGCCCCCCTTCGGCGAAAAAGCGGCCCGGAGCCTGCTTGATTCACTGCAATTGCGGCCTTTACTGGATGGGCTGCGTGACCGCCCGGCGGTGGATGTGGACGCTATTTGCGCCGCCGCCTCACAATTCTCGATTCTTGCCGCGGCACTCGGCGATGTGATCCGTGAAATCGACGTCAACCCCGTCATCGTCCACCCCGGAGGTTGCATCGCTGTCGATGCCCTCGTGATAGCTCAATAATGGTATCTTGGGTGGATAAGCAAACACTTAACGAGTAATCCCATGAATCTCGAAAAAATTAGTTCTCATGGCCTTCAGGAATGGTCCAAAGTCGCCGACCAGGCCAAATCCCGAATTGAAACCCGGTTGTTCATAGATGGTGATTTCACAGATGCAGCTGGCGGCGGACGGTTCGACACGATCAACCCCGCCAACGGTGAAACCCTGGCTGCAATGTCCGCAGGCATGCCGGAAGATATCGACCGCGCAGTCGCTGCGGCAAAATCGGCGTTCAAAGCCGGCGCCTGGTCCAGGATCGCGCCGCGCGACCGAATGGAAACCCTGTACCGCTTCGCCGACCTGATCGATGAGAAAGCCGAAGAACTGGCGGTGCTCGAAACACTGGACATGGGAAAACCCATCGGCGACGTCGTTGCCGAAGATATTCCTGCCGTGATCGACACCATCCGCTTCATGGCCGAGGGCATTGACAAGATAGAGGGTTCAGTGACCAACACGGACCACGACGCCATGCACCTGGTCATTCGCGAACCGCTGGGTGTGGTCGGCTGCATTTCTCCATGGAATTACCCCCTGCTGATGGCCGTCTGGAAAATCGCGCCAGCGCTTGCTGCCGGTAACACGGTGGTGCTGAAACCCGCTGAACAGTCACCCATGAGTTGCCTGAGGCTGGCCGAACTGTTCGTCCAGGCTGGCGGGCCGGCGGGCGTGCTCAACGTGGTCAACGGCCTGGGAGAAACCGCCGGCAAGGCCCTGGCGCTGCACGATGACGTGGCCAAAATCAGCTTTACCGGTTCCACCGAAGTGGGCAAGTTGATTTTACAGTACGCAGGCCAGTCCAACATGAAACGTGTGGCGCTGGAGTGCGGCGGCAAGTCGCCGCAAATATTCATGTCAGACCTGCCCGACCTGGAAAATGCGGTGGACGCCGCTTATAACGGTGTGTTCGCCAATATGGGTGAAGTCTGCAGCGCGGGTTCAAGACTGCTGGTTGAACGCCCCATTTACAATGAGTTCATCGAGCGGTTCATGGCTGACGGGCAACACGCTTACCAGCCCGGAGATCCACTGGATCCGGCAACCAACATGGGGCCCCTTGTCGATCGCGGTTCGCAACAACGTGTGCTCGGCATGATTGAACAGGGCAAACAGGAAGGCGCCACCCTGCATTTCGGAGGTGATGCACCACGCGGGCTGGAACAGGGCGCCTACGTTAATCCAACACTCTTCGGTAACGTCAACAACGCCATGAGCATCGCCCGCAACGAGATATTCGGCCCGGTGGCGAGCGTCATCCCGTTTGACGGACCGGCAGAGGCTATCGCGATTGCCAATGACACGATTTACGGCCTGGCCGCCGGGATCTGGACGAAGGACATCAACAAAGCCATGCGGCTGGTCAAAAATATCGAAGCCGGCGTGGTCTGGGTCAACAGCTACGAGGACGGTGACATGACACAGCCCTTCGGCGGCTACAAACAGTCGGGCCAGGCACGTGACAAGTGCCTGGAAAGCCTGAAAAGTTACACGCAAGGGAAGTCTGCATGGTTCAGGCTGTCATCTGATTAATCCTCGGGAGTAGTCATGAAATTTGAAACCATCATTTATGAAAAAGAAGGCCCGTTGGCCTGGATTACGCTCAACCGCCCGGAAAAACTCAATGCAATCAACCAGCAAATGGCGGCAGAGATCATGCTCGCCACGGACAAGGCGCAATGTGACGACGAAGTCCGGATCATCCTGGTAAAGGGTGAAGGGCGAGCATTCTCAGCTGGTTTTGACCTGGAAAGCGAGTCTGATCCTGACTTGACGGCGGAAGACAGGGTGCTGGAACTGAAAGCTGAATTGCACCACGATTTTGACCTGATCATGCGTTTCTGGGATAGCCCCAAGCCCACTGTTGCAGCGGTGCATACCTATTGCCTGGGTGGCGCCCTGGAACTCGCCATCGCCTGCGACATAACCATTGCCGCCACAGGTTGCCGGTTTGGCGAACCCGAAGTGAAATTTGGCAGTGGTGCTGTCGCCATGCTCCTCCCTTATGTGTGCGGGCCCAAGCGGGCCAAGGAAATGTTACTGACCGGAAACGACCGCATCAGCTCGGAGCAGGCAGAAGCATGGGGATTGGTCAACCGCGTTGTCAAGCCGGAAAACCTGCTGACCCGGGCGCGCGAGGTTGCGCTGGAAATCGCGCGCAATGACCAGTTGTCGGTACGCATTACCAAGCAGGCGATCAACAAGACTTACGAGTTCGGCAAAATGCGCAACGCGCTGAAGCACGCGCTCGAACTGGATGTGGCAATTGAGAGCACAGACACCGAAGAATCGCGTCAATTCAATGCAATACTCAAACGACGTGGCGCCAAGGCGGCCATCGACTGGCGGGATCGCCAACTCGGCCACACTGGGCAGGTAAAACGACATGACATCGGTTGATTTGAAAAAGGAATTGGACGCCTACCTGTCCGCGCATCCTGAAACACGGTTCATGGAACCCCTGATCGCTGATATGAACGGCATCCTGCGTGGCAAGCGGGTCGGCATTGACGACCTGGGCAAAGCCTTCAAGGGCGGCGTCAACATGTGCGCAGCCACCACCATCCTGGACACCCTGGGCAATACCTTTGAAAGCATTTCCTACGGCATCAACGACGGCGATCCCGATGCCCATGCCGTGGCCGTTGCAGGCAGTCTTGCGCCGGTGCCATGGGCAACACTGCCGACTGCCCAGGTGTTGCTCGAGATGGTCAACCTGGACGGCACGCCCTATGAAAATGACCCACGCAACGTTTTACGCAGGGCGATGCAACCGCTTTATGACATGGGATTGAAACCCGTACTGGCCACTGAGCTCGAGTTTTACCTGGTGGAGCACGACGGAACCCGATTCCGGCCCCGGATGCCGCGCATACCCGGCTCCGATCTGCCACAACCCGGAATGCAATATTCCGTGATGGAAGATCTGTACGAGGTCGATGATTTTCTGACCGACCTGGTTGCCATTTGTGAGACGCAGAACATACCCGCGGGCGCCGCACTGGCCGAATTTTCACCGGGACAGTATGAAGTTAACCTGCACCATGTGGACGACCCGGTGTTGGCCTGTGATCACGCGGTATTGCTGAAACGCGCGGTCAAAGCAGCCGCCCGCAAAAATGGCCTGGCGGCAACCTTCATGGCCAAACCTTTTGCAGATACCGCCGGCAGTGGTCTCCACATACACGTGAGTGTATTGGACGAGAATGACAACAATATTTTTGCCGGCGAAAGTAAAGACGGCTCATTCTCCGACCAACTCAGGCATGCGATTGGCGGCCTCAGCGCAGCCATGGTGGAAAGTACGGCCATTTTTGCGCCGAATGCCAATTCATACCGCCGCCATTCGCCCGGTAACTTCGTCGCGGCTTCCCCGAACTGGGGACCAAACCACCGTGGTGTGGCGTTCAGAATTCCCCTGTCCGGATCCCGGGACAAGCGTCTCGAGCATCGCGTCGCAGGCGCCGACTCCAATCCCTATTTCGTCGTTGCCGCTGTCCTTGCCGGAATCCACCATGGCATCAGCACAAAATGTGAACCCCGGCCGATGACTGCTGAGCGCTCAAAACTGGACTACACGGTGGAAATTCCGGTTCGCTGGCCGCATGCCCTGGACGCCTTCGATGCCGGCGAAATTCTTCCGCACTACTTCGGAAAGGACTACTGCGAACTATATTCAAATTGCCGCCGCGAAGAAGAATCCAACTTTAACGCCGAAATCCCGACCAAGGATTTTGATTGGTTTCTGCGTGCGGTTTAACCAGGGAAATTCCATCATGACAGAGCAAGTACCAGCGAGCTTCAGGGCTTTTCGAATTCACAATGATGATCAGGGCTATCGCGCAGGCGTCGATACCGTGGGTATTGATGAACTCAGCGCAGGTGATGTCACCATCAAGGTCAGTTACTCCGGGATTAATTATAAAGACGCCCTGGCCGGTACCGGCAAAGGCAAGATCTGCCGCTCATTTCCCATGAACGGCGGTATCGATGTCGCGGGCACCGTGGTTGCTTCCGGGTCAAACCGCTTTCAATCCGGTGATGAAGTACTGGTTACCGGTTGCGGACTTTCCGAAACCCGTGATGGTGGCTATTCGGAATACCTGCGGCTGGACAGCAACTGGATCATGCCTTTGCCCGACGGCCTGAGTGCCCTGGACGCGATGACCATAGGCACCGCCGGGTTCACCGCCGCCATGTCGCTCTATCGCATGGAAATCAGCGGCCAGAAACCGGACCAGGGGCCCATACTGGTCACTGGCGCCACCGGCGGCGTAGGCAGCATTGCCATCGACATCCTGTCCCGGGCCGGTTACGAGGTGCATGCCATTTCCGGCAAGGAAGAACAGTTCGGCTGGCTGGCCGCCCTGGGAGCCACTGAGTGCATCTCCCGGCACCAGCTCGAGTGGAGCGGACGCCCGCTGGAAAGTGCGCGCTGGGCGGGTTGTATCGACAGCGTGGGCGGCGACATGCTGGCCGGTATTTGCACAGCGATCAAGCCCTGGGGAAACGTCGCGGCCTGCGGGCTGGCAGGCGGAATCGGCCTTAAAACAACCGTGATGCCGTTCATCATTCGCGGCGTCAGCCTGATTGGTATTGATTCACCCTTGTGCCCCTACCCGATCCGCGAAGCGATCTGGCCCAGGCTGGCAAACGAGTGGAAGCCCGGCAAGCTGGACATGATCCGTAACCGCATCGTGGGACTGGATGAACTGGACGGTATTTTCGGTGGTATGCTTGAGGGACAGTCGCTCGGAAGAGTCGTCGTAAAATTGTAGAAAGCTGTTGCAGCGGTTTCGCTGCCACGGTATATGAGATTGCAACTAGTAGCTAACATCGCCAACGGCACCTTTTGCCATTCAGACTGCAAAAAAGCGGTAAAAAAGGCGCGGGACTCACAGCCGTTTGAAAATGCCCGCGACGCCCTCGCCGCTGGCTTCCGCCCCTGTAAACTCTGTACGCCCCTGAAAACCGGCATCGCCGATCCGGCCTGGCTGGTGCCCCTGATGAGCGAAGTGGAGGCCGATCCGGCCAGGCGCTGGCACGACTACGACCTGGATAGCATGGCAATGGATTCGGGTATTGTGCGCCGCTGGTTTGTCGCCAACCATGGCATGACATTCCACGCCTACACCCGCTTGCGGCGCCTTGGACTTGCGCTGAGGCAGATCCAGCATGGTGATGCGGTCAGCGAAGCCGTCGTTGCCAGCGGCTTCGACTCCGAAGCCAGCTTCCGAGATGCTTTCGCGCAGGTATTTGGTAACCCACCTTCTGCAGTGGACCGGGAATCCTCGATCTGGATCAACCGGATCGCCACGCCGCTGGGCTCGATGATCGTGGGCGTGCACGACAGTGGCCTGTGCCTGCTTGAATTCGCCGAGCGGCGCATGCTCGATACCCAGCTCAAGCGGCTGCAACAACGAATGGGACGGGTCTTCCTGCCGGGCGATCACCCCTTGATGAAACAGGTCAAGCAGGAACTCGACGCCTATTTCGAAGGCAGCCTGAGGAAGTTCACCGTGCCGCTGCAGGCGCCGGGAACCGAATTCCAGGAGGCGGTTTGGGAAGCGTTGACCGAAATCCCGTATGGCGAAATGCGCAGCTACGCGGACGTCGCCGGCAAGATCGACCACCCCGATGCCGTGCGCGCGGTGGGCCGCGCCAACGGCGACAACCGCATCGCCATCATTATCCCCTGCCACCGGGTGGTCGGCTCCGACGGCGAACTCACCGGCTACGGCGGCGGCCTGTGGCGCAAAGAATACCTGCTGGCGATGGAGCAGGCACAGGCCTTTCATTTATCCTGATAAATGCAGCAGAAGGACAAGGGCGACTGGACCACCAACGAGACGGCCGAGTATGCCGCCAACTGCGTGGTCGGGCGCAGCGAATAAAGGCTATTCCAGCAAAAGCATGAGTCGCGTGTTGATGCCGCTGCTGGTACCTTGCAGCCCTTCGCGTTCGTTCCAGATGTAACGATAGTTGGCATTAACACCGAAAAAGGGCGTCAGCCACCAGGTCAGGCCCAGCGAGGCGATATCCAATTCACCTCCCTCGACCCGACCGTCGTTCAGGTCGAGGTTCGACCAGCGCGCGCTCAACTCCCAGGCGCCCTTGCCGTTCTGATACACCGACTTCGAAATCGGCACGCCGCCAAAGACACCACTTTTCCGGTTGTAGGCGCGCATCTCACCAGTCAGAATCCACGAGGCTGCTACCCAGTAACCATCGAAACTCGGGTCTCCCAGTGCGGGATTTTTCACATCAATCCGGGTGTACTCGGAAGCGATCCAGACCGGACCCTTGCGCCAGGATAGCTCGACGTTATACGTCTCGAGTTTGTCGGCCGGCAGAATCCCGCTCCCGGTGCCGAACCCGGTATCGACGAACACGGGCGACTGGTTGAATTCGGGTTCAGTCAGGTAGCGAAACCCTTCCTTTGCGTCGGAGTAACGGTAGCCGGCCCCCAGGTGCAGCAAGTTGCTGTCATCCTCGGAGCGCAGCGGGGCCCAGGTGATGCGACCGGCGAACTGCGTGGCGCTTTCATCGAAATCCTGGTCTGCATCGAACCAGTCGTTGAAGACGCCAAATGCCCAACTCGAATATCTCTCCGGGCTGTTGCCGTTCCAGACGATGCCGACGTTGCGCGAAGGCAACATCGCGTCGGATACGGCCGCGCGTTCCTGCATGTGGTTGAACAGCATGGACTGGACCCGCTCACCCGAAATGGGTTCCTTTTGTTTGCCGATGCTCATCACCGAGTTCTTGAAAAACGGGATGTCCAGGCGCCAGTCGAACAGGGTGAAACTGTCGAGGTCCTCGGTTTCGAAACCCTTGTCGAAGGCATTGGTGGCGCCGAAAATCGTGTAGATCCAGGGCTTCTCGAACCAGTTCAGCGTACCCACGGCGCCCAGACGGAAACCGCGGATCTCACCGCCTTCGTAGGATGACAGGTCCCCCACCTGCATCTCGCTGATATCATCCTGCGACAACCAGTTCATGCGGTCCAGGAACAGGCCGGCGATGAAAATTCCCGAGATGTATTTCGTATCCCAGCGGTTCCACTTATCGCTGTCCTGGTAGTTCATCGGAACCATCAGAGGGGGTGGTGTGTAGGCGAGCCAGCCCGATTTGACGGGTTCGTCCTCCTCGTCATCCAGGGCCTCCAGCAAGCGGTTCTTGACGACGTAGCCGTCATGCACGGCGAAGCTGGACCAGGTCTTGGTGTCGAGCATGACTTCGAAGTTTTCGCGGGGATCCGCGCGGAAGATCATGAAATTCGGCGGCGCCCCGACCTCCAGCTTGCCGAGAAGAAAACCGCCGTCGGCGTCCACCACCTGCTGCGCCTCTTCACTGGAAATCTTGTCCTCGGTGATGATATCGAGCCTGCGCTCCCGGATCAGGATATTGACGATGCGATCCTCGCTCTTGCCGGTGGGGTCGATCAGGGTGACGTTACGCACCAGGATGTCTTCCGGCGTGGCGATCTGGGCCAGCAATGTGGCTGGAACCTGCCAGGCGGCCAGGCAGAGTATCGCGCTCAGAAAAACCTTTCTAACCAACGTTTTCATGGTTGCACAGTCTACCTCGGCTTCCGGAGAATTCATGTCGAATCGATCACTTTTGTCATTTAGAATACGAATCGCAGGCGCAGCCCGGCCGTCCAGATCCTGCTCTCTTCCGGATTCTGCGCCGGGTCCAGGATCATTTGCAGATCCGGCAGCAGGGATGTATTGGCGGTAATCTGCCACAGGTAGGAGGCTTCAAGCACTTTTTCGTCGCTGAGACCGGGCTGATAGGTCTTGTCCGAAGGCTTGTTCAGCCCGAGCCCGATCGTCAGCCAGTCCTGAAAGGCCATGCGGTAAGAGATCCCGGCGCTGAGCGAGCGCCGTGCCAGCGCGCCGCCGCCACCGTCTGACCAGCCGGCGCGGACGAAGGGAACGAAACGGCCGGCCATTTTCTGGCTCCAGGAAAGCAACCAGCCGGATCCACTCGGTGTTCCTTTCTCCGCCAGCTTGTCCTTGTGCCAGTAAGTCAGCTGGATGCGGTCCGTGCCCCGCCGGCTGAAATCTGGCGCCCAGCCGACTTCTACGTGTTTGAGCAGTTCGCCGGAATCCCAGGTGTCGAAGCCCGGGTCACCACTCTTCGCGTTGGCATCGTAAAAACCACCGCCGATCCAGAAATTGTCGCTGACGAAACCCTTGGATACCGCGCCCAGCGCTCCGATGCCGGTGGTGGCCAGCGTCGGGCTGAGAATGAAACTGCGATTGAGGAAGCCCCTGCTGATCGTCTGGTAGTAAAACGCGTCGACGTAGGCCGAAAAGTCCAGCAGGCCGGCAGCGACAGCGGCCCGCTTGTTCGCATAGAACTGCTGCCAGGCCAGCACCGAAAAATGCGTGCCGAAATTATCACTGTAGGCGAAGCCCGGATCGGTAGCGACCGCGCCGATTTCACCCCGCAGCGACGCCGGCGGGATTCCGCTGCCGATCTTCGAGCGGTTTTCGACGCGGAATACGATGCTTCCGGGGTTGCTGGAGCCCCGCCCGAACAACACCCATTCGCCCTGCAGACGGTAGATGCCACCCGCCGCATCGTCTTCATCGCCCAATGCATCGGACGCACCGAGGTACAACATCTGTGCATTGACACCGAATGAAAAGCCGCTGCGCTCCTTCAGGCCGGCCTTCCAGTCGTACCAGGGCTTCAGGTGCAGCTTGCGGTTGTCGACGCGGTAGGCGTCAAGAATTTCCCGGATGTCGCGTTCCTCGCCTGTCACACCGGACGGCCCGCCGAAGGTCTGGGAATCCTGCGCATGGGACAGCGCTGGAAACACCAGGAACGAGCAGCATAGCAGGGCAATTTTCATCGGGGAATGATAGCGTAATTCACCATCGGAGCCAGTCCGGAACTAACCGATCGGAACGACATGTTTGAAGCGTTTGTGCGGTGATCGGGGACCGGCCCGGCTCTTCAGTATCCCGCAGCGTCGCCCGCAGCGTTCTGGGCATCGCGATCATCGATTCGATACTGCCCGCCATCGGTATGGTCGTGGGCGCCGTGGTGCTTGTACTGAGCTGGCAGCTACTCGAGTTTGTTATCCACGAGAATAAGGAGTAGATCGAAGAAGCGCAGTACCGGCAACAGGAGACGACTGAGTAGCCCCATATAAAATGGGGCCAGATTCTACACCGACCCCAGAAACCGACCGAAAAATATTGGCATTCTAATCCGCAGGCGAGTACCAGATCGGCGACGTGTATGCGCGCTCCTGGGTGACCATGGGCACCTTGTCCGGCATCTCGACGCCGAAGCGCCTGGCCTCGTAAGCCGTCCAGCGCGGCGTTGGGATTTCAATCACCCTGGCGTAGTAAAACGCAGACTGATCCGGATCGAAGTCCGGATCCTCCCACACTGTAATCAGTTCAGATGCACCGATCGTATTGGTCCAGGTAGCGGTCGCCACGTCGACCGTGTTGCCGACCGGCTGCAGCTTGCCATCGCCGCCGGGCTGGCGGTCGCCACTCCACGCCACATCATAGACTTTCTCATGAGTTTTGCCCCTGGAATCCATCCAGCCCTTGATCACCTGAATGCGGTCGAGATTGCCGCTGATGGGGTCCTTGATGGCGTAAACCAGGAACGTGGGTGATTTGCCTTCCGGAGCGCTGCGCAGGTCGCCGCCCATCGGCACACCCCTGGCGTAGCCGGCGACTGCCGGCATCCGGGACTGCGCGTCCTGTTCGACAAAGTCCCAGCCACCAAAGAAGCGTACCCGCATCCTGGAGCCGGTCGTCGCGTAGACTTCCTTGCGGGCGATGGCATCGAAGATCGCCTCACGGGTATTCTCGGTCGCCCAGACCGCCGCGCGCCCGGAGGCTGTCTGCTGCCAGCCCAGCGTGGTCAGGCTGGGATCCATCGGTGATTCGATCACGACGTGCTCCCAGCGGTGCGGGTCGGGTTCCACACCGGAGTGTTTGCCGAAGAAGTTTTCCTCCGCCACCGCCGACAGCGAAGTGTGGGCGTCGGTACCGCCGACCATGCCGAACTTGAACGGATTGACGCCGAGTTTCCGCTCCATCGCCAGGCCGTTCTTCAGCGCGGCCCGCGCATACTCGTATTGCAGCATCTCGTTTTTCTTGACCTCGGTGCCATCGAGGTTGGCCGCGTCCCAGGTCTCGTAATCCGCGAATTCGTCGTTAGGTGACAGGAAAGGATGAGCCTCGCCGTCACCCTTGATCTGCGTGACCTCGATCACCGGCTCCAGCCGGATGCGCTGCGCGGCGAGTTCCGGGGTGTAGGGCTTGCCGGCGTTGGTTTCGACGGAATACATCAGGCCATTGGACAGGTTGCCGTTGTGCGGAATGGCCAGAACGTCAGCCCCAGTGCGGGCTTCCAGTTCGTCCAGAGCATCCCAAAGGTCTTCCGGGTTCTGGCTGTCGAACTGGGAAAAAGGCACGGTTTGCTTGGCGATGTCGGAACCGTCGCGGAACAGCACGTTGCGGTGCATGTTGAATCCTCCACGAGTGGTGTACTCCCAGCCGATTATGGCTGAAAAGCGGCCCGGCTCATTGTAGCGGTCGGCCAGCTCCGTGTATGCATGCCAGGCCTTGCGCACCGCCTTGTCGTTGGCGATCGGCGGGTCCGACTGCTGCAGTGAGCCGATGATGTCCCACACCGCGTCGAGAATCTGCTCTTTCTCACCGCTTTTCAGCATGTCGTACCATTGCTTGCCTTTCTCGGTGGCGAGGATTTCCGGGTCACCCCGCAGCAACTGTGGCATCAGGCCGTACATCTCGGCATGGTCAGAAATGACCAGCCAGTCGAGCGGGCGTGAGAGCCGTGCCCGCACCCCGGTGGTCGAGGTGACTTCCTCCCCACGCGCGAAACGGTAGGCATCCTCCTGACCGAGTCGGTTAAGAGTACCGGCATCGACGGAAACGGCAGTGTGCAAATGCTGATCACCCCACAGGACGCGCATCGGGAAGGCGTGGCCAACGTACGGCGAGAATTCCGGTTCACCAATCTGCCCGACGATGTCGTCCTCCGTCGGCTTGTGGTCCTGGGCGCCGACAATTCCGGAGAACGCCAGCGCCAGCAGCAGGGTGATGGATGTGAAAAGTGATCGAAATGTTCCGTTCATGATGGCCCTCCGAACCTAAGCCGAAACCACATTGAATAACGTGGATGTGCAGACATGCGCACTGCAGGGAACTACATCCGTGTTGATTGCCGCCGGTCAACGCCTTGATTCCAGTATAGTCTTTAAACCGTAGAATGTGCAGATTTGGGTCAGCAGGAAAATTTCCGGTGAATCATATAATGACTGACGGGCGCAATTGGAAAAGGGCTGGATACGTTTCCCGTGAATGTATCCGGGCTCGCCCGACCATCGAGGATTAACGTCTCACAGGTTCTGACCAGGGACCGGAGTATCCTTTCCAAACAGGTAATAGCCCTGCCGGTAACATGTTGATCGATATCGATCAGGGAAAGCGGCTCAGCGTAGTGACCATGCCATCGTCGATGGTCCTGGTTTGTGATCGGTTCGAAATATCAGGTAATTGGTGAATATGAGGTTATTTATCACTCATTTACCATCTGTCTTCCATGCTAGAATCACCGATCCTATGTAATTTTCAGGGGAGAGAATGAACGCTGTGCCCTGGCTCACTCGGATTCCTTTTCTTGCTATTCTGGCTTGCCAGCCGCTACTGGTGACACCGGTGCTGGCCCAGGAGGAGGATCTGCAGGAAACGCTGCGCCGGATGGAGCAACTGCTTCAGCGGCAGCAGGCGGAACTGGAGGCGCAGCGCCGGGAACTGGCGGAACAGCGAACCCTGATAGAGCAACTGCAAGGGGCTCAACAACCCGCTCCCGGTAAGGACGAAATCTCACCCTCACTGACCGACGAACCCACCGGCGAGGAAAAGCAGCTGGCGGACACCGCAGCTGACGAGGCCCCCGCAAAAACTGATGAAGCTCCGGCCGAAGTCGCCCAGGATGCAAACATCGGCCGTCAACAGGCCCTGGCTCAACTGGCTAAACAGGAAGAGGAAGGCACGCAGGAAAGCGGGATGGACACAGATGCGTTCAGGGATGACCCTTCCAATACCCTGTATGACGAGGATTTTCCCGGCGCATGGCCGCTACCCGGCACCACCGCTTCCATGAAAATTGCCGGCTATGTCAACCTGGCCCTCGTCAACAGCTTCGATCCGGTGCTAATCTCCGACCGCTTTATCGTCGGCAGTATTCCGCCTGAAGGTGAAAACGCCCCGGGCGCCAAGGCGGGCACTGAAGTCACGGCCAACCAGACCCGGCTGAATTTCGAAGTACGCGAAGAAACCAAACAGGGCCCTTTGCGTGCATTCATCGAGGCTGACTTCGCGGAAGACAACGATACCTTCCGCTTGCGTCACGCCTTCGGGCAATTTCGCTGGGTGTTGGCGGGTAAAACCTGGTCTACTTTGATGGACATTGATTCGCGGCCGGAGGAAGTAGATTTCGAGGGCATCAACGGCATGATTCTCGCTCGCCAGGCCCAGGCGCGCATCTTCCCGAACTTCGGCCGGAGCATGAGTTTCAAGATGAGTGTGGAAGATCCTCGAACCGACGTGGTCAACGGCAATGGCGCCAGGGGGCGGGCGGATATCGTACTCAGCATGGACCGGTTGCCGCTGGGTCAGCTGGGCAGTTGGAATTCCCGCGTAGCGTTCATATTTCGCGACCTGGAAGCTGATCAAATCTCCTCCGGTTCTGATGATACTTCCACCACGGACGCCATGGGGTGGGGCATTACCACCAGTGGGCGCAAATCGATTACGAAGTGGGGTGAGGAGGATTACATCCTTTGGCAACTCACCTATGGCAAAGGGGTAGGCCGTTATCTCAACGACCTGAATACCGTCGGTGGCGGGGATGCCGTGTTCGATCCCGAAGGCAAATTGAGAGCCCTGCCGGTTTTCGCGGGTTATGTTTCCTACAGCCACCTCTGGCCAAAAGACTGGTGGTTCCTCAAATCCTGGCCGGGTATTTTACGATCCAATTTCATCGTGAGCTGGGTGAATATCGACAATTTCGATTTCCAGGACGACAGGAACTACAATTCCACGACGCGAGTTTCCGCCAACCTGATTTACCTGCCAACAAGAAATGTCAGGTTCGGCACGGAATTGCTTTGGGGCGAGCGCAAAAACAAGGACGGCAGCAAGGGGGACGCCCTGCAATTGCAGTTTTCCGCACGCTACAATTTTTAGACTGCAGGACAGGTTGGCCACATCATGAAAAAATTAATCGTACTGATATCGCAGAATTAGTAATTGGCGCCAGTGTGCTGGCTTTTCCGGTCGCCGTGACCGAAGAAGTCTGGAACCTGAGCGAACAGATCCAGTTTTACAATGTCATCATGATTGCTTTGGTTTCGTGCGTGTTTCTGAGCGCATTCATTTTCTACATACACGGAGGCAATCAGAACGATAAATCGCGGCGCCTCGAAATCAGTCGGGTCGTCGCCACTTACGGCGTTACTCTGCTGGTCTGCGCCGCAATTCTTGCCTTAGTAGGAAAATTCCCCGTGTTCAGCGACACGGCAATCGCTTTGAAGCGGGTCGTCCTGGTCGCTTTCCCCGCATCAGTCAGCGCTACCGTGGTTGACAGTTTGAACTAACCCGCAAACTTCGAATCGGGACGGTTAAAGCGAACAGACTTGTGTCAGCGGTAGATATACCTGCGGTGACCGACCTTCAGAATGATGATCAACAGCTGATCATTCTCAATGCTGTAAATGATTCGGAATACTCCTTTGCGGATGCGGAAGACGTCATCGTATCCTCTGAGTTTCCTGCTTCCGCGTGGCCGGGGATTCGAAGCGAGACCCCGAATTGCATCAGCCACGATGGCTCTGTCACCAGGCTCCAGTTTGTGCAACTGCCTCTCCGCCGAGGCTGATACCTCGATCCGGTACTCATTCATCCAGATTCAGATCGCGAAGAACCTCTTCCAGGGGCCGGGCCGGTTCACAGCGAATTTTCTTCAGGTCCTCAATGTCTTCCAACTCTTCAAGCTTGTCGATCAGAGCGTCTTCTATAAAGCGATTCATCTTGAGGCCACGCGCCCTGCAAAATTCTTCGACTGCCTGTTTGACTCGCTTGTCCACCCGGGTTGCCAATTGCGTCTGTCCCATGCCGATTCACCTTTTACTCGTTTGCTATCAAATGATAGCAAACGAGTTTGGCGACAGCCAATGCCCAGCGAAAAGAATAACGCAACTCATGTGTGATCCATCAGATGCAACTATCGTAACTTTGAGTAGGAAAACTGCGGTATTGACATAAAGAACCAGCGTAAAAATTCAGAACGCCAGGCGCGCCCTCAAACCGAATACCCACAACTTATCGTCCTCCGGGTTCAGCGCGGGATTGCGAATGTACTGGATATCCGGCGTGATTGCGATCTCCTTCCACAACTGAATGCGGTAGAAGGCTTCCAGCGTGTGCTGGTCTTTCAGGCCCGAGCCCCAGGTGCTTTCATTCGGCTCACCCCAGTTATAGGCAACACCCAACTGGTTTCCGCCAGGAACGGTCTGGTAGGAAAAACCGGCGCTGAGCGTTTTCTCCAGCAGGCTGCCGCCATCCCTGGCATAGCCTGCGCGGACAAACGGGTTCCAATGCTCATTAACGGAGCGGCTGAACGAGATATTGGCGCCCCAGCCGTCCGGCGTCTCTGCGGCCACGCGCTCGTCGGCATGCCACAGGGTCAGGTGCACGTTGTTCATGAAAGCGGTCTCGCGGGACGAGTTCCAGCCCAGTTCGAAGTGCTTGAAATACTCACGGTCGTTGAAAAAGGTGTCAAACCCGTCGCCCGGTTTTGTCGGGTCGGAATTGCTGTCGGCGAAGCCTGCAATCAGGTACAAATTGTCGTTGAGGTAGCCACCCAGCGCCAGGCCCAGGCCTTCGTTGGGTACCGGGATGGATGCCGAACCCGTTGAGAATGCGAAGTTGAAATAGCCGGTCCAGGGGCTGGCCAGCATGTAGACGTCCACGTAATCGGTCACATCCACGAAGCCGCCGACGAAGACCAGGTTGCCGCCTTTCATACGCTGGCGCCAGTAGAGGTTAGTCAGTCGCGTTCCCTGGTCACTGAACGGCGGCAGAAACAGGCCGGTATAACCCACCTCGAAGCCCAGGTTGCCCGGCGGAATGGTGCTGCCATAGGCATGGCGGTGCTCGGCTTTCCAGATCAGTGCACCGGAGTTGCCCCTGCCGTCGCCGGTCGCTTCCCAGGAGCCGAACAGGCGGTACATGCCGCCGAAAGCGTCGTCCGCGCCGGGGCTGTCGCTGGCTTTCAGGTAAGCGAATGAATAGTCGCCGCCGAAGCCCACGCCGTTTTCTTCCCTGACGCGGTCCTTCCAGTCGAAATAACTGCGTGCGAAGTTGCTGGGGAACATAGGCGTGACCTGGTTGGAATCGATATGCAGGCGATTTTCCACCTGTTCGGGGCCTCCCAGGTTTCGCATCACCGAACGGTCCTCCTCCCCCACTGATCGTTCGCAGCTGGCGGAGTCATGTTCGGGACATTCGCCCTCCTCTGCGCTCCAGGCGAGTCCGCTCAAAGCCAGTTGCAAAATTATCAGCCGAAGGTAACCCAGTTTCACTTTTGCATCCTTGTCGCCTACCTGCCTTTGTTCCGGGGCGCACCGACCACCGGCAGACTTGCAGCATTATGTCGAACTCCGACCTGGCTGCGTCAATCCCGGTAGCCGGTTTTTCTCAATTGACCAGCGACTCGAATTCTTGCAGAGCAACCGAAATGTCTTTCTGGTATTTCGAGTTGGCCTGATCACGCTCCGCATTGAGATTCTCATA
>CALDVW010000110.1 GCA_937924405.1 uncultured Lysobacterales bacterium
CGTTCAAGACGTCCCTGTGCACTCTTCGGCTGTTCCCGACAGCCGAAGGTCCGGCAGACAGCTACCCGACACCTCTTGGGAAGTTTGAATCGCCCACGCTACACCGGTGATGAGAGAGGTATCCGTTAGCCCGATCCAGGACAATCAACTGTCGGGAACAGTTGCTTAGCGCACAGGGACGTCTTGAGCGTGTCCTGGAACGGGTTAATGGACACCTCTCCTGCGAAAACCTTAAACGGCTTGCCTTGATCTGCTTCTGTTTTTCACATTGATTCTGCACTGTTTTGCCCTCAAATATTGGTCATCTGAGGTCGTCGATTGACGGCCCTAAATTCATTGAGGAATTACCCATGCGAATGGACAAACTGACAAGTAAGTTCCAGCTGGCACTGGCGGATGCCCAGAGCCTGGCGACGGGACTCGATAACCAGCTGATCGAGCCGGTGCATGTCATGGTGGCCCTGCTTAACCAGGAGGGCGGCGCCAGCCGTCACCTGTTGACGAAGGCTGGTGTGCGTGTAAACCAGCTGCGTTCCCAGCTGGGTGAGCGGCTGGACAGCCTGCCCCGGGTAAGTGGCGCCGAGGGTGAGATCAGCCTTTCAAATGAGCTGATCAAAATACTGAACCTGACGGACAAATTGGCGCAGAAACGCAACGATCAATACATCGCCAGCGAGTTGTTTATCCTGGCGGCGATGGATATGAAAGGCGCGCTGGCCGACATTCTCAAGCAGGCGGGCGCCAACCGTGACGCCATCGAGAAAGCGATCGATGATCTGCGCGGTGGTGAGCAGGTCGTCGACCCCAATGCCGAGGATCAGCGGCAGGCGCTGGAAAAATACACCATCGACGTGACCGAACGGGCTGAGCAGAGCAAGCTCGACCCGGTCATCGGGCGCGATGAAGAGATTCGTCGTTGTATCCAGGTGCTGCAACGACGCACCAAGAACAACCCGGTCCTGATCGGTGAACCGGGCGTGGGTAAGACCGCGATCGTGGAAGGATTGGCGCAACGTATCGTCAATAACGAAGTTCCCGAGGGTGTCAAAGGCAAACGTGTCCTCAGCCTCGACATGGCCGGGCTGCTGGCCGGGGCCAAGTTCCGGGGAGAGTTCGAAGAGCGGCTGAAAGCCGTGTTGAACGACCTGGCCAAACATGAAGGCAATATCATCCTGTTCATCGACGAGTTGCACACGATGGTGGGTGCCGGTAAAGCAGAAGGTGCAATGGACGCCGGCAATATGCTCAAACCAGCGCTGGCCCGGGGTGAGCTGCACTGCATCGGCGCGACTACGCTGGACGAGTACCGCCAGTATGTCGAGAAAGACGCCGCACTGGAGCGCCGCTTTCAGAAAGTATTCGTTGGCGAGCCGACCGTTGAAGACACCATCGCCATTCTTCGTGGCTTGCAGGAACGCTACGAAGTACACCACGGGGTTGATATTACCGATCCTGCACTGGTGGCCGCAGCGACCCTTTCACACCGCTATATCAGTGACCGCCAGCTGCCCGACAAGGCCATCGACCTGATGGACGAGGCGGCTTCGCGCATCCGCATGGAAATAGACTCCAAGCCGGAGGCTCTGGACCGCCTGGAGCGGAAACTGATCCAGCAGAAAATCCAGCGTGAGGCGCTGAAGAAAGAGTCCGACGAGGCCTCGGTCAAGCGGCTGGAAGAGCTGGAAGAAAAAATCGCGGCGATGGAGCGCGAGTTTTCTGACCTGGATGAAATCTGGAAATCAGAGAAGGCCGCGGTTCAGGGAACCACCCACATCAAGGAAGAACTTGAACGCACGCGTGCTGCGTTGGAAACCGCGATGCGGGCCCAGGACCTGGCCCGGATGTCAGAGCTTCAGTACGGCAAGATCCCTGAACTTGAAAAGCAGTTGGAAGACGCTGAAAAAGGCGAACAGGCCGAATTTCAATTGTTGCGCAACAACGTAACCGAAGACGAAATTGCCGAGGTAGTGTCACGCTGGACCGGGATTCCCGTTTCACGGATGCTGGAAGGTGAGCGGGAAAAGCTGCTGCGCATGGAAGATGCCCTGCACAAACGCGTTATCGGCCAGGACGAGGCGGTGACGGCCGTGTCGGACGCAATCCGCCGGTCGCGTGCGGGCCTGTCTGATCCGAATCGTCCCATCGGCTCCTTCCTGTTCATGGGACCGACCGGCGTGGGTAAGACAGAATTGTGCAAGGCCCTGGCTGAATTCATGTTCGACACGGAAGATGCCATGGTGCGCATCGACATGTCCGAATTCATGGAGAAGCACTCGGTCTCACGGCTGATCGGCGCACCCCCGGGTTACGTGGGCTACGAGGAGGGTGGTTACCTGACCGAAGCAGTCCGGCGCCGGCCTTATTCCGTGATCCTGATGGACGAAATCGAAAAAGCGCATCCGGATGTATTCAATATCCTGCTTCAGGTGTTGGACGACGGACGCCTCACTGACGGACACGGACGGACAGTCGATTTGAGAAACACGGTGATCGTGATGACGTCCAACCTGGGTTCACAAAGAATCCAGGAACTCTCCGGGCAAGGCTATGAGGCCATGAAGACAGCGGTGATGGATGTGGTTGGGCAACACTTCCGGCCTGAATTCATCAACCGCGTGGATGAAATGGTGGTATTCCACCCGCTGGACAGGGATCAGATTCGAATGATTGCCGGCATCCAGTTGGGTAATCTGCGTAAGCGCCTGGAAAGCCACGGCTTCGGGCTGGATTTCTCTGACGCGGCGCTCGACACCGTCGGCGAGGCCGGCTTCGACCCCGTTTACGGCGCCCGCCCGCTGAAACGGGCGATCCAGAACGAGATCGAAAACCCGCTGGCCCAGAAAATCCTGGCGGGTGATTACGCGACGGGCGAGACCATCAGCGTTGATGTGGAAGACGGGCGTTTTGTTTTCACGTAAAAGGAGTCTAGCTGCCTGCGCGAATTTGGCCGTCACCGCGCACAACCCACTTATAGCTGGTGAGTTCCGGCAGGGCCATCGGGCCGCGGGCGTGTAATTTCTGGGTGCTGATACCGATTTCAGCGCCCATGCCGAATTGACCACCGTCGGTGAACGCGGTGGACGTGTTGGCATACACGGCCGCCGCGTCCACCTGGTTTAGAAACCGCTCGATTACGTCGGGGTTTTCGGCCACGACCGCTTCTGAATGTTTCGAACTGAAACTGTGAATGTGGTCCAGCGCCGCGTCAAGGCCCGGCACCGTTTTGACAGACATTCTCAGAGACAGGAATTCCTGGCCGAAGTGCTGCTCAGTGGCGTGATTCAGCGGGCCGGCATAGTGCCCCTCAAGGGCGGCGTAGGCCTCATCGTCGGCGAACACCTCGACATCGTGTTCTTCCCCCATTTCCTGCATCAGGCCCGGCAAGTCGCTGAGCAGATTCTGGTGTATCACCAGTGTGTCCAACGCGTTGCAGACACTCACCCGGCGCGTTTTGGCGTTGGTGATGATGGCCCTGGCTTTGGCCAGGTCCGCACTCGCATCGACGTAGGTATGGACGATTCCGGCTCCGGTCTCGATCACCGGGATGCGCGAATTATCCCGCACGAAGTCGATCAGCCCCTTTGATCCGCGGGGAATGGCCAGGTCGATAAAGTCCACTGCCTGCAGAATTTGCGGCAGCCATTGACGCTCGGGAGGCGCCAGGAAAACGGCGTCGGGATTGAGCCCGTGTTGGGTCAGTACTTTGTGGATCAGGCTCACGATGACCTGGTTGGTATCGTGTGCATCACTGCTGCCTTTGAGCACACAGGCATTTTGTGTTTTCAGACACAGTGCGAATACGTCGAAAGTGACGTTCGGCCTGGATTCGAAGATCACCGCGATCACCCCCATGGGCACACGGATCTTGCTCAGTTCGAGTCCGTTTTCCAGTTGCCGCTGTTCCAGCACCTCGCCGACAGGGGAGGGCAGGCTTGCGACAAAGCGCAGGTCGTTCGCGATGGCGTTCAGCCGCTCAGGGTTGAGCATCAGGCGGTCGTATTTGGGGTCGCTTTGCGGCATGCGTGACAGATCACTGCGGTTGGCTGCCAGGATTTCCTCGACCGCAGCCAGGGATCGGTCTGCGAGGCTGTTCAGTACGGCCCGGATCGTCGTGTCGTCACAACGGGCCAGTTCACGGGCTGCCTCCCTGACCTGAACCAGGCCCCGGTCGAGATAGCGTTGTTTGTCTTCTGCTGCGCTCATGCCATTGTTTGTCCGCTAGTCCACCAGATACAGGTAATCGTAATGGATCAGGGCCTTGTGCCCCCGCTGCCCTCTCAGTTTCTTTGTTTCTTTGTGATTGTAACGGGCCCGCCCACAGCCGAGAACCCTGCCGTCCTGGTTGCGTATCTGGATAACGTCTCCACGATTGAAGCGGCCTTCGACGGCTTCGATGCCCACCGGAAGCAGGCTGGTCAGAAGATTATTATCGAGCAAGGCAGCTTCTGCACCGTCATTGACTGTAACTGAGCCCGCAGCGTGATCATCCGTGGTCGCAAGCCAGCGCTTGGCAGGAGAAGCCTCGCCCCGAGGCGGGAAATGCGTCCCTGCCTGTTGCTCGCCCGTGACTTTGACCAGGATTTCCGGGTCGCTGCCGTCGGCGATGACCACTTCCGTGCCGAGGCTGGCTGTTTTCCGTGCGATGGCCAGTTTGCTATGCATGCCGCCGCGACCCAGTGCTGAGGTGCCGCGCAGTACAACCTCGTCGATCTGGTGTTTCTGGTCGTCCCAGGTCGGGATGCACTCGGTCGAGGGATCATCGGGATCACCATCGAATACACCGGGTACGGTGCTGAGCAGGCACAGCAGGTCAGCCTTGACCATGCCGGCGAGCAGGCCGGCCAGTTCATCGTTGTCGGTGAACATCAGTTCGGTTATCGATACCACGTCGTTTTCATTGACGATGGGCACCATGCCGGCGGTCAGCAGGGCCTCGATGCAACCGCGCATGTTCAGGTAGTGGCGGCGGGTCTGGAAATCACTTTTGCTGGTCAGAACCTGGGCGATGGTCAAACCCCGCTGCTCGAACAGAGCCCGGTAGGTCTCCATCAGGCGAACCTGGCCGGCAGCGGCCATGACCTGCTTGCGCGCGACCGGATCACTGACCCGTTGCAGGAGGCTATCGCCGATACGGCTGCCGGCTGCTACTGCGCCTGAAGAAACCAGCAAAACCTGCCAGCCCCCGGCACTCAAACCGGCGACCTGTCCGACCAGTGCGTCCAGCACTTCCAGGTTCAGTTCACCCTGTGAATCGCACAGAACCTGGCTGCCGATTTTGACAATGATCCGGCGCGGCATAAGCTGTTCCTGGCTCAGAAGCCCAGTACCCCGGCGCCCTGTTCAAACACGATGTCGACCGGGATGGAAGCCATGGCAAGACGGTCCAAGTCAGCCTGCAATTGTGGCCCGACATTTCCCATGGCGGCTACAAATGCATCCACTGCTGCGTAATCGCCGTCACCCTGCAGCATGAGAAGGCGGTTGCTCAAATCGCGCGCCGCCTGCTCGAATTCTTCGAGGTTTACCCGGTAAGCACCGCTCTCATCATCCCGGCTGAAAGCACCGGCCTGTTCAAAGAAGTTGAAGCGGATCATGTTGGCGCGGCCATGGGCGCTGGTCGCCCCGAAGCGGATCGATCGGAAGATACCCGCCAGGAAAGTGACGTAATTGTCCATCACGACACCCTCGGTGATTTCTCCTTTTTCGCGCAGTTTCTGTACCATGTACAGGCCCAGGATATCGGCTTTGCCCTCTTCTATGGCGGAAGCGTGATCTTTCAGCGCGTGGCGCACCAGGTTTTCACCGTCCAGCGTGTTCTTGATGCCCAGGCCGTGTGCCACCTCGTGGAACATGGTGTTGCCGAAGAAGGCGTCAAACGTGATGTGCTGGCGCTGATCTTCCGCGATCAGAGTTTCCGAGATCGGAACCAGGATCTGGTTGTACTTGGCCAGCATGGCGTTTTTCAATTGCAGTCTGCGCGTGCCCTTTGCCAACTGGACTTCCTCGTCGTTGGGCAGGTTAATCGCAATGGTCTTGGAGCCGGCATTACTGTGCCCGGCGTAATACACGACGTCGTAGGCGTTCAAGTCAGCATCGGAACCCGGCATCTCCTGCTTGTATGCATCCGGCACCGGCAAGCCAGTTTGTAATTCGGGAAGGTATTTTGCAAAACGGGCAAGTCGTTCACTCCACTCCAGATCCTTGATCAGTACATAGGATTCATAGGAGGCGCGATAGCCAAACAGGAGATCTTCATAGGTCTCGATCGGGCCGATGACCAGTTCGACCGCATTGTTCTTCATATCCATCCAGGCCATGTCGGAGGCCTGGAAATCATCCGTGACAATTGCCGTGGCCCGCATGCGCAGGTAATTGGCGAACTCCTCATCCTCCGCCAATTCTGCCGCGTCCTGCAACAGGGCAGCGGCTTTTTGCAATTGAGGCGCATAGGCCTGGCTGTAGGGCAGCAGTTCGAGGCCGCCATTTTCATTCCGCTTGATCAGGGTGTACAGGCCATCTTTGCCTTCCTGGTCCCAGGCTTCAAACTCTTCTTTGCTCATGTCTGGCGGATAAAACTGTGCGCCCAGCGGCTTTGGGCCCGCGCCTTCGACAAAGGGCTGATCGGCTGCCAGACGGTCCCATGGACCGTAGTTGATATCCGCAAAACGGCGCATGGCAGGATCCTCGATGGAATCGAGCAACGGCTGTTTATCACCGTAGGCTTGCAGCCAGTACAATTCATCCATGATTTCAGAGGCTTCGATCAGCAGCGGAATCATCTGCCTCTGCCGATCGCTCAGGTGGCCAAGGTCGGCGGTCAGCCTGACCGTGGCATAGATATCGAAACGGGAAGGCGCTTCAGGGGTAGCTTCCAACGCCTGCTCGACAGCAATTTCCGGCGGTTCTGCCGGCGCCGGGCTTTCGGCCTGTTGACAGCCCGTCAGGGCCAATAGTGCAAAGAGGGAAACCAGGTGTTGAACTCGCATGCAATTTCTCCGCTGAATCTTGCGTCAACCAAACCTTAAATGATATCAGAGCCGTTACCTCTTTTGCTGTGGAAAACGTGATGGATTGTCCCCATTTAGAGACTCATCCTCTATAATTGTGCGGTTTTAAAGGGTTTACAGATATGCCGATATACGAATACCAATGCGGTTCCTGTGGTGAGGAACTCGAAAAGCTGCAGCGGATGAGCGATGCGCCGCTCACCGATTGCCCCGGTTGCGGTGAGGCAAAGCTTCAGCGCATGGTTTCAGCCGCGGGTTTTCGACTGAAGGGCGCGGGCTGGTATGAGACCGATTTCAAGAAAGGTAGTAAGAAAAACCTGCACGATACCGGTACTTCGTCCAAGGCGGGTACTGCGGATGACAAGCCGGTCGCCAAACCGGCCGAGACCAAAAAACCCGATGCCGGAACGGCAGCTTCCAAATCCGGCGCAGCCTGATTCCATATCTCACAACGCTCATTCTGGAGCCTGATCATGCGCACACACCTTTGTGGCGAAGTAACCGAACAATTCGCTGAGCAAGCCGTTCAGCTTTGTGGCTGGGTGGACCGGCGCAGGGATCTGGGGGGATTAATATTCATCGGTCTGCGGGATCATAGCGGCGTTGTCCAGGTGGTAGTGGAACCGGACAGCCCGGCTTTCGCTGATGCCGAGGCGCTGCGCAATGAATTCTGCGTGCGCATCAGCGGCCAGGTTCGCATGCGCCCGGAAAGCCAGTGGAATGAGGCCATGGCCACCGGCAGGATCGAGGTGGTGGCAGACGAGGTGGAGTTGCTCAACGCATCAGCCCCGATGCCGTTATTGATGACCGATGAAGACGGCGAGGAGGTTCGGCTCAAGTATCGCTACCTCGATCTGCGCCGGCCACGCATGCAAGACAACATGCGTACCCGTGCCCGCATGTATCGCGCCATCCGCAATAGCCTGGATGGCAAGGGATTTACCGAATTTGAAACGCCCATCCTGACCAAGGCGACGCCCGAGGGTGCGCGCGATTACCTGGTTCCAAGCCGGGTTCATGCGGGCCAGTATTTTGCGTTGCCGCAATCACCCCAGCTGTTCAAGCAGTTGCTGATGATGTCCGGCATGGACCGCTATTATCAGATTGCCCGCTGCTTCAGGGACGAGGACCTGCGAGCCGATCGCCAGCCGGAATTTACCCAGTTGGATATTGAGATGGCCTTCGTTGAGGAGCCTGATGTGCAGGCTCTGGCTGAAACCATGATTCGCGAAGTGTTCAGGGATACCCTGGGTGCAGAACTACCTGATCCGTTTCCTCGCCTGGGCTGGCGGGAGGCCATGGATCGCTACGGTTCGGACAAGCCGGATTTGCGCATACCCATGGAACTGGTTTCCGTCGATGAACACGTCGCCCATATTGAGTTCCGCGTCTTTTCGGGGCCCGCCGCTGACCCCGGTTCGAGGGTCGCTGCACTGCGGGTGCCCGGCGGAGCCGAATTATCACGCAAACAGATCGATGAATACACGGAATATGCGGGGCGTTACGGCGCGCGCGGGCTGGCCTGGATCAAGGTCAATGACGCCGCAGCGGGTCTCGATGGCCTGCAGTCACCCATCGCAAAATTCCTGGATGACAGGGCCTGGCAGGGTATCGCCGCGGCGAGCGCGGCTGAAAGCGGAGATATTCTGCTGTTCGGTGCCGGCGATTGGCTAACGGTCAGCACCTTCATGGGGGCTGTGCTGGTCAAATTGGGTCATGACCGCTCCCTGGTGCAGGAAGGCTGGCAGCCGCTCTGGGTCAACGAGTTCCCGATGTTTGAGTGGGATGAAGACAGCGGCCGGCACATGGCCATGCATCACCCCTTCACCGCACCCGCAAATGACAGTCCGGAAGCTCTGCTGGCCAACCCCGGGGAAGCGTTGTCCAAGGGTTACGACATGGTTCTGAACGGTTCTGAAATCGGTGGCGGATCGATTCGTATTCATAAACCGGAAATGCAGGAAGCCGTATTCCGGTTGCTGGGAATTGGCGAGGAAGAATCACAGCTGAAATTTGGTTTCCTGCTGGATGCCCTGAAATATGGGTGTCCGCCTCACGGTGGCATTGCCTTTGGCCTGGACCGTATCGCTGCCCTGATGTCCGGTGAGGAATCCATTCGTGATGTGATTGCATTTCCTAAAACCACGACGGCGCAGTGCCTGCTGACGGCGGCGCCTTCACCGGTGCCGGAAGATCAGGTGGCGGAATTGCACATCCGGAACATCAGCAAAAGCTCTTGAGCCAGGCGCCGGGCAAACCGGGCAACCATGCCGAGCGGCAAGGTGTGGCGTATGCGCTGGCGGCTTATATTTTCTGGGGGCTGGCGCCCATTTACTTCAAGCAGATCCAATCCGTGGATGCGATGGAAATCATTGCCCACCGGATTTTGTGGTCCATTCCGCTGCTGGCCGGCTTTTTAGTACTGCGCGACGGCTCGGGTTTCCTCCGGCGCATACGCCTGCCCCGCAAGTCCCTCCTCATATTGCTGGGTAGCGGGGTGCTGGTAGTAACGAACTGGCTTATTTTCGTCTGGGCCGTGGTCAATGGACAGATCCTGGCCACCAGCCTGGGTTATTTCATCGGTCCGCTGGTTAATTTTTTGCTCGGCTTCCTGTTTCTGAAAGAGCGCCTGACACCTATTCAGACGGCTGGCGTGCTGATTGCAGCCTCCGGTACGGTTTACCTGGGCTGGTTTCTCGGCACGCCGCCCTGGATATCCCTGGGCCTGGCTTTTTCATTCGGATTTTACGGTTTGATCCGGAAAATGCTGGATGTTGGCCCAATGGTCGGGCTTTTGTGGGAAGCGCTGATGCTGGCGCTGCCGGCCGCATTGTTTTTGCTCTGGTCGTCCGGACAGGGCAACCTGGAGTTTGGCGGTGACGATCTGAAATTGAATATCCTGTTGATTCTGGCCGGCCTGGTGACCATTCTGCCATTGATCTGGTTCAATGCCGCCGCCCGCAGCCTGAGGCTTTCAACCCTTGGGTTTTTTCAATATATCGCTCCATCGATGACCTTCCTGCTGTCGGTTTTTGTCTACGGCGAACAATTCACACGGGGATACGCCGTGGCATTCGCCTGCATCTGGTTTGCGCTGGCGATGGTTTCAACCGAATCCGTGGTCCGATCGAACAGGATCCGGATTCCCTGAGGCGGGTCATGGAGACGAAATCCGAAGTCATCCTGGTGCACGGCTTGTGGTTTGGCTCCTGGGCAATGGGGCGCCTGGCGAAGAAATTGCTGGCCGAAGGTTATCGTGTGCGCAGATTTGACTATTCGACCATTGCCGGTGATCTGCAGTCACATGCCGGCGATCTGTTGGCATTTGCCAGTGAGTCCGGCGCCGATCATATGCATTTTGTTAGCCATAGCCTGGGTGGGCTGGTTACCCTGAAAATGCTGGCAGCTTCGCATCGGCTGCCGCCGGGAAAGGTGGTTCTTCTGGGCAGTCCGCTCAAGGGCAGTATGGTGGCGCGCAAGTCGGGCAGAGTGCCCGGCGCCGAAAAGCTGCTCGGAAAGGTCCGCCTGGCGCTGGAGCAGGGAATTTCAGCCCTGCCGCCTGATCGCGAAGCCGGGATGATTGCCGGGTCGAGAGCTTTTGGCCTGGGTGTGTTGCTGGGCGGACCTGGCGGACCTGGCGACGGCACCGTTGCGGTCCGGGAAACTCTGAATCCCGGCCTGAAAAATCACCTGATTTTGCCGGTTACCCATACCGGGATGCTGTATTCGAGGGAAGTGGCCCGTCAATCGGTGCACTTTCTGAAAAACGGCCGTTTCGATTACGCTTCTGCGTGATAAAATAATCTGTTTATCAACTCAGGAATTCTGTTTATGGCTGGACACAGTAAATGGGCAAACATCCAGCATCGCAAGAAAGCGGTGGACGCCAAACGTGGAAAGATCTTCACGCGCGTCAATCGCGAGTTGAGCGTTGCCGCGCGCGAGGGCGGCAGCGATCCGGACGCCAACCCCCGCCTGCGCCTGGCCATTCTGAAGGCCAATGCGGCCAATATGCCCAAAGACACCATCGAGCGGACCATCAAGAAAGCGGCCGGCGAACTCGAAGGCGTTACTTACGAGGAACTCCGTTACGAGGGGTATACCCATGGTGGTGTGGCGGTGATGATCGACGCTCTCACTGACAACCGCAACCGGACAGTAGCCGAAGTGCGCCACGCTTTTTCCAAGCACGGCGGCAACCTGGGTACCGACGGATCGGTATCTTATCTTTTTACCAAGATGGGCGTACTCAATTTTGAGCCTGGCACGTCCGAAGACGACGTAATGGAGATCGCACTCGAAGCCGGTGCCGATGATATCGTGACTGAAGAAGACGGTTCGATCGAAGTGGTCACTTCGCCGGAAGCCTATGCCGAAGTTGTTGCCGCAATGGAGGCAGGCGGCCTCACACCGGCCAATTCGGAAGTCACGATGAGAGCCAGCGTCGAGGTTGAACTGGACGTCGAAACCGCTCAGAAGGTGGTCAGGTTCCTGGACGTTCTCGAAGACCTCGATGACACACAGGCCGTTTATTCCAACGCCGACATACCCGAAGCAGCCTACAACGACTGATGAGGATACTTGGCATTGACCCCGGTTCACGATTCACTGGTATTGGAATCATCGAAGTAGACGGTGACCGGGTCACCTCTGTTCACCACGGAGTTATAAAAACCGGTGGCGGCGAATTTCCCCAGCGTCTCGGTATCATATTCAGTGAACTGCTCGAACTGATCGCAGAATATGCTCCGGATGAAGTCGCGATCGAAAATGTTTTCGTCAGCAAGAATGCCGGATCCGCGCTGAAGCTGGGTCAGGCCCGTGGCGCCGCCATCTGCGCGGCGATTTCCCGGGACCTGCCGGTCGCCGAATATTCACCCAGATCGGTCAAGCAGGCGATCGTGGGGAAAGGCGGTGCCGACAAGGTGCAGGTGCAGCACATGATCACGCTATTGCTGCAGCTTAAGGAAAAGCCCGTCGAGGACGCCGCCGATGCCCTGGCTGTGGCATTATGTCACCAGCACACTCAGCAAACGACAAGCCGGATGCAGGCACTACAACAAAGATGATCGCACGCCTGGCAGGAACCCTGATTCACAAGCAACCGCCGTTGATGGTGATTGACGTGGCCGGCGTAGGCTACGAAGTCGAGGCGCCTCTCTCGGTTTTCCATGATCTGCCCGAGTTGGGCCAGCCGCTGGTGATCCTGACCCACCTTTCCATCAAGGATGACAGCCACACCCTTTATGGTTTTTCCAGCGAGGGAGAGCGAACCCTGTTTCGCCAGTTGCTGAAGATCAGCGGCATCGGGGCCAAGCTGGCACTCACGATACTGTCCGGTGCCAGTGGAGATGAGCTGGCGCGGTATGTCGCTGAACGGGATTCAGCCTCGCTGACCCGTCTGCCCGGAATCGGCAAGAAAACGGCGGAGCGGATCATTATTGAATTGCGCGATAAGCTCGACGATATTCCCATGGGCGGTGCACCAGCAGGCTCAGGCAGCGCCGCCGTGCCGGCCAGCGCGGTGAGCGAAGCGACGCGGGCGCTGAATGCGCTGGGTTACAAGCCCCAGGAAGCCGCCAGCTTGGTCAGAAATGTAGCCGTGCCTGACATGAGCGTGGAAGAGATTATCCGGCTAGCCCTGCAGTCCACGGTGAAACAATAAATGAACGAAGAAGTGTCACGCGTCATATCGCCGGATGATTCGGTTGAAGACCTTAACCTGGAGGTCAGCCTGCGGCCGAAAAGCATGGATGAGTATATCGGGCAGCCTGCCATGCGCGAGAAGCTCGGCATTTTCCTGGAGGCCTCCAAGCGGCGCAGCGAAGCGCTCGACCATGTGCTGATTTTCGGCCCACCGGGCCTGGGTAAAACCACGTTGGCGCACGTGATCGCCAATGAACTGGGTGTGAATATGCGGCAGACTTCAGGTCCGGTACTGGAGCGCGCGGGAGACCTTGCCGCTTTGCTCACCAACCTGCAACCGGGAGATGTTCTGTTCGTCGATGAGATTCACCGGCTGTCACCTGTAGTTGAAGAAGTGCTGTACCCGGCGCTCGAGGATTTCCAGATCGACATCATGATCGGCGAAGGGCCGGCCGCAAGATCCATCAAGCTCGATCTGCCCCATTTCACCCTGGTAGGGGCCACCACGCGCGCGGGTTTGCTGACCTCGCCACTGCGTGATCGCTTCGGCATTGTCGAGCGTCTTGAATTCTACAGCGCGAAAGAGTTGTCGCAGATTGTCACCCGTTCGGCAGGGATTTTGCAGATAGGTATCGATAATGAAGGGGCCGTGGAGATTGCGCGCCGTTCCCGGGGCACGCCACGGGTTGCCAACCGCTTGTTGAGAAGGGTGCGTGATTACGCCGAAGTCAAAGCCGACGGATTTATTAATCTGCCGATTGCGGCCGCGGCAATGGAGATGTTAAGGGTAGACGATCAGGGCTTTGACACCATGGACCGGCGTTTGCTGAAAATGATCATCGAGAATTTCGAAGGTGGGCCGGTCGGTGTCGAAAGCATTGCGGCGTCATTATCCGAGGAGCGCGGCACAGTGGAAGACGTGCTGGAGCCATACCTCATCCAGCAGGGTTACATTACGCGCACGGCCCGTGGCCGGATGGCGACCGCGAAGGCCTACCGGCACTTTGGATTGGAAAAGCCATCGGATGGCGGCACTGACCTGTTCAGCGGTAAATAGCGCCGGTAACCCTTTATGAAGTTTATTGCGTTTTATTAGAATGACTGAACTTAAAACCGCGCCCTTTGTCTGGCACCTTAGGGTTTATTACGAAGATACTGATGCCGGAGGCGTGGTTTACCACTCGCGCTACCTGAATTTTTTCGAGCGGGCCCGAACTGAGCTGCTGCGCGCCATGGGCGTGTCACAGATCGAATTGAAAGAAAAGCACGGCCTGATCTGGGTGGTCCTGGAGATCAGCGTGAAGTTCAGAAAGGCGGCAAGGCTGGATGATGAGTTACTGGTCAGCGCTGAACTCCAGTGGGTCAAGGGCGTACGGCAGGGTTTCCGGCAGGAAATGACCAGGAAATCGGATGGAAAAGTTGTGGCAACCGCGGAATTGAGTGCTGTCATGCTTCACGCAGACAGTCTCAGGCCAGCACGAGTACCGGCATGGATCGAGGAGAGGCTGATAAATAATGAATAACGAATTGCAAGTCTGGCAACTGATCATGGAAGCCAGTTGGATGGTGAAGGGCGTGATGGCGTTGCTTCTGCTGGCTTCCGTTGCTTCATGGATGATCATTTTTCGCAAACGCCAGGTTTTGAAGAAGGCGGAAAAGGACTCCGACGGCTTTGAAGAAAAATTCTGGTCCGGTACCGACCTCACGGCGCTGCACGAATCGATAACCGGTGCCCACCGGGTAACCCGGGGCATGGAGCGGATTTTCGATTCCGGATTTTCCGAGTTCCTGCGCATGAGACAGCAGGGCAGGATGGGTCCCAATGCCATGGTGGAGGGTTCGCAGCGCTCCATGCGAATCGCCCTGACACGAGAGACCGAAGACCTCGAACATCACCTCAATTTTCTCGCCACGGTGGGTTCCACCAGCCCATATGTCGGGTTGTTTGGAACGGTCTGGGGCATCATGACTTCATTTCACCAACTGGCCAACGTCAACCAGGCCACCATTGCGATGGTGGCGCCCGGAATTTCCGAGGCCCTGATCGCCACGGCCATGGGCCTGTTCGCGGCGATCCCCGCCGTGATCGCATACAACCGGTTTTCGAACCAGGTCGAGCGGCTTGAAGTTCGGTATGACAATTTCAAGGAAGAGTTCTCCAGCATCCTGCAACGACAGGCGCACCAACTGGTCGAGGAATAGTTTTTCATGGAAACCCTGAAAAGCCGCCGCCGCCCAATGGCCGAAATTAACGTTGTACCTTACATTGACGTGATGCTGGTGCTGCTCGTGATTTTCATGATCACCGCGCCGTTGCTGAACCTCGGCGTGGAAGTCGAGTTGCCAAAGGCGGATGCAGAGCCGATGGATACTCAGGAAAACGACGAGCCACTGGTCATCACCGTATTGCAAAATGGCGACCTCTATCTGAATGCCGGGGGTGATCTGGATGGCACCAGCAGCGGTCTGATCGACCCGGACTCACTGGTCACCATGGTGACGGCCATCGTTAGCAGAAATCCGCAAATCCAGGTACTGGTGGGCGGCGATGAACGGGCCAATTATGGCCAGGTCTACAATGCAATGGTGTTGCTGCAAAAAGCCGGTGTGACCAAGGTCGGCCTGATGAGCGACCCCATGGAACTGGGCCTGGGGCCGGAGGGGGATTCGGAGTAGCCTGTGTTTGCCTGGCAGGAAATGTTTGCGCGATTGAGAGCGTTCGGTCTGGCCATCGGCGTGCATGCGCTGATGGCCGCGCTGGTCGTGGTGGGTACGATGAACTGGCAGCCTTTCAGAAAGCCCATGAATGTGGGTTTGACGATCGAGGCGGTTATCGTCGATACCAGCGAAATCAAGAAGCAACGCGAAGCGGCCCGTAAGGCAGCCGAGATGGAAGACCGCCGCCAGCAACGGGCGGAAGAGTTGGAGCGGCAAAAAAAGCGCGAACAGGAACAGAAAAGGGCGGCCGAGATAAAGCGCCAGGAAGAATTGGAAGCGCAGCGCAAGCGCGACGCCCAGGACCGGCTGCAGGCGCTGCGGATTGAGCGTGAACGCAAGCTGGAAGCGGAGCGCCTGAAGCAACAGCGCGAACTGGAACAGGTACGCGCTGAACGTGAGGCAGCAGACCGCCAGAGAACTCTGGAAGAGCAGAGGCTCAAGCAAATCGAAGCGCGCAAACAGAAGGAGCAGCAGGAGAAACTGCGCCTGCAGCAGGAAGCAGCCCGCCAGCGACAGGCCGATGAACAGGCGCGGGAGTTCCGGGCCGGGCAAATGGCGACACTGAGTGATAATTACCAGGCAGCTATCCAGTCATTCGTGACGCAGAACTGGTTGAGACCGCCGACCGCACAGCCTGGCCTGCGTTGCACGCTTAAAATTGTGCAGATTCCCGGTGGCGAAGTGATTTCTGCGGCCATTGCCGGCAGGTGCAATGGCGATGAAGCGACCCGCAGGTCAATCCTGGCGGCAGTGGAACGGGGGGGTGCCCTGCCGTATCGTGGTTTCGAAGACGTGTTCCAGAGAGAGATCGATTTTATTTTTATTTATGAAGGTGACTGATAACGTGAGAAAGCTAATTTTCATTTTCATCTCAATACTGGCCTTCCAAGCGGCCGAGGCCCAGCTGGAAATCGAGATTATCAGTGGCAACCCCAGCGCCCTGCCGATTGCGATCGTTCCTTTTCAATGGCTGGAAGCGGGCCCCGGTCCAAGCACCAGCGTGGATGAGATTGTTTCAGGCGATCTTTATCGATCAGGGTTGTTCAAACCGATGGCTGTCGAAGACATGGCGGAAAAGCCGGTTGAAGAGGAAGGTATCCGCTTCGGGACCTGGCGGCTTTTGAAGGTGGATTACATCGTGATCGGGAAAGTCCGCAGCCCGACGGACGGCCAGGGCCACGAGCTTGTTTACCAATTGTTCGACGTGCATACCCAGGAACTGCTGCTTTCACGGGTCACCACCGTGGGACCCGGGGACCTGAGATTTGGCGCCCATCGCGTGGCGGACGCAATTTATGAAAAGCTGACCGGGGTGCCCGGCGCGTTCTCGACGAGGATTGCCTATATCACCGCGACCGGGCTGGGCAACAATCAGCGCTACGAGTTGGTGGTAGCCGATGCGGATGGTTTCGGACCGCAATCCATTGTTGGCTCGCCCGAGCCGTTGCTGTCACCCGCCTGGTCACCGGACGGCCGTAAGCTGGCCTACGTGTCTTTCGAGCAGGGCAATTCGGCAATTTACATGCAGGACGTGTCCACCGGCGCGCGGGAATTGATTTCCAGTGGGAAAGGCATCAACGGGGCGCCTTCGTTTTCGCCTGATGGCAAAAGAATGGCGTTGACGCTTTCGCGCTCGGGCAACCCGGAAATCAATATCAGGGATATGGCAACCGGCCGCACCCAGCAGATAACCCAGCACTGGTCGATCGACACCGAGCCGGTGTGGTCGCCGGATGGACGCCATGTTTATTTCACCTCTGACCGGGGCGGACGGCCGCAAATATACCGGGTGGGGCCGTCAGGCGGAACGCCTGAACGAGTCACCCTGGAGGGTGATTATAATGCCCGCGCCAGTGTTTCACCCGATGGCCGCAAAATCGCTGTAGCACAAGGCAGAGGAAACGAGTATCGTATAGCGGTCTGGGATATTGAGACGGAGCGATTTACTGTTTTGACACCGGGTAAATTGGACGAATCGCCCAGCTTCGCCCCCAACGGCAGCATGATTCTATATGCAACCCGAGAAGGGAGTCGTGGTGTGCTTTCTGCAGTCTCAGCAGATGGTAATGTCAGGCAGCGGTTGATCCTGAGTGAAGGGGACGTCCGGGAGCCCGCATGGTCACCTGTTATCAGGTAGAATGATCGGATAAGTTTAGCGAGAAGTCGTAGAGGACGGCTCAAAGATAAAAAACCAGGAGGAAACGATGAAAAGCGTGTGGAAATATACTCTCGCATTAGTGATTGCAATAACCATGGCAGCCTGCCAGACCACCCAGGAAGCCGAGCCGGAGCCCGAGCCGGAGCCGCCCCCGACAACGGGCGTCGATACTTCGGGTGCACCTGATCCGCACGATTACACAGATTCCCGTAATTTTGATAATCCGGAAAGCCTGTTGTCGAAGCGCGTCATCTATTTTGATTTTGACAAGTCAACCGTACGCCCCGAATATCGTGGCATCGTTTCCGCCCACGCAGCCTATGCGGCCTCTCATTCCACAGCGCGGGTAACGCTGGAAGGCCATGCCGACGAGCGTGGTACCCGTGAATACAACCTGGGCCTGGGAGAGCGTCGCGGTAATGCGGTTTCAGGCCTGATGTCCGCGCAGGGCACCAGGGGCAGCCAGCTCAGCGTAGTGAGCTACGGTGAAGAACGCCCAACCTGCCGCGTCAGTGACGATGAATGCTGGTCACTGAATCGTCGCGTGGAGGTTGTTTACACGGCCAGATGATCATGAAGCGCAGTGATAACCACAAGGCAGTGATGGCCAGCTTCGTGCTGGCCATCATCGTTTCCACCACCCATGTCAGCCCGGTTCTGGCGCAGGATGCGGATCCTTCAGTGATGGCGAATCTCGTACTTCAGGTGCAGGAACTGCAGGATGAAGTCCGCATGCTTCGCGGCCAGCTCGAAGAGCAGGCTAGAGAGTTGGAAAATCTCAAGCGGCGGCAGCGCGATCAGTATCTCGATCTCGACCAGCGCTTATCTGATATGCGTAATGCCCAGCCCGTAGTGGGTGCGGGACCTGCAGTCAGCAGCACCCAGAGCGAAGCCAGGCCCCCGACGGTTGGGCCGAGGGAGGATGTTCCCGAAGTGCGCGAACCGATGCAATCGGAGTCTGCCGTTGTCGGCATTGGCCAACCAGCGGCACAGAGCCAGTCAGCACCCACCTCGGCGGCCGATGAAAAAGCGGCCTACGACCAGGCTTTCCAGGCGCTGAAAGAATTGCGTTATGCAGATGCCGCGGAGGATTTCCAGTCGTTCCTGGACCAGTACCCCAACAGTGACTACGCGGACAATGCACAGTACTGGCTGGGCGAGTCTTATTACGTGACCCGCAACTACGATATCGCGCTGACGGCCTTTCAGAGCCTGCTGGACAACTATCCGGAAAGCCCGAAGTCGCCCGATGCCCTGCTCAAGATCGGCTACACCCATTATGAGCTGGAGCAATGGGACAGCGCCCGCGCCGCCCTGACCCAGGTACAGGAAAACTACCCTGACACCACCTTATCTCGGCTGGCGGAAAATCGTTTGCGCTCAATGCGCATGGAAGGGCATTACTAGTCTTTGAAATGAGTACCTGCATACGCCAGGTACTCGGATCGGTTCATCCTGCGGGCTTTTGCACGCATATCAATAATTTCGAGATTGGCTTGCCTGACCGTAATATTGATTCGTTTCACCGGTCCCCTGATGGCTTCGATATCAACATCGGCATAAGCGATCAATGCAGTACCTGCATCCGGATTGAATCTGGAAAGATCCACGATTTCAGAGGGTAAGGGTACTGTTACATTGTCGAGAATCATTCCTTCAACATGGCAGAGAATAGCCTCACGGGCGTTTTCTATGGCTTCTTCAACAGAGTTGCCTGCTGAAAAGCAACCCGGCAGGTCCGGCACAGTTACGCCAAAATCACGGCCATTGTCAGTGTGTAAAACAAGTGGGTATTTCACTAAAACACTCCGCTAATTCCGGAAATTCCAATCCCAGCCAGCCTGTTTGAAAATACTGATCAGGGTCCCTGTCGAGAAATCCTTCTTTGGGTGGGGTACCGTCACTCTGCGGCCATTTTCATGCCGGAACCGATGATGACTTCCCCTGGTGCCGATGTGGACAAAGCCTTCCCTCTTCAGGCGCTTGATGATTTGTCGACTGTTCAATTATACACACGCATACACATATTTAATAGTTTCCTAATTCAAGCCTAAGATGTTGTGGAAGTGAAATATGCGGTGATTTGCCGGGGAATGACGTAATCAGCCTGCCCGCTTGGCCCCCCAGCCATTACAATGTATTCATGTTGGATGTCGAAGAAACAAGCCGCACCCCGAAGTCCCGCGAAGGAATGCTTAAAATCACCGAGATTTTCCATTCGTTGCAGGGCGAGGCCTTGCAGGCAGGGCTTCCCACGGTATTCGTGCGGCTCACCGGTTGCCCGTTACGCTGCACTTACTGTGACAGCGAGTACGCTTTTTACGGTGGCGAGTGGATGCACTTCGATGAAATCCTGGCCGAAACTCGAAAATTCGAGACCCCTTATGTTTGCGTGACCGGTGGCGAACCGCTGGCTCAGAAACGCTGCTCAGGATTGCTGAAACTTCT
>CALDVW010000111.1 GCA_937924405.1 uncultured Lysobacterales bacterium
AACGTTGTAAGGGCAACATTACCAAGGCCGCGGTAACGCTGGGAGTCAGTCCATCTACTTTGTATCGAAAGCGGTCATCCTGGCAGGGATGAAACAGTCTCTAATCCGATGTGCACAGTCGTCTGCACGTCGCAACGAAAATCCAGTTAATTAGTTGAATCGTATAGAATTCTTTACACTTTAACCAAGTTGGTGCCCGCTCACCCCGTTGCTAGCAAATTCGCAAACATAAGCCCCAGCCTCAAGCACAAAGGGATGCCCCGCTTTGCCCACCTGACGGAGGATCAACTGTTGGCTATCAGGCACTATATTCGTCAACAGGCGGAGGCTGCCCGCTAGAAGATCCGGTCTCCCGACAGCTTTTGGTAGAGCGTGGCGCCCGTCCAGAAGGTGCCGGCAAACCCGGCGAATCCGGCCGATGCATTGCAGAAATACAGGCCCTGCAGTGAGCTGTCGGATTTCAGCCTGCCGATACCGATATTCTGTGGGGTCATGTTGGAGCCATAGGAATTGCCCTGTGGAGACCAGCAGAAATGAGCGTTGGTGGTGGGGGTGCCACCGGTCTTGAACACCAGGTGCTGCCTGAATCCGGGTATGTAATGTTGTTCCACCACGTCGAGGATCGAGTTGATGATTTCCTTTTTCTTCTTCCGGTAGAGCGCTTTGTTCTCCTGCAGCAGGGCGGCGAAATAGTCGTGGTCGGCGACGGTCAGCAATTCCACAATGCTTTGTCCCGCCGGTCGGTCGCTGGTATCACGCGTCATAAATCCCGGCGTGGTTATTGCGAAGCTTGGATTCGAGTAGTCGTGATCGTAGTACATGGCGTTGAACGCGGTGTTCAGATTATCGTGTCCACTGTGAAAAGTATTCCATTTGCCGAACCCATAATCGCCCAGATCAAGCCCCGCTACCGTGCAGTAGATCATGAAGTTGGACGGTGAATAGTCATAATCCAGCCGGCGCCGGATGGACTTCCCGAAACGTCCCGGGCCAATCAGTTCGGCCGCCCTGCGCGGATCCATGTTGCAGATGACCGTGTCTGCGCGCTGTGTCTCGACCTGGCCGGATACGAGGTTCCTGACTTCCACCCCGGTCACTGCCTCGGATTCAATCAAGAAGCCGGTGACCTCATTCTGCAACAACATATCGCCACCGTTCACCGTGATGGTTTCAACCAGCGAATCGATAACGTGCTCAAAATGCCTTGTCGGGTAATATGCCCCCCGCTGATAACCCGTAAACAGCATGACCCATGCGTAAAAAGACAGTTTTTCCGGAGGTAGCAGAAAATCCGGCCACTGGGAGGCCAGCAGGCTTTGGGCTGGCAGCGGAAGATCGAACTTGTCGAACACATCCTGCAAAGTGCTATTGTGAAAGGTCAGGGCTTGCAGGGTAGCCAGGCCATCCCGCGCCAGGCCTGAAAGGGTTGGCCGCGATGCCAGGACATCCAGGCCGCGCGCAACTTTGTTGACGGCGGCAATAAATTTTTCTATCGCCCGTCGGTGCCCGGGGAATAACTTCACGAGCCGGCGAATAAGTTCTTCGGAATTGGCCGGTATTTTCAGGCTGTAACCGGGTATGACCATGTGGTCAAAGCCATCCGGGTCCATCAGTTCGAACGTGACCTTTTCTTCGAGCCGAAGCTTCTTCAGAACCTGGTATACGGTCTGACCTTCACCGCAGTTCCATACGTAATGCAGCTGGGCATTGAATTTGGCCGACCTTCCCATCTGGAAAGTATGTCCGTAGCCGCCGGCATGTTCATGCGCTTCCAGCACCACGACTTTTTTACCCCTGTTTGCCATCAGGGCCGCAAAGACCAGGCCGGAGATGCCACTGCCTACAACCAGGAAATCCGTTTTATTGCTGGCTAAGTTCATACGTCCCGCACTATACCCTGCCTGAAGCTGGGGCTAAACTTCATCAACGCTCCCGCTCACAATGGATAGATTGAATCCACAATGCATGTCGTAGTTATCGGCGGTGGCGCGGCCGGAATGGCCAGCGCCCATTACCTTGCCCAGGCCCATCAGGTGACCGTACTGGAGGCGCAGCCACGGCTCGGGGGAAATATTCGCACGCTGAACCGGAACGTTGAAGCAAAAAGCCTGCCTGCCGGTATCTTCATCGACAATGGGGTGATCGAATTTCACCGTAAGCACAGTCCCGGTCTGCGTGCCCTCGCCAGGGAGTTAGGACTGGAACTGGAGAATTTTTCCGGTGGATCGACCGGTATTTACCTGGAAGGTGGCCGCAGCTTTCACATGCCGGGCGCCATAAGAGACCAACAACGAGGTCCGGTGACCAGGGCCCTGCAACACCTGAAACTGGCCTGGCTGATGCGTCAACTGGTCCCCATCGGCATGCGCATGTACAAGTCGCGATCAAACCAGGCTGATTCTGTTACCGCTTTCCTCGGTGCAGATACCATGTCCCGCTGGCTGAGGATGCTGCTGATGTATGGTTACTCGATCCCCTACGCGCAGATTGGCGACTTTCCCGCCAGCCTGGCGATTCCCACGCTGCTGCAGGGTTCCATCGGTACACAGTGGGTCCGGCTTGCAGGCGGGACTTATCGCTACATAGAAGAAATCATCAGGCGGGCCGGCAACCAACTGACGGTAAAACCCGGGCAGAAGATACTTGTTGTCCAGCGCAACACAACCGGTGTCTGCATTGAATGCTCCGATGGTGTGATCCGGGCAGATCGGCTGGTATTTGCAACCCCGCCCGATCAAGTGCTGAGATTACTGGAAGACGCCAGTGAAGAGGAGCATATCTGGTTTTCCAACTGGCATGCCAACTACGCTGAGACCGTCATTCATACGGATGAATCCCTGTATGCTAACTGGAAGATTCACGGCTTTACAGAATTTGATGTATTTGAAAAACAGGGCGGCAGGGATGCGGGTTACAACGCCTGGCTCAATCGTTTGTGCGGGCTGCCGGACGGTCATGGCACCAACTATTTCCTGGCCTTCAACCTGGAAGACAGAATCGATCCGCGAAAGATACTGGACCGGCAACGCCACCACACGCCTCTCTACACAGCTCAGGCCGTGGCGTCTGTCAATGAAATCAAAGCTGCCAATGGCAGAAACCATACTTATTATGCGGGCGCATATTTATATAACGGGTTGCATGAAGGAGCTATCCAGTCGGCCCTGGCGATTAAATCCCTGTTCTCCTGAACTTGCGCCCCCGCCGGCTGACAGTCATAGCAACTCGTACAGCAATGCCAGGCAGCTTCCCCCCACACCGAACAGCAAGGAAAGGTAGCTCCACCTGAGGTAGCGAAATTTTTTCAGCCGTAACACCAGCCCGGCGTAATAGATATCCTGGCTCAGGTGCTGGTAGAGTTCCTGGGGATCTCTCACCACCCGCTCAATTTCACGCTCAAACCGATCGATCGGCAAACGCGTGAAGTGCATAAAAAACAAAGGATTGAAATGAGATAATTTTTCGTTGTTCTTGATCGGTTCGGCGCGCACGGCGGCCGAGGGCATGACGCACAAAATGGCAAAAACCAGGGCCGGGACGCAAGCAGCCGCCACTGCAATGCTGGGGATCAGGAGTGTCCCCTGCTCAATTTTCGCCACGGCCAGGGTCAACAGGATGGAACTGACCGTGATCATGATATTGGCCTTCGAATCAGCCATGTGACTGAATTCGACCTGGCTCATCTGAATGGTCGCCAGGGCGATGTCGATGCTTTCATTGAAGTCCTGATCGGCGAAGCCGTTCTGGCCGGTATCATCAAATGGCTCGGAATCCATAATGCAACCCTCTTCCCTCTCGGCAATGGTCTGCATTCTAAGCGAAGGCGGATGACATCGTCGACCATGGCGGCCACTTTCTCGTATCGAATAGACGAATAAAACTACTCTTCAAGCCAAGAGTGGGTTAATTTAATTAGCGCGGAGGTATTCGAATGATTGAACATAAAATCCTGATGGCGATTATTGCTGTGTATCGGCGCATCATCCTGGCATTGGTCACCTTCTTCGTCACGCTTCTGGTTATCGCCAACAGCCTGTTCGGGCGCGTGCGGATGTCGCATGAAAACGGCATCCTGTTGCGCGGCAAGTTACGCATTGTCGATAACCCGGAATTTCCGGAGCATGATTTCTTTGAACCCGGCAAAGAATTTACCTGCCGGCTCAGGCACGCCGCTGCTTCGTACAAGGACGACGCCAAGCTGGTGGTGCGCAGCGCGTCCATCAAGTTTGCAGATTCGCGCATAAAATCGCCGATGGACATCCTGATGAACTCGGGCGAGGTGCCGCTGTTCTGGGACGCACGAACGTTTGTTCAATTCATGAAAGTCTCGTCAAAAGGCAAAGGCAAGCATTACGTACCTTACCTGAGGGCTCACCCGCAAGCAGCTTACGGCGGCGGCGACAGTGTCCGGCGCAACCCCGACTCGCCCGACCAAATGGTATACCGGACCAAGAGCGCATTCGGATTCCGTGGCCGCGATGGAATTAATCGCTATGTCCGCTATCGTCTGGTGCCGGATTCCTTTGACGGCCACGAAAGCGGCGCCCCGGATGACTGGGATCGGAATCACGCCTGGTTGCAAAATCCCTACCGGGATGAAACCCGCAACCGCAACTACCTGAAAGACGCCATCATCAAGGACATGGAAGATGGCAAGGTATACCGTTACAAGCTGCAGCTGCAGCTGCGCCTGCCACCACCAAATGATGATGTGCAGCCGGAGTGGCTATCCTGCGCCGTCCCCTGGGATGAATCAAAGTTCCCATACCAGGACCTGGCCGAAGTCGAAATCAACGAAGCACTTGATTACGAAGAGAGCCAGATGACCTGGTTCGACATGAGCAATCACCCGCCAAGCCTGCCCATACCCAAGGCGCGGTCGATCGATGATCCGCATTCACTGAATCACCTTCGATTGGCATCAATCTGGGCGCGCCGTGCGCGCTTGTGGTCTTACCGTCTGTTTGGCATGCCGGCGAAGTTTTCTGACTCCCGGGACGCCAAGGACTGGGAAGGCGTTCCGCCCCTTCGCAATCCGCCGTAGGGGCTTGTACGGGTAAAACCCAGGATTGCTGTCTCAGATCGCTATGGATCTACCGATGTTCCAGGGCTGGAGGTACAGATAGGGAACTTCCAGATCCTTGTTCCTCTGCTCAATCTCACGTCCGATGTCGTCCAGCCGCCCGCGGAAGCGGTCAATTGCATTACGAGCCGGCATCACACCATTGAAAAAGTCCGGCGGATACATACCCAGCGGAGTCAGCGTTTTCGAACTCAACAAATGAACCAGCGTCAGCTGTTGGCCAACGGCGTGCGCGCCGGGTAATGCGTAGACCAGGTTAGCCTCATCGCGGGGTGAGTGATCCGTAGGTGGCGGCAAGTACATGGCGCCCGGAGTATTCGGAATCCAGCCCAATTGCGCATACTGGCCATTGTTCACCGCGGAATGTTCGACACTGCAGATAAATATCACCTGTGCGACGATTGCATGGAGCGCGTCGAACGTCTCGATACTTCCGTTTTTTCCAACCGGCAGGCCCTTGACCCGGCCACCCTTCTTGCTGACCAGTTCCCGTCCCCAACTCTGCAGCTCGATGTCCGATTTCACGGTTTCATCATCAGGATAGTAGACGCGCAGCAGGTCATTCACGTACTGCTTGATCGCGGTGAACAGTTTCAGTGCATCCTCACGATAGTGGTATCCCGGCAACACTTCCTCGCTGAGCAGGCCACGATTTTCGAGGTCCGTCACCGGATTGGTGTTGGCAAACGTCCAGCGGTCGTATTCGAGCCCTACCGCCGTCAGCGACCCTTCAGCACCGATCGCGATGGTTTCATCTATCGGCCCTCCGGGTGCGATCAGGGTTTTACGCGCCTCGTGATTGATTTCCACGGTACCGGTAAAATGCGGCTTCAGCAGTACGTGCAAGGGGTGCTGAGGCGCAAATGCCCGGCAGGCAGCCACCCAGAAAGTTTCCATCGCGAGGTGTGTACGCGTGAGGTGGGCAACGACCTCGTGATAAGTGCCATCGGCCGACTGCACGAAAGAACGCGCCATAAGCCAGGTCCACTTTTCATCCTTGGGAGTAAATATGACCGGGGCTTCGGCAGGCGATTGGCCCAGCTGAATGGCCAGCGGCATCAACTGACCGAGATCGTTCTTCCAAAACAAGGCAATTGGCGCAACGCAAAAACGGCCCAGCAGGGGCTGCAAACCGTTCAGAATCTCGTAGTCAAGCAGGAACAGGCGCTGTTCAGCGAGCAAATGCTCGAGGTTAAAGCATTCCGGAATAATACCCTTGACGTCCTCGTCGGTGACCGGAAATTTCTCCGGAATCTCAGTGGCCAGTCTGATCAGGACAGGATTGATTCCGTCCAGCCGTTGCCGGGCAAACTCCTCGTCCTCCATCCAGCGGCCCGCCACGGCCGGAATTTGTCGCAACGGGTAATAACGCTTGAAACTCGCCACGGTGTCGTTGTGCTTGAACAAGCGAATGATGCTCGCCAGCGCCAGATCCGCGACACTCTCGACAAAGTCCATGGCCATGTAGGCGCTCTTGGTCTTGGTGAATTCCTCACCGGGCGGGAGTCCTTTACAAAATGCCGGCTGACCGGGCGCATGAACCCAGGTGTAGTCCTGCTGCTGCGCGAACAGGTAGCGATCGCGCTCAGCTTTTTCAAACCTGTTTGCTGAATCTGGCAGGCAAATTCGCATATTCTTATTCTCCATTCACGCGCCGGGCGTTTACTCACTGCGAGGGGAGCAATTCTGTCGCCGCAGGTACAAACCTGTTTGTCGTTAATCTACGGTTTCGGGCCAAAGAAACCGTAGGTCAGGTGTGAACTCATCTGAAAGAACCTTGCGGGAATATAGAACGCATAAACGTACCACTGCCATGCGCCGGTCACAATTTGATCCCACCAGAAAATCCACCATACGAAGTACATGATTCCAGCCAACTTTGCGAACAGCCGACGGCTGGCAATGTCATTATTTTTGAGCATCACGTAGTTCGGGATGGCCCATACGCCAGACCACCAGCCGTAGCCCGTCGCCATGAATACCCCGAATAGGGTCAGGTTCTGCGCATCGGGCATGGTGATCCACAACGGGACCAGGTTGACCCATTGCGCCAGGGCAGCAGAGAAAGCAACCGTGCACTCGGCCACGGTGAGCCATAGGCAAATCTGATAATATCTGGGTTTCATAGGGGACCTCATTTTGTCTGTTTCTTGTTGCGAATCATCACCCCGTCCCAATCAGGGACAACGCCACATTAAAGCAAAAACGCATCCAGTATAGCGGAAAGGGCACCGCGTTCGGTATCGGGTCGCACGCAACGGTGGCTATCGCAACAGGGCGTCTGGGCGACCACGCCGCAAGCCGCATACTCAAGCAGGTTCATGGGCAGATTTTTCCTGCGTAAGCTCTTCAGCGGCAACTCGAAGTTCAGGCAGTGCGATCAAATACCCCATTCGTTCTCCCAGAGCAATCGTTTCCGACGCCTCCTTCACCAGCTCGGCCCCTCTCAATCCCTGACCCACTGCTGCCAGCAGGCGTCCGCGGCGTGCGAAGAAGTCCGCCCAGGGGGTGCGTTCCTGGAGATTGAACTGGTCCAGTCTGTCGGCAAACTTTATCGCGTCATCCCACTCCTGGAAGCGTAGCGCCGTGTCGATGGAATGTCGTCGAAAGTCATAGTGATTATGCACGGTTGCACCTTTCGTCAACAATTCCTCCCCGCGCGACAGAGCGGCTAAAGCATCCTCATAGTTCGAGGAAGTCTGGGCGATCAGTCCAAACACGCTGGCAATCAAATGTCCGCCGCCGGTTGCTTCGTAAATTTCCCGCGCACGATTTGCGTAGGTGGCCGCCAGCTGACGATCTTCCCGATAGATGAAGAGATAGGCGAGAGCCGTGTTCACCATTGCGACCAATCGAGGCGCCTCCATTCGCTCAAATTCGGCCTGCAGTTCCGGAAGCAGCGTGGCTGCCTCATCCAGGCGGCACAACAACATATAAAAAATCGCCAACATGCTCTGTCCAAACCATGTGCTGCGCCACAACCCGACCTCCCGGGCCTGGGACAGGCCCAACTGGAGCTCCTCGAGGGCCTCAGCCGTACCTTCCAGGTAGTGCTGGCTCCATCCCTTTGCTACCCGGTTTGCGGCCGCGATTCGAAACAGCCCGTTTTGCTCCGCCAATGTCACGCATTCGCACAGCATTTCGTAGCCGTCCCGAATCCGGCCAACGGCATAGTAGCCGTCGGCCAACCCACCCAAAGCACGCAATTCGATTTCAATCGAACCGGATTGATTGGCGCGCTTTTTTGCCTTCTGGTAGGCGTCAAGACAGGCATCAACGTGTCCGGTACCGAAGAAAATACAACCTCGAAGATAGTGGATTTCGGCCATCAGAGCCGGCCGGGCCAGGGATTCGGCCAGCGGCTGCGCCTGGTCCAGGATCTCAAGGCATGGCTCAAAGTCATCGGATAACCGCATTCCCTCTGCTATGCCGATCAGGCTCGAGCAGCGATCCCGATCATTTTGTGCAGCCGCAACCCCTTTTTCGAAAGTACTGATCGATTCCTTGACCTGACCCAGTTCCCGCTCCAACCGGCCCTTCTCCAAAAGCAATTCACAAAATTTTGCGGGATCCTCGATCAGGGCGACACCACGCTCGACCAGGCGCAGTGCGCGATCCAGATGCAGTGCTTTTGCCTCGGCTCTTGCAGCGGCAAGAAACGCTTGCGCAGCCCCGGGGTCATTTGCCGCCTCCAGATGCTCGGCATATAAAATCGGGTCGCGTCGACTGAACCACTCCGCGGCGCGTGTGTGGTAGTCGCGGCGCGTTGCGTGCAACAGCGACTCGTATATCCCATCGCGGACCAGCGCATGGACAAACTTGTAGCCGCCTTCATGCAGCTGGATCAGTCCCTGGCTGGAAATCGTGCCGAAATCCGGCAAGGGCACCCCGGCCAGTTGACCAACCGCTCTCGGATCGAATCGCTGCCCGAAAACAGAGGCCGCTTGCAGCAAGGTCTTGTCCCGGGGGTGTAGCTGGTCGACACGCGTCAGAACCAGACTTTGAATGGAGCCAAGTACCGCACCTGTTTCGATTTGATCGGGATTCATTAACAATTGTTCGAGGAACAGCGGATGGCCGCCAGCACGTTGAATACAACGCTCGGCCGCGGCAGCGTCAACGTCCCCGAACGTGTCAGCCAGGGTGCGCGCGTCATCAAGCCGTAGAGGACTGAGATCTATGGCCGACACTGCGGCGCCACTGTCCAACGCGGACAAAAGAGAGCCCAGGGAATCTTCGGCGGTACGGGTCGTCAGGATAAGCAGGGCAGAGCATTCCGAAGCCACGGCCGCCATTGCTGAGAGCTGCGTCAATGTCAGGGCATCTGCCCAGTGAATATCCTCGATAAGGAAAAACCTGGGCCGCTCCGCCGCGGCCGAGCGAAGCAATGTGGCAACTGTTTCACGCTTGTTCTGGTTGCGAAACTCGTTTTCCATCGCGTCATACTTTGCACGCAGCCGATCCGGTAGCGGCACATTGAGCAGGTCGAGCAGAAACGGTTCCTGTTGCGCTGCCACGCGGCCGCCGCTGATGCATTGCCGGCAAACTTCCTGCCGTTCACGTTCATCCGAATCACGATCCAGGCCGAGCATCGATTTCACCAGGCTGCGGACCGGATCGGCGCCGGAACCACCACCAAAATCCAGTACTTCGGCGGAGTGGCACTCGAATCCCCGCTCCGATGCAAGATGCCGGGCCTCTCTCGCCAGGCGGGTCTTGCCGATGCCGGGTTCTCCGCTCACGATCAAAATCTGACCCGCTTTGTTCTCGAGGCAGTCATCGATTGCGCCACCGATTTGTCGCAGTTCCGCACGTCGCCCGACAAATGGAAAAGTGGCCGTACTGGAATCCGCTACCGCGCGCACCACCCGGTAGGGCGTGATGCTGTGCTCCTTACCTTTCAGCCGGGTGTCCTCGCTGGCGCTCAGTTCAAATGAGCCTTGAGCAGCACGCTGGGTTTCCGGACAAACGAGCACAGTATCCTCATCCGCGAGCGACTTGAGTCGTGCGCCGACGTTCACCGTGTCGCCGGTAATGCCAACGCGACCGTCACGGTCGTCGGAAAGGTGCGTGACCACAAGCCCCGTGGCGACGCCGCTGTGCATTCGAATCGGCCGCCCCACCTTGCCTTCGACTTCAGGAGAGATCTGTCTCACATAGTCGTGCAGTTCAATAGCGGCGCTGATAGCCCTGACGGGGTCATCTTTATGGGCCGTCGGAATGCCAAACAGAGCGAGAACCTCATCCCCCACAAACTGGTTCACCGAACCACCGAACGCCTCGACGATCCGTACCGCTTCGGTTTTGACGCGGGCCATGATGGCGCGAACGTCTTCCGGGTCCAAACACTCGTTCATTGCCGTGTAACCCGACAAATCAGAGAACAAGACTGTTGCGTGCCGCCTTTCCCCCGGAACGGCGGCTGCGTTCAATTCTGTTTTTTCGAGAGCCGAAATTGCGCGTCGTATGCGCAATCGATGACCAACACTGTTGACTCCGATCTCTTTGAGGACCTGGTCATCCAGTTCCTGCAGCAACGACATGTCTATATCGTTAGCTTCAAAAGCATCCACGTACTGGCCAAGAGCCATGTCCTCGAGCCACTCGCGAACCGTTGTCACGCCGGCATCTCCTTAAAATATCTGGAAGGCGACCATGCCCATGCCGACCACGCCAATTAGATAAACAATGGTACGGATAATTTTCACACCAGCTAAATACAAAAGCCAAAAAGCGATGCGCGACACCAGGAATATTTGAGCGCCTAGAGCACTCCAGAACCCGACATTGCCAGACACGTGAGCAATTAGAACCAGACAGGCAAATGGTAATAAATTTTCCGCCATATTTGCCTGCGCACGACGGGCTCTGTTTACCCACCCTGGCAATTCAGGCTGGGTATCGTGATTACCGACAGCCCAGGCGATCCCATTATTTGCATCTGCGCCAACTGCAGCAACAAGTATATGTAATAAATAAAGAATCGTAGACCACAGCAATATATTTAATTCAATGGCTAATTCGTTCATATGTTGCCTTTGGGATGATGAGCAATACCAATCGTCTGAACCCGATCAGCCCCTTTCCCAAACATCGGGTCCGGTTCGATTAAAACGTAGCAAGTATAGGCAGCTTAGACGCCGAATTGCCAGAAATCCCGGTGTACTGGATGGCCCTTCATGTCGGGTCCCCGGTCAGATCGCAGAATACCCGGCCAGTTGATTCACTGGGACGCTTCCAGAGCAACATGCGTGATCAACAGCAGTCCCATGCCGGCGAGAAAAGCCCGGTAATGGGCATCGCGAAATTCTGGAAGTTCGTTGTGAAAAACCTTGAACAGCATGGAACCGGCGAGCAAGGCCGTGAGCACATCAACAATCGCGACGCTGGAGGGCAAGCGGTTTGCACTGACCAGGCCGACAAGCACTGCACCCATCAGCACAAACCGCCCGTAACGCCTAAACCGGGCAGAATCTACTTCCAGCAAGCTGAAATCACCACTCAACAGGTGCAAGCCAATCATCAGGGCGAATGCCATGCTCAACGCGGGTGATCCAGGTAACTGCTCACCCAGCGTATAGACCAGCATAAAACTGTAAATAGCAGACAGGAACAGGTTGAGGTTCAGGTAACTGCTGTTGTCTCCGGTTCTTTCCCTTTGCCGAGTGCTTAATATGGCCGCCCCATAATACAGTGCAAAGCCAATCATCATGATGAAATAGATGCGCTGTCCCAGTGCATGACTGCCTTCATCTATTTCCGGGATCAGGTGAAGACAGACATAGGCAGCAGCCAGGCCGCCCGAAAATGATGAAGCGATGCGCCGCCATCGTGACCTCGCCTGAAACGCCCGGTATGAGAAAAAATGAAAGGCCGCAAAGATGATTGCTACAAAAATCTCGATCTGGTGAAAGTCCGTTGTCATGCCTGTTTCATGTATCGCCCGAAAAGGCAGTGAGTATAGAACGCCATTGAATCCGTTGCATGGCTTGAACGTCAGCAAAGGCTCGAATCGGCCGCATAGGCTGAAATGGAATTCTACACGCAGCAGGAAGTCAACACGGCAATGGATTTATCGCCGTTAGAATCCTCAGATTTCTGGGGTCAGATTAATAACTGACCCTAAAAATCAATGCCGGCATAGTCCTGTGCCGGGAAAAGCTTTCCTTTTGGCGCTTCGGGTTCGAGCTTGCCCAGGAGTGCTGGAACCAGGGCGCCGGGTAATACCGTCGTGACGTCGTTGTCTGCGCTTTCACCGCCCAGGTCCGTGCGGCACCAACCGGGGTCCATCATGTTGGCCAGCACATTACTGCCTTCGAGTTCAATCGCAAGATCCCGGGTGTACTTGTCCAGCGCCGCCTTGCTGATACTGTAGGCATCCAGTTGTGGTGTGTCTTTGATGCCGGAAGTGACATTGACAATGCGGCCGAAACCCCTGGATACCATTCGCGGAGCGAAGAAGCTGCAGATCCGGATTATGCTGTAGACATTGACCTGGAAACTTCTTTCGTAGTCGGCTTGAGGCGTGTCGAACAAGGGCGTTCCCGGCGTCATCAGAGCCGCGTTGTTGTAGAGAATATCAATGCCGCCGCTAAGGGTTTCGGCCTGTTCAACAAAAGCGTCGATGGAGTCCGGCTTCTCGAGATTGCCGGCAACACTGTGTATCTCGATGCCTTGGTTTGCCAGCAAGGCGCGGGTGGCTGACTGGTTGCCGGTATTCGAGGAGTGCAGCACCAGGTTGACGCCGCGGCCCGCCAGACCCAGCGCAATCTGTTGGCCGACACCCCGGCTGGCGCCGGTAACCAGGGCCCATTTGTTCGCGATATTCACCTTGGAAATGTTCTCCTTTGTTTTTCAGTTCCGGCCGGGTTCAGCAGGCTGGAGTGCATGGCAGCTCCATGCCTTCGAGGGATTTACTGTCCGGCACAGTTTACATGGATGGGTCGTTTCTGCCATTCTGCCCCCGGGTCGGCCGACCCGCTTCACATTCGCCGGGCCACCGTCTGGTTCAGGTTTCAAGTTAGTATTTTCAACTGACAGGAGAACTGGATCACGACAGAGAAACGAGATACCCCGGCATCAATAACACGCTTTCATCAAAGCCGCCCAGGGAATACCATGGGTTGAGTTCAACGATCAGGATGACAGACAGAAAATGAAATCGGTATTCATCACGGGCGCCGCCGCGGGAATCGGCCTGGCGACGGCCCGGAGATTAGCTTCCGAGGGTTGGTTCGTGGGTTTATACGATATCGACGCCGAAGCCATCAGGAATCTTTTGCTGGGCGAGGAGTTCAACGCAGCCTGTGGCGGGTATTGTGACGTCGGCAGCTTCGATTCGGTGAGCCAGGCGATAGCGCAGTTCGCCAAGGCGACCGAGGGCCATATGGATGTGCTGATCAACAACGCCGGCGTTATCACGCCCGGTCACTTTGAATCCGTTGACCCTGAAGACATCGACGCCATGATTCGGGTAAACATTTCCGGCCTGACCAACGTGGCTCAACTGGCCTTTCCCTTGTTGAAAGACACGCCTCAGTCAACATTGCTGAACCTGTGTTCGGTGTCGTCCGTTTACGGCATACCCCTGCTTGCGGTTTACAGTGCCTCTAAATTCTATGTCAACGGGCTGACCCAGGCCCTCTCTATCGAGTGGGCGGAGCATGACATTCGGGTGCTGTCTATCAAACCCCCGTTCGTAAGAACGGCGATGCTCGAAGGCATGCCCTCACAACTCATGAAATCGTTCACCGTGGATTTCTCACCGGAACAGGTCGCCGATGCGATCATGCATGCTCTGGCTGGTTCGGGCCGAAGTTACCTGCTGGGGCGGAAAGCCAAGGCCCTGGCCTTCCTGTCCAAGGTGCTGCCGGAGTCGCTGGGCCGCCGCATCGTCATGCACGTGACGGGCTATTAAAGCGCGGACCGGATCTCCCCCGGTTCATCGGGCTGGTCTGCGTGAGATGAGTATTCCGAGTTCAAACCCAACGTCCCGCGCCTGTCCTTTCGATTACGATAACTCCTGAACCGCCCTGAAAGCCTCATCAATGGCCACGTGCGTGTAGGCATCGGCACCGGCGTCCGAATTGGCCATGGTGATATTGCCAAACGGCCGCCTGGCGATCAGGTGCGGGGCTTCGCCTTCGGGCCAGTCCGGATCCCAAAGGTCCAGGTAATCATGTGCATAGCCATGAGGCCAGCGGTTCACCGTGATGGCCAGCACGTCATTTTCAACGTCAAAGCCAGCCGGCCCCAGCATGTTCCTGAGCACAATCCGGACTTCGCGCTCATAGTCCTCGAAATTCAATGCCAGCATCTTCGCCTGTGCGGCGCGCATTTGTTCGTTCAGCTCAATCGCCTCTGCCGGCGGTGCAATGGTGCCCCAAAACGTCAGTGCCACAGGGCCGTCATCGGCAAATTTGTGTTCGAAACCACCGGTGTTGATGCCTTTGAACATTAAAACATAGTTGTGCATACGACCCGGGCAGCGCGCGCCGGTGATGCCCAGCTTGTCCATGGCTGCACTGGAACGGATCAGCACATTGGTCAATAGCAGCGGGCGCTTAACCTGGTATTTCTGGGCTTCTTTCTGCGCTGCCGGCAGATCAGGACACAGGTGCGGAATGATGACGTGATAGCAGGCCATTACACAGTGCCTGGCTTCTAACCGTAATGCTCTGTCATCGTTGATGTAGGTAACGCTTACACCGCTGCCGGTATTGGCGGCGTTGACGACGGTAGAATTCAGGCGAAGGCGTACCGTGTTCTCTGCCCGGTCCAGCTGATCGTAGTCAAATTCCGCTACTGCAACATTATGGGCATTGGTGCCCGGTGCTACATTGGGAATCAGCGCATGGACCTGCAGCCTGGCCAGGCTGGCGTTGCCATCCGGAAACATCGCCGGGCTGTAGTCCCATGCTTTACAGACCAGGTCCTCACCCAACAACTGCCTGCCCGGCAGGCGTTCCCAAGCGCATTCCGCCACCGACAGGTTACGGGTTTGAACACCCCATGAGCCATCGTTGGCAGAGTCGAAAAACTGGATGGCTTCATCACCCAGGCCACCGTGCTCACGCAGGAAATCGAAGTAGCGGGTGCCATGAACATAGGCTTCAGCATCGGCTTCACTCATGCCTTCCAGCACATTGGTTCGCATGGCAACAAAACGCTTCAGTTGCTCACGGGCCTCCACGCTGAGCGGGAATTCATCGATCCAGGCGGCCAGCTTTTCCGGATCCGGCTCACTGAAATCAACCCCGGTCAATAACTTGTTCTGTCCATAGGTCTCGGCATCGAACCAGACAGCAGGACCATTCTCGCCGTTTCTGCCGTAGCCGAATTCCTTGTGGCGCAGCAGGTGCTCGATATCAATGCCCAACTCATCCATCATGGCGTTGACCGTGTCGCTGAACTGCCAGTACTCCAGGTTGTGGGTGCCACCCAGCGCCAGGCGCATCTGTCCACCCTGGTGGAATTCATTACGCTTGGCATGCCCGCCGAAATCATCATGATTTTCCAGGATCAGGATGCGGGCATTCTGCCCAAATTTCTTCTGGTAGTACTGAGCTGCGGCGAGACCGGAAATGCCACCGCCCACCACCACAAGGTCATACGTTTCGTCCAGATCCCTGGGTGCCGGGAATGGCTTGCCCGCACGCGCCAGGGCATGCGCTGATTCAAAGGCGCCCGGATGCGAACCTCTCATGCCGGTTCGGGTCGGCGGGTAGTATCGCCCTGCCTGACCGGGGCCAGCTGAAGCAAATGCACCAAGAGGCAAGCACAGGCCCAGTGCGGCAAGACCTGTATCGTGGATGAAATCCCGCCGGGTGATGTCCTGGCCCATGCCCAGTTCAAGGTCCGTTTTCTTCATTTTATTTCCTTCGAATGTTTCGTGGCTCCATACCCTGAGGATTACTTTGCTATTTCTTGATCCGGGACCATTCAATCATGTAGCGAGCGACCACCGAAGCCCCATGGTAGCTCAGCAATTTAACGGGATTCCCGGTTGCATAAATTCTGAAAATCTCGTCGCAGAATCCTGGCCCGCCTTCATCTACATTTTTGCAATTAAGATTATATACATTCGATGTATAAGATCAGGTTAAGACTGATGGTGCAAAGTTATTCAGGCATATTGCGAGAGTTTTGCGGTCAGGACAGATGCCTTGGCACGACACTCATCGAATTCGTCTGCGGCAACAGAATCCCAGACAATGCCGCTGCCCACGCCAAAATCAGCGCGGTGATTTATTTTGTCGACGACTACGGTACGAATCGCAACATTGAATTGCGCCTTCCGGTGCGGCGCGATGATACCGATGGAACCTGTGTAAAGCCCCCGCGCTTCTGCTTCGAGTTCATGAATGATTTGCATCGTGCGTACTTTTGGCGCCCCGGTAATCGACGCACATGGAAACATGGCGGCGATGATGTCTGTTATCGAGCGGTTTGTTTTGGCAGTAACCGTCGATGTCATTTGCAGCAGGGTGGGGTAGCGTTCGACCTCGAACATGTTGCTCACTTCCACCGAGCCTGTTTCGGCAATTTGACCCATGTCGTTGCGAATCATGTCCACGATCATGATATTTTCAGCGCGATTTTTTTCACTTTGGTTCAGCGCAGCGATGTTGGAATCGTCTTCTGCTGAAGTGCGGCCGCGAGCAGCCGTTCCTTTCATGGGCTTGCTGGTGATGATATTGCCGTCCAGGGAAAAAAACAGTTCCGGCGAAGCTGAACACATCGCAAAATCGCCAATATCCAGATAGGCCATGTATCTCGCCTGCTGCGTTTGCGCCAACTTCTGGAAAAAGTGGTAGGGATCGTCGTGAAAATCACGCCGCAAATGAAAAGTGTAGTTAACCTGGTAAGTGTTCCCTTGCTCCATTTGGGACTTGATTGAACGAATATTGGCACGGTATTGGCTCTGTGAAAGATTGGGTTGCCAATTCTGCCTGCCAAAAGAGGTATGACTGTCAACGAGGGCGGAATTCTCCGCCCAGTCCCAATCCTGCAGTTTCTCGAATAGCCCAAATGCAATTAATGGCAGTACACCTTTTTCATGAGTGGAGAGATCGAGTGCGGCTGATGCTTCATAGGTCATGAAACCGACCGCATAAAGATTCTCCTTGTTGACAGCCGTTTCTATTTCTTCAAGTGCGGGGATGAGTTCTTCAGGGGAAATGGCCGTAATGACTCGAACCGGATCCCGCACCCGGACCCATCGACCTTCGAATTGAATCAAACCTGAGAATTTCATTTTAGACCTTCACTATCCAGGTGCCCCGGCCAACCACGTTTTGCATACTCTTTTCTACACACGACTAAGGTGAGGAGTATAGGTCTCATTGCCGGGCTTTTCCCAAATATTTGCAGCGATATATTGCAATGATTAACGGGCAATCCCAATGAAATTGGCAAGATGACTGTCTATACTTTTGAGTGCCGGGTGAGATAATCCGCAATATATCGTTTGGTGCTTACAAGGGGGAAAATCATGACCGTCAGAACGACCATGATCACGCTGGCAGGCCTGTTTCTCAGCCTGGTACAACCCGACGCTTTGGCTGAGACCGTCTCTCCGCCAGACGACCGGTTCCAATACAGCGGCCGCTGGAATTTTGATAACCCTGCGCAACCCCGGGTCAGCTGGCAAGGCTCAACCATGCGGTTCGCCTTTGACGGCACGGCCTTTGGAAATTCGTATGCCTGCCAGGTTTGTGAAACCGGAGGTGGTGACTGTTCGGAAGAGCAAACAGTCAACCCCTGACGATCAATGGATGTCGGGCCAGGTGTCGCTGAGCCGATAGCCGCCGGGCCAGGGATCCTGGGGGTCCAGGGTGAGGCGGCTTTTACCCGTTATCCAGGCCCTGCCGGATATCGAAGGCCGGATGGCGGTTCGGTTGCCGAGCATCACTTCTTCATCGATTCGCCCGAGGAATTCCGAATCGATAATCGACCTGGCCAGCAGCGTATCGCCGACCTGGGCCTCGCCCCTGGCATACAGCACCGCGAGCCTTGCAGACAAGCCTGTCCCGGTCGGGGACCGGTCGAGTTTCCCCGGCCTGATCACCACGGTGTTCTTGCCGATCCGCTGTCCGGATTCTGTAACGACCGGATGAGTGAACTGGCAAAAAGAGATGGCTGAAATGAGTGGGTTTTCCGGATGGTGAAAACCGAGTTGTTCATTGGCGGCGGCAGTGATCCGGACGCCCAGTTCGCACAGCTCACGTGCTTCGTCAGGGCGTAAGTCAAAGCCGGTACTGGCTGCGTCCACGATCACGAAAGTGTCACCGCCAAACGCAGTATCCACGGCCAGTGTCCCCAGGCCTTCAATCTCGAGGCTTGCGTCGAGTTTGTCCGCAAAAGAGGCGACATTTCGAACCGATACGCGCTCGGCTTTTCCATTCCGGCATGACGCCGTGACATTGACCAGGCCACCCGGCGCCTCGAGCACAAAACGGGTTTCCGGCTCGGTCATGGGAATAATGCCGGATTCCAGCAGCACCGTTGACACACAAATCGAGTTCGAACCCGACATGGGTGGGGTATCCTCTGGCTCCATTATGATGAAACCCATTTCCGCCTTCGGGTGTTTCGCGGGAACCAGCAAATTCACGTGACGAAATACACCGCCACGTGGTTCATTCAATACGAAGTTCCGAAGTAGGCCGTCATTGGCAATCCATAAAGCCTGGTCCCACACCGTATCGCCGGGGGGCGGCTCGACGCCGCTGATAATTACGTCTCCGACTTCCCCTTCCGCATGGCAACCGATCACTTCAATTGCGTTCATCGTTATCGGTCGCATGAAGTAAGCCCGCTTTTAGGTTGTTGTTGTGACTTTACTGAGTATATGACGAACGAAGGGAGCAGGCCCGCTGTCCGGATTATTCCGGCAAGCCCCGCCAATCAAACCGGGGTTTTTCTCAACTCCCGGTGGGAATTATGCTGCAAGCTGTTTTTCTTCGCCCAACTTCTTGATTAACCAGCCATTTTCTCAGATGACTCGAACTCGATAGTGGCCATCGCAGGTTCATGGGCTTCCGGATCCGCCTCGTCCGGATTACCGCCTTTTACAGGTTTGATGATGACTGGCCATATCATGTCTTCTTCGCATGAGACAGCTTCCTTTCGCTGCTTTTGCTTTTGCTCGATGGCATTCCGCCGGGCCAGGGCTGCCTCGGCGTCGGATTTCCGCATTCTCCAAACGACTACGGCAACAACCACGGCTGTAACTGCCAGAAAGATGAACGTCTTCATTTTGAAGGCCTCCCGACTTTCGGAGAATTTCCATTTTTTCCCGCGAAATCTGGTCTTCTTGCCGGCGCACATTATCGTGCTCAGGCAATAACAACATTCACTTCCATTTGATCCCTGTCAGATACCCGGCGCTCGTTCCTTATGTGCCGGTTATTTCAATTCTTGATAAAAGTTTACATTAACCGGGGGCAGAGTAAAAATGTCCCAATTCGGTAATCAAATCAGTGATTGGGGTCAGGATAAGACTTTACGACGCTCGGAAAGCGGATGAAGCTGCCGATATCCGAACCATTGGCTGTTTTAGGTCCCGGCGTTCAATGATGAAGGTCAAACCCGATTTTCTTCTTTTTGTGCCGCAAAAATGGGCTTGAGTCGGCAACTGCAAGTAGCCTCGCTTTCCACCTGCTGGTGGTTTCGGTCACGCAAAGCGGTTAACCTCCATGATTTTTAGCGCAGAGCATCAAATCATGGTGAGACAGATTGGCATTTTACTTTTCAGTGGTGTGGCCCTGTGGGCCTGTACCGAGGAAAAATCACCGATTCTTCCTGTCGAAGAGCCAGCCGTGGTCACACCCGGCCCGGTCCCTGATTTTGACGCCCGCATGCAACAGTTATCGCAGGATTATTTTGCTTTGCGGCCGGAAATAGCCACCTATTTTGGCGTACCGGATAAAAAAGCCGGTGCCGGTGTTTCGAGCCAGTTGGGTGAATACTCATCTGCCGGGGAAAAAAGGAGGCGAGCGGGCCTGAAGTCGATACTTGACGAATTGGCTGGTATCGACAGAGCTTCGCTGACAGCCCGTCAGAAGATCAGCCTGCAACTGGTCGAAATCGAGGCTGGTAACGCCTATGCTCCAGCCACGCTGGTCGATTATGGATCGGTGCTCGGTGAATACGGCGTGTGGTTCGTTCCCTGGGTAGTCTCCCACCTGACCGGCCCACATATAGAAATCCCCGCGATACTCGAGGACAAAATGGCCATAGGAACCAGGGCGGATGCCGTTGCCTACCTCAGCCGCCTGAACCGTTATGCCGGCGTACTCGATGAGGTAATCGAGAAAATGCATCACGACCGTGATCTGGGTGTTGTACCACCGGACTTCAGCATCGACAAGGCAATCGCCAACCTGGCTGTCAACGTGGACATGCCGGCGGCGGAGAACTCCCTGGTGGTCCGTTTTGGCGAAAAACTGACCGATTCGGGTATCGCAGATGCGGATGAGTTCATGGAGCAGGCCGTAGCGCTGGTCGACGAACAGGTTTACCCGGCAAGCAGGCGATTGATCGAGGCTTTGACCGCACTGCGCCCTTTGGCAACCCACGAGCCGGGTGTCGGGCGTTTGCCCAATGGTGAGGCATTTTACCAGGCGATGATCACCCACATGACCGACACGACCCTGGCAGCCGAAGAAATCCATGCGGTCGGGCTGGTCGAGGTGAAGCGCATCCATGCCGAGATGGATCAGCTGCTCAACACCATTGGTTATACCGAGGGCACCGTGGGTGCGCGGATGAGTGAGATGCTGCAGGATCCCGAATACCTCTACGCCAACACGGATGAAGGCAAGGCGCAGCTGATGGCTGACATGGCGGCCGACCTGGCGTTGGCCGACGCCAAACTGCCGCAATGGTTTGGCAAACTGCCCGAACAGGAAGTCGCGATCAGGGCTGTCCCGCCTCATCGAGAGCAAGCCACCAGCGGCGCTTTCTATGACTCCCCGTCTCTGGATGGCAGCCGCCCCGGCACCTTCTGGATCAGCCTGGCGGACACGGCGGTCCTGCCCTCGTACTCCCTGCAGACGCTGACTTATCACGAAGCCAACCCGGGACATCACTTGCAGACTGTATTATCGATGGACCCTTCACTGCCCATCCTCAATACCATTTTCTATTCCAACGCGGCCGGGGAGGGCTGGGGCCTCTATGCGGAATACCTGGCCAGTGAAATGGGGCTTTATGAAAACGATCCGGTTGATGACCTTGGCCGCCTGCAGCAGGAGCTGCATCGTGCGGTCAGGCTGGTGGTTGACACGGGAATGCATGCGTTGGGATGGAGCCGGGAACAGGCTATTGAATATTCAGTAGCCACCGAGGGCATTCATCTGGATGAAGCCACCGCGGAAGTTGAGCGCTACGCGGTATGGCCCGGCCAGGCGCTCGGCTACAAGCTGGGTATGTTGAAAATACTGGAGTTGCGCAAGCGGGCCCAGCAGCAGTTGGGTGACGGGTTTGATATTCGTACATTCCACGATCGTGTTCTTGAGGATGGTGCGTTACCGCTGAACCTGATGGAGGCGAAGATAGACGCCTGGATAGCAGAGCAGCTCTAGCGTTTTTTCCGGGCGATTGGATTTATACTTATTGTTCATTCGAGAAAAACGAGTATCTGGAGGCGGCCCATGCGTGGTTTGAGCGGTAAGAACGTCCTGGTGACTGGTGGCGCCAGTGGAATTGGCCAGGCCACCGCGGAGCGCTTTGTGCAAGAAGGCTGTGCCGTTTGCGTGATGGATCGCAGCGCCGGTGCGCGGGATCGGGTTAGCGAAGAACTGCCGGGCCTGACCGCCGTACTGGATGCGGACGTATCCAGGCTGGATCAGGTACAGGCAGCAGTCGCCGAGGCCATAGATCGAATGGGATCGGTCGACATACTGATCAACAACGCAGGCATCAGCATCCGTCACGACTTCCTCGATATCACGCCCGAGGAGTGGGACGAAGTGCTGGGCGTCAACCTCAAGGGTATTTTCAACGTCGCACAGACCGCCGCACGGCACATGATGGACAGCGGCTCCGGCGTGATTCTCAATACTGCATCCACGGCGGGCTCCACCGGGTATCCGCATTATGCTGACTACAGCGCCAGCAAGGGAGGCGTGATCGCCCTGACCTATGCCATGGCGCTGGAACTGGCGCCTGTCATTCGCGTGAACGCGATCTCTCCCGGCTATGTACTCACACCGATGCAGCGCGCAGAGTATTCAGATTCGATGCTGGCTGCGGTGAACCGCAAAATCCCCCTGGGGCGGCACGCGAAACCCAGCGAAATAGCAGCATTGTTTGCCTTTCTGGCTTCCGAGGACGCCGCGTTTGCCACTGGCCAGGTTTACGTGATGGACGGTGCGGAAACCACCGGGGGGCTCTGCAGCCAGTGGGCTCACGACTAGCCTGCCGTGTATTGCCCGCAATGATCTTGTCACCGCAAATAGAATCGAAAGGATAAAGCCATGAGACTGGAAGGAAAGGTCGCACTCATCACGGGAGGCACCTCCGGGATCGGCAGCGCAACTGCCGTGCGTTTCGCAGGCGAGGGAGCAGCAGTCGCCTTCACCGGGCGCGACTCCGGGCGCGGGGAACAACTGGTCGAGACCATCGCGGCGAAAGGTGGCAAGACCCTGTTCATCCGGTCCGATGTGCGCTTCGCCGACGAGTGCCGCCGGGCAGTCGAACAAACCCTGGAGCACTTTGGCAAGATCGATGTTTTGTTCAACAATGCCGGTGTGTTTCATCCCAAATCCCTTCCGGAATGTACCGAGGAGGAGTGGGATGAAACCATTGATTCCAGCCTCAAGGGCGCCTTTCTGATGTCGAAATACGTCTTGCCGTCTATGATCGAGCGGGGCAGTGGCTCGATTATCCATACCAGTTCGGGTTGGGGCATCCTGGGCGGCGACAAAGCGGCAGCGTATTGCGCTGCCAAGGGTGGGTTAATCGTGATGGCAAAAGCCATGGCGATCGATCATGGGCCTGATGGGATCCGGGTAAACTGTGTCTGCCCCGGCGACGTGCAGACCCCGATGCTGCCCGATGATGCGGCCAAGCGTGGCATCTCCTGGGAAGAGTACGCCGCCGGTGCCTCTGACCGGCCCCTGGGGCGCATCGGCAAGGCCGGGGAAATTGCCGACGCTGTGTTATTCCTGGCCTCCGACGAGTCCTCATTTGTGACAGGCGAGGCACTGGTGGTAGACGGCGGGGGCGTTGCAGGCTGACATTGGATTATCAGGGCCCTTCCTGGGTATTTGATGCCCCGGAAATGCCTCTTATTTTTGTTTAAATTCAATAAGTTTCTGACCTTTATCAGTTAGATTGACAATCTGATAGGGGATAATTTCATGGCATAAAACAAGAACGGATTCATTGCCGATGAAGTGGACGATTGTCAACTCGCATGGGCTGGATGTTGTTCTCGGACTTCTGGCCAGAATGCGGGTTTTCCACGCTCGCGATGGGCTGCAAACCGGCAGCTCTGGATCAACACAACCCCCAATCCCGATCTCCGGTCGCCGCCCGCCTGCCACCTGGCGACAGCACCGGCACTTCTGTCAATCCGGAGGACCTGAATCATGGTAGTCACTTCGATTGTCCTTATTACAATCATCGTGTTTGTCCTGGTCGATATCGTGCTGCGCATACTCCTCAACAGGGCCCGTGAAGCACGCGAACTGCGGGAAAGAGAACGTGCCCTGGATATCGGCCTGAAGCTTGATGTAAGTGAGCAGGCGCTGACTCTCAAGAGGGTCGAACTGGATCGCCCAAGAGCGCGGATTCTCGCCGTGGACGATGAACCTGTCATTCTGGACAGTTTTCGTAAAACACTCGTACTGGCGGGCTACAGCATCGACACCGTGGAGAAGGGATCCGAGGCGCTGGGACTCATTCGCAGAAACGACTACGACTTTGTTTTCACCGATCTGAAAATGCCCGGGATGGATGGGGTTGAAGTGACCAAAGCCGTCAAACACCTGCGTCCTGACATCGATGTCATCGTCATCACCGGTTACGGATCGATTGAAACCGCGGTGGAAACCGTCGGTTTTGGCGCTATGGACTATGTTCAAAAGCCTTTCACCGAGGATGAACTGATCGAAACGGTGAGAACCGCCTTGATCAAGCGGCAGGCCAGGCTTGATAGGCAAATGCGCCACCGGATTCACCTGGTCAAGCCGGGCAGCAGTGAATCGAGGTCCAGTTTTGAATTGAATGTTCCGGCAGGGGTCTTTGTTTCTCCGCAGCATACCTGGGCAACGATCAGACTGAACGGCATGGTCCGGATCGGCCTGGATGATCTCATCAGGAAGGTTTTTGGCCATATTGACCAGGTTGACCTGCCCGAAAAAGGACGAAAAATCAAAAAGGGGGAAACGCTGTTTGCGCTGAAATACGGTGACTACGATCTGAAAATACCCTCTCCACTCAGTGGAAAAGTCTCTTCCATCAACGCCGAACACGCCGAACATCCCGAGTGGTTGGCAATCAAGCCCTTCGAGCTGAGCTGGATGTGCGCAATCGAGCCGTCGAATCTTGCCGGAGAGTTGCCGGGCCTGAGAATCGGGTTCGATTCAGTGGATTGGTATCAACAGGAAATTGACAGATACCGGGAACTTGCAAAAAGAATTGTTGAAGATGCAGACCGGCATCAATCGAAAGAAACTGCAAAGAGTGAGCGGGACGGAGATGCGGAACACCTGCAGCTCCTGGACGGGTTTACCAAACCATTTCTGCAGCGTGGAGAGGTCTGAATCTGTCCGGCTTCCATTACTGGGAAAAAATGAGCGTGGCATTTATGCACAAGTATTGGGTTTTAACAGCGTTGTTCGTTCTTGCTTTTTCCCTGCCCAGTGTCGGGCAGGAAGCCGGAGCCGACAAGCCGGCTATACCGGGTGATATTTTGATTGAATCGTCGGCAGGGAACGTACTTTTCCCGCACAAGCGGCATCTGAAATTCGGTTGTAAAAAATGCCACCACCAAATTCAGGCCATGGAGCTGGATACGCCGCATCCGGACTACCTGACGTCTTCCTGGATCAATTGCCAGGACTGCCATAAGCCAACTTCGGAGAACAGCAGCAAGTATTACCAATGCTCCGATTGTCACCACTCAGAACCTGAAAATATTTCTGACGAAACGCTCAGTTCCAAGGTGGTCGTCCATCAAAGTTGCTGGATATGCCACGAAACCGGTGCCGGTGCAAAAGCCAGCGAAGGGTGCGGCGATTGCCACGTGCAGGAGGAGAAATAGCCAAGATGGACAGACGAGGTTTCCTAAAAACAACGCTGGTTGCTGGCACTGCCGCCTTGGCGGGCAATCAGGTACAGGCCCAGGAGACACGCAACCCGGAAGAATTTGTTGGAATTCTGGTCGATACGACACGCTGTATCGGCTGCCGGGCGTGCGAAGTCGCCTGTGGTGAGGAGCATGATCTGCTGGTCCCGGATGTCATTAATGACGGTGCGCTTGAGGCGCAAAGAACAACGAGTGACAAGCAGTGGATGGTCGTTAACAAACACGAGACTGAAAAGGGCGACGTGTACGTCAAAAGACAGTGCATGCACTGTTACCAGGCCGCTTGCGCTACTGCCTGTCCCACGATAGCGATGGAGAAAACGAAAAAGGGGCCGGTCATCTGGGACGGAGGTAAATGCCTCGGTTGCCGCTTCTGCATGGTTTCCTGCCCCTTTGACATGCCCAAGTTCGAGTACGGCTCATGGAACCCGAAACTGCAGAAATGCACGATGTGTTTCGAGCGCCTCCAGGCGGGGCAAAAACCAGCCTGCGTCAAGGCGTGTCCCACCGATACGCTCATATTCGGCACCCGTGCAGATAACCTGGAAATCGCCAGGCATCGCATTTACAGCCATCCGGATAAATACGTGCATCAAATCTATGGGGAGCATGAAGTCGGCGGCACGGGATACATTTACCTGTCGGCCGTACCTTTTGACCAGATAGGGTTTAGAACGGATCTCGGTAACAAGCCTTATCCTGAATACACAAAAGAATTCCTCTATGCGGTGCCCATGGTTCTGTTCGGTGTGCCGGCCTTCCTGTTGGGGCTTAACGCGCTTGCAGGCAGCAGCAATTCCGCAGAGGGCGAAGCGTTTGATCCCGATCGGGAAGGGGGTGAGGGATGAGCACCGCCGTCACCAGGGAAATGGGTCACTTCTTCCAGTTCCTGATCCAGGAGATGAAACCGCGCGGACCCTGGCTCACACCATTCAATATCATCTCGGTTCCGGTCATTCTGACCGGACTGGTCATCCTGTACTTCCGCTTCGTCTATGGTCTCGGCGCCGTGACCAACCTGTCGCAGGATTTTCCCTGGGGCTTCTGGCTCGGTTTTGACGTGGTCACCGGAATTGCTCTTGCCGGTGGGGCTTATGTCATCACTTTCGTTGTCTATGTCATGAAAGTGGACAAGTATCAATCCATTGTTCGCGTCACCGTTCTGAACGCCTTGCTGGCCTACATTTTTTATGCCGGCGCTCTGCTGTTCGATCTCGGGCGGCCGTGGCACGCCTTTAATCCCTATATCGGCAATTCGTTCGGGTTCAGTTCGGTCATGTTCCTGATTTGCTGGCACTTCATGCTGTACATGGTCGCTGCGTTCGTCGAATTTTCTCCGGTTATTGCGGAATGGGCGCACTGGGAAAAGGCACGCAAAATACTCAAGGGGCTGACCCTCGGTACGGTTATTTTCGGGATCACATTATCGATATTGCATCAATCGGGCCTTGGGGCGCTGTTTCTCATGGCCAAACCGAAAATCCATCCTTTGTGGTGGTCGGAATTCATTCCGATCCTGTTTTTCGTTTCCAGTATCTACGCGGGATTGGCCATGATCATTTTCGAAGGAACCATCAGTCACAGGGTATTCAAAAACCTGATCGACCCTGACAGTCATCATGCGTTCGATGACATCATTTTCGGGCTGGCGAAGGGCGCGGCCATAACCATGTTTGTCTACTATTTCATGAAAGCCCTGTTATTCGTTCATGACAAACAGTGGGGCTTACTGGGCGACGGCTGGGGTTATTGGTATCTGCTGGAAGTGCTGGGCTTCGTGCTGGTTCCGGGCTTCATGTTCGCCTTTGGCTTCCGCAACAGAAGTCTGAATATCGTCAAGCTTGCATCCATTCTGGCTCTGCTCGGCATTGTGCTCAACCGGCTCAATGTCTCCATTATCAGTTTCAGGTGGTATGCCGATGTTCACTACTATCCGTCCTGGCAGGAGATCGTAGTGACGCTGATGATTATTTTCACTGAAATCTGGATATTCCGCTGGATTGTAACCCGCATGCCGGTGTTCAAACCCGCCCATTAAACTAAAGAGACAACGGCTATGAATTCATTTGTTTATGTAAATATCTTTGAAACAAAAGGTCTTGAGTACCTGTTGTTACTGTGTTTTTGGGTGCTGTTCATCTACCTGGTGCGCTATCTTTCAGCGCCAGTGAAAAACCGGAAGGATTGGCCTTGAAAGCACACTTGCGCAGGACACAATCGACCCGTTACGGGTGATCAATGCTGACCAACAACATAGGCTTCAAACTGACCTTCGCAGTGGTGCTGACGGTTCTTGTTGCGATCAGCATTTTCGCCTACTTCAATATCCAGTCCGAGAGAAATAGCCTGCTCAGCGAGGTAGAGCGGCATGCCAATCAACTCAGCGAAGCAGTCAAGTCGGACACCGAGTACGACATGCTGCACAACGACAGGGAACGAATTCACGAGAGTATTCGCCGGATTGGCGGGCAAGAGAGCATTGACCGCATCCGCGTTTTCAATAAGTTGGGAGCAATTATCTACTCCTCGGACTCGGCCGAGATCGGCACAATGGTCGACAAGAAAGCGGAGAGCTGTTACCGCTGCCATTCTGCCGGCCAACCCCTGGAGCACCTGGAGCAGCAGGCGCGAACCCGGGTATTCCGGCCTCATCCGGACTCGCCGCGCCTGCTGGGGATCATCAACCCGATCTACAATTCGCAATCGTGCTGGAGCGCGGCCTGCCATGCACACCCCAGGGCGCAGACCGTACTCGGAGTGCTTGATGTCACGATACCCCTTGCCGATGTCGACCGGAATATCCGGCGCAGCGGGGTTGTAATCGCCATTTTTGCCGTCAGCGCCATCGTCATTCTGAGCTTTCTCGTTGGGTTCATGGTCCGCTGGTGGATCGGCCGTCCGGTTCAGGAACTGCTGACGGGAATGAGGCAGGTGGCTGGCGGAAATCTGGGGCACCGGGTTACGGTGAAGCGTGACGACGAGCTGGGAATGCTGGCCCAATCTTTCAATACCATGACCGATAAGCTGGCGGAGGCGCGACTGCAGCTTTTTCAATCAGATAAGCTCGCCTCGCTGGGAAGGCTGGCGGCTGGAGTGGCGCACGAAATCAACAATCCCCTGACTGCCGTTCTCACTTACAGCAGTTATCTTCAAAAACGATCTCAGGGACGATCCGAGATGCGGGATGACCTGGATGTTATCGTTTCCGAAACAATCCGCTGCCGGGAAATAGTCAAGAGCCTGTTGGATTTTGCCCGCCAGACCGTCCCGAAGAAGCGTAAGGCCGATATTAACGAGATCATCGGCCGAGCCGCAACCGTGATAGAGAATCAGCTTTCGCTGGGGCGCGTGAAGCTGGCCATGGAGCTGGATACCGCGCTTCCCCAGGTAACAGTGGATGCCAATCAAATACAGCAGGTCTTCATCAATTTGATGGTCAATGCTTCGGACGCCATCGGTGAAAGTAGCGGAACCATAAAAATCAGCAGCAGAGCGATCAGGGTGGGCGCTGACGAAATCCTTCAGATAAAACGTGCACTCTGCCGCAAGCGGCACGATCTCGTTGACAGTGAGTTCAGGATCGATGACAAACCCGCCATCAGCATGCGTTTCCGCAAAAACGGACAGACCGGGCTCATCCATATCAATCCCATGTACGGTTCGAATCAACACCAACTGGGTGAAATGCCGGCCCTCGGGGAGGGCATCGAGCTAATGTGTCCGGAATGCTCGGTTTCACTCATCGCCGAAGGCGAACTGTGCCCGGATTGCGGCGCACCAGTCTATGCCTTCGAGGTGCCCCTGAAAGGGATCGTTCGAGGTTGTCTGCAGCAAGGCTGCGGCTGGCGGCGCTGGGACCAGGTCGATTCCGCATGGAATGACGAATTCGTGGAAATCCGGGTGGAGGACGACGGCTGCGGCATTCCCAGGGCGCAAATCCCGAAGCTTTTTGAGCCGTTTGCGACGACAAAAGGCAATAAGGGTACCGGTCTTGGTCTGGCCGTTACCTGGGGCATTCTGGATAATCATAACGGAACGATCTCCGTGGAAAGCGAAGTTGGCAAAGGGACAACTTTTATCGTGCGATTACCGGTGGACTCATGAGCCTGACGCGAGACATCCTGGTTGTCGATGACGAACTGTCGGTTACTCAGGCCGTGGTAAAGGTTTGTGGGGCGGAAGGGATGTCGGTGACCGCTGCGAATGACGCTTCCGAGGCGCTTCGTTATCTGGAGCGGTGCACATTTCGCCTGGTACTTTGCGACATCATGATGAGCGGGCTCGACGGCTTCGAATTGCTTGCAGAACTTGCCCGGAAAGGCATTCAGACGCCCGTCGTCATGATGACCGGATACTCCACCGTTGAAAATGCAGTCAGATCCCTGTCGGCAACCGGAGCGGTGGACTATATTTCGAAACCATTCACCGCTGATGAACTGTATGCAGTCATTCGTCGCAGCCTGCGTTGCAGCATGCTCATGGACGAGGCCGAAACAGCGGGCCTGAGGCTAAACAGGTGCATGAGCTACGTGCCCTGTCCCTCGCCCTATTACAGGCTCGGTTATATCAGTTGGGTCCTGATGGAAGACGAGGGGACTGCCAGGATTGGGGTCAGCGACCTGTTTGTAAAGGCGGTAGAGGGAATCAGGGGATTCGAACTGTCGGCACCCGGCGAAATGCTTGCACAGGGAACCCCCTGTGCGGTTGCGACATCCCCTGACGGATCTGCGCACGAAATCATGTGCCCGATGGGTGGAAAAATTCTGGAGGTCAATGAAACAGCACAATCGTCCCCTTCACTGGTCGAGAAGGATCCCTATTTCAGAGGGTGGCTGTATCGGATTTTACCCTCGAATCCGGCAAGCAATTTGCAGTGGCTGAGTTCATGAAACCCCGGGCAAGCCACCACCGATTTCACTTAAGGAGGTTGTTATGAAGACAACTCTGCTAACAATAGTATTACCTGCACTGATCCTGTTCTTCTTTTTGAACCTGGCGGCCAGGGAAATGTTCCTGAGGCTGCAGGAGAAGAAAAAGCGGGCTGACCGTGAAGAAGCGCTGGCCGATAGCCTGCGGCTGGATTTTACCCGCGAATCGAAAACGCTCAGACGGGTGGAGGTGAAAGACCCGGTGGCGCGGATTCTCTGCGTGGATGATGAGGAAGTGATATTGAACAGCTTCCGCAAGATTCTCGTTTTGGACGGGTACAGCGTCGATACGGTTGAGACCGGGCAGGAAGCGCTAGGCCTGGTCCGGATGCACGACTACGATTTCGTATTTACCGACCTGAAGATGCCAGCCATGTCCGGGACCGACGTGGCCAAGTCAGTGAAGCATCTCAGGCCGGATATCGATGTGGTTATCATTACAGGATTCGCGACCGTGGAGTCCGCCGTGGAGTGCATGAAGCACGGGGTCATGGATTACGTGGAGAAGCCGTTTACCGAGGACGAGTTGAGGGTGTTCGTCAGGCATGCCCTGATAAAGCGCCGCGATCGGATCGAAAAACAGCTGAAACCGAAAGTTCACGTGGCCAGCCCGGCCGAGATCGAGCGCAGTGTGGAGGGGGAATTCTCGATCCCCGGCGGCGTCCTGATCTCCTCCGGACACTGCTGGGCCAGCCTCGCTGAAGACGGTACTGCAAGAATTGGCCTGGATGACTTCGCCAAGAAGCTGCTGGGGAGTATCGACACGATAGATTTCCCGAACATCGGAATGAAGGTCAAGGCCGGTGAGCCCCTGTTCAGCGTCAACCAGGGTCATCGACGGGCCCGGTTTCATGCCCCGCTAAGTGGCAAGGTAGTGAAGGTCAACGAAGATTTAAAGGAAAACTGGGCGATGCTGGAAGAGACGCCTTTTGGGGAAAGCTGGGTCTGTGTTATCGAAGGTGATGACCTGGATACGGAACTGCCCCAACTGAAGATCGGGAAATCCGCAGTCGCCTTTATTCAGGAGGATATAGACCGCTTCCAGGAATTTGCAAAGCAAGCCAGCAACCAGGAGGAATTCGATCCTGCGACGCTACGCATCGGTGCGATTGAAAGTCTGGACGACGCTGGTTGGGAGGCTTCCGTGAAGCAGTTTTTCGGGCGTTGAGGCAGCCCTGTTGGCCGCGCCTCTATAATTTGAGGAAATATCGCCTGGAATAAAGGAACCACATCAATGGGTAAAGCAGGCAAACGAACGCGAAGGCGAACGCCAAAGATGCCGACCGGTTATCCGGCAGGATGCCACTGAATAAGCCGTAGCCCAGATTTCTGAACGAAATGATATCTTCGCCCGTAGGGATGAACGGGATATCAAATGTAGCAAACGTCAGGCCGGAGATTATAAAAACGAGAAGTGCATTGGAGCCGTAAACTTTCACCGGGAAGAGCAGTTTGCCGGCCAGGTCATTCCTCACGAGCAGGGAGAAACCACCCAGCAATGCGAGCGCAACGCCACTGCTGAACAGGGCGAAGCTTCCGGTCCAGATTTGTTTGATGGGGGGGTAGAACAGGCTGGCAGCGAGTCCCGCGGCCATTAAAGCTGCACCGGTGCTGACCTGGCGTACAGGAGTGAAGTTTTGTGGGGTCCGCAGGTACAGGCTGGCCAAGATCGCTCCGATAAGCACATTGATGCTTGCTGAGAGTGTGGACAGCAGGCCTTCAGGGTCGTAGGTCACCGCGCCGTCGGTTCGCCCCCAGATCCAAAGATGATTTACTCCGAATACTGCCCGGTCGATTACAGCGGGCCAGCTGCCCACCGAATCGAAACGGTTCGCGCCGTAACCCGGCACAGGCACAAAGGTCAGGAGCATCCAGTAAGCGGTCAGCATAACGATGCCACAAACGGTCAGCAGGCCCAGGCGGGGGTTCCACTCGCCGGGTTGACCGGCCCGGTTCGCCGCCAGCAGCAAGCCGCCAACAAGCAGCCAGCACACGGCGATGCTTTGTAAAATGCCCGGTAACCGAACATTCTCCCAACTGAACGTCTGGAGCAGGTTAATCAACACACCGATTCCGATCAGCGCCAGTCCGCGAGTAAGAAAATGCGTGGCCAACCGGTGATAGGATTCACCGGCCAGAATTCGTTTGCTGAGGGATAGCGGAAGTGCAAAGCCGACGCAAAACAGAAAGCCCGGAAAAATCATGTCGGCCGGCACCAGGCCTTCCCATGGCGCATGCACCAGCCAACTGTAGTTCTGCTCCCACTGACCCGGTGTGACGACCAGCAGCATGCCGATGACGCTCAAGCCGCGCAGCAGATCCAGTTCGTCAAGTCGGCGGGTATTCAATGCTTAGCTTCTCCGCAACGTTTGCGAGGGTCACCGTGCCCAGACTTCCCGGCCCCCGATGATGGTTCGTTGAACGCCAAGATCCGGGCTGACGACCACGAAATCGGCGTTGAAACCGACCTCGATCCGCCCCAGGCAGTTTTGCAGGCCAAGGAATTCAGCCGGGCCGTGGCTGGCCATCATGCAAGCTTCGGCCAAGGAGCACCCGGTGATGTTGATCATGTTGCGCAGTGCAGTGGACATATCCAGTGCCGTACCCGCCAACGTCCCGTCAGAGTCTATGCATACGCCGTTCTTTACCGTGACGTGTTTGCCCAGCAGGGTAAAGTCGGTATCGGGCGAGCCCACTGGCGGCATGGCATCGGTCACCAGCATCAGTTTTTTGGGGCCTATACAGCGGTAGGCAATACGGGCGGAAGCAGGCGAAACATGGTGTTGGTCGACGATGATGCCGCACCAGGTAGTGTCACTGTCCAGAGCCGCTCCGACCACGCCGGGTTCCCGCGCGCCGAGTTGCGACATGGCGTTGAACAGGTGTGTGAAACCACACAGGCCCTGCTCGATGGCGTTTTTGATGACCTCGTAATCTGCGTTGCTATGGCCGGCACATACCCGAAAGCCCTTGGCGGTCAGTTCGCGGATCATGCCGGGCTCCATGGTTTCAGGCGCGACGGTGAGTACCGAACAGCCATTTTCGAGGGGCTGCAAGTCAGAGATGATTTCAGCGGTCAGCTTGCGGAGTTTCCTGGCGTCATGCACGCCACGGCGTTCCTGGCTGAGAAACGGGCCTTCAATATGAATGCCCAGAACGCCGGGAACACCGGAGTTTATGGCTTCATCGACAGCCGCTACACCCTGATGAATGACTTCCAGGTCGTCGCTGATCAATGTGGGCAGCAGACCCGTTGTACCGAATTGCTGGTGCGCCCCGGCGATGGTCCGGATGCCTTCTACATCGGGTGATTCATTGAACAGCACATTGCCGCCCCCGTTAACCTGAGTGTCAATGAAGCCGGGCAGCAGGTAGTCACCGCCGAGGTCCACGACCTGCGCGCCGGCAGCAAGATTCTCACCGGCGGTTGGCAGCCGTGTAATGAGACCTTCATGCGTGATGACGGTGAGGTCATCCTGAAACCGGCCTTCCGCCAGCACTTTGCCATTGATGTACGCGATTTCGCCCACGGCTGACTCCGTTCGGCCCTTAAAGGGTCGATGTCACCTTGTTCAGATAGGGAGGGCTGTCCGGGTTCATACCGAGGCGAACTGAGAGCGCATTGGCCATTCGATAGAAACTCTGAATCCTCAGGATTGGTTCGATTACCGGGTGACCTTCCGGCGAGGGCAGGTTGGTGGCGCGGTCATGGTGGATACCGGCGGTTATCAGCCTGACATCCCGTTGCGCCAGGTTATCCACCAGGTCGGAGATGCCCTGGAAGCAGGCGTCGTTTTGCGCCAGCACCAGCACCGGGAAATCACCGCGGGCAATGGTTACCGGGCCGTGCAGCACTTCAGCTGAACTGAAGGCTTCTGCATGCAGGCCGCAGACTTCCTTGAACTTGAGTGCTGCTTCATAGGCAATGCCCAGGCCCAGCCCACGGCCGAGCACGAACATGTCCCGGGTGCCGGCTATGGCCTCGACCGCTGACGACCAGTCGCAGTCCCAGGCTTTTTGCAACAACTCGGGCGCCTGCTCCAGAGCGGCAGCGAGCTTGTCGTCGCTCAGCCAGTGGCTGACAATCTGGATTACCGCGGTTAGCGAGGCAATGAACGACTTGGTCGCGGCCACGCTGGCTTCCGGACCAGCCCGCAGTTCGACCACCTCGTTCGCCAGCGAGGCCAGTGGTGAGTCGGCCACGTTGACCAGTGCCACAACGTAGGCGCCTGCCTTGCGGGCCGCCTCGGCCATGGCCAACAGGTCAGGGCTGGCGCCGGATTGCGAGATCAACAGGCACAGGCTGTCTGCGAGCTGCAGTTCGGTGTGGTAGACCGAAATCACCGAGGGGCCCGAGGATGAGGTGATTAATCCGGTATGGGTTTCCAGTAGGTACTTGGCATAACAGGCGGCGTGGTCTGAACTGCCGCGCGCTACCGTGGTGATAAAGCGCGGCTTGATTTCACGCAGCTTGCGGCCAATGCGCGCCGCGGTTTCGGCATTGAGGTCCAGCTGGCGCTGCACAGCGCTGGCGGCTTCCGCGGCTTCGGAAAACATGTGGGTGGAAGAAGGATCGATGGTCATGGCCAGGCCTTAATCAGAGATGCTCAGCTCGGCGACAAAGTCATAGGTGTCGCCGCGATACCAGGATTGCGAGTATTCGATGGCCACGCCCTTGCTGTTGAACCCGACCCGCTCTACCAAAAGCCCTGCGTCCCCCGGCTTGGCGCCCAGCATGCCGGCCTGCTCTTCATCGAGAATCAGGGCGCTGAGTCTTTGCAGGGCACGCACCGGCCGGTTGCCGGTTTTCTTGAGTGCCGCGTACAGTGAATGTTCAACCGCGTCGATCGAGGGCAGGCACTCGGCCAGGATGGTTGTATTTTCGATCGACATGGGCGAATCATCGGCCAGGCGCAATCTTTTGAAGCGAAAGACAGCCGTTCCCGGGCTGGCCCGCATCGTGAGCGCCTCTTCCGGTTGGACCATACCTTCGGACCGGCTGACCCAACGGCTGCTGGCGGTCATCCCGCGCGATGCCATTTCTTCGGTGAATGACGTCAGCTGTGCAAAGTTTTTCTCAACCTTGGAGCGCACGAAGTTACCCGACCCGTGGTGAGTGTCGAGTACGCCTTCGCTAACCAGCCCGCTGATCGCCTTGCGAACCGTAATGCGGGAAATCATAAACAATTCGGCCAGTTCCCGTTCCGGCGGCAGGGCATCATCCGGCTTCAGCACGCGGCGGGCAATCGCATCACGAATGGCGCTTTGCACCTGACGATACAGTGGCTGCTGCGTTTCCTGGTCCAGTGGCCGGAAGACATCGGACAAAGTTGCAGTTGGTATGGTTTTCGATTCGTCACTCACAAGACATACTATAACCAATATATAACCAATAATTCCAACATTAATTTCTCGTTAAACGAAAAATATTAAATATACGTCATAAAAACAAATAGATATAATGTTTAATGCAATTTTTTTGATCATAACACTGGAAATTGGTCTTAATTGGTTATATAGTCTCGTGTAATTGGTTATGACCAGTTTTGTGATTTCAAAATAAACAAATATTTCCGACATCCAACAGGGCAGAGTTATGAAATTAAAGACAACCACCGCATTAAGCACTGCAATCGCCATTGCGCTCTATGCCACATTCGGCACAGCATTGGCGCAGGATGCAGACCAAACAGATGAGAGTGACGAAAGCGTTCTTGAAGAAGTTATTGTCACCGGCATTCGCGGGAGCCTGCAGCGTTCGCTGGTTACCAAGCGTGA